>NZ_JBFRGR010000012.1:0-187296 GCF_052115445.1 Paenibacillus sp. 2RAB27
TCATAGTCTAATTGAGGGTCATTCGGTTTAGAGCGAAGCATGAGGTTCACCACTTTCAAGAGTATACTTATATTATACCAAATTAACGCGGTAATGTGATGAACTAAAAAGAAAATAATAAAGACTGTCGAGACTTTCTCGACAGTCTGGCTTTTTCCAGTTAATTGAACAAAAGCGCTTATTCGGGCGAAATTAACTGTATGTTATCCAGTTAGTGGCTCCAAGCTCAAGATGATGAGGCTCACGCTTCTTTCTAATAAGGCAACTCATGCCCCTCCAAGTAAGCCTTCAAATTCTCCAAAGACATGGCATAGCCCTCTTCGGTCGGCTTCGCCTGCTCTTCGCTCTCATAACCCGTCTCCGTGATCGTCACACGTGTGCCGTCACCTTCCTCCGCAGTGAGAAATGTCGTGATCATCTCAGAATCTGGCACACTAAACTCCCATCGCAACGCGAAGCGTTCTAGAGACTCCACCGCCTCGATGGTTGCTTGCAAGGTGACAACCCCCGTCCCCTCATGGTACTCGTTCGGTGAATGGTGGAAGTAAACCGCAGCACCTGGCGAAAGCTCCAGTACGTCCCATGGAGAGCCCGGTGAGTACCACATCGTAAGCTGATCCCCTTCCGTCACCGCTTGCCATGCACGTTCAAGCGATACCTGAATCCAAATACTTTGTACAACAGTAAACTCTCCCACACGACCCTCTCCTCACTTATAAATTCTGCTCAGTTACCCCCGTCGCCGGGTCAAACGTCAGCATTTTCGTGCCGATTTTATCAATAAAGAACCGATCGTGGCTGACCGTAATGACTGCACCAGGGAAATGAATCAATGCCTGCTCCATGACTTGAATACTCATGAGATCGAGATGGTTCGTCGGCTCATCCAAGATGATGACCGCGGCGCCAGAGAGAAGGCACTTCGCTAGCGCGACTCTAGCCTTTTGACCACCAGATAGGTTGCCAATAAACTTGCTGAGGTCCATCTCTGAAAATTGCAGCATGGCGAGGAATTTGTTCACCTTTTTCCGCGGCGCATCCAGTCCAAGGCCGTACGTATTCACAGCATGACTAACGGTATCCTTCGGATTAAGCTCCTCCCACATCCGGTTAAAATACGCGTAGCTGACGCCTTTCTCCCAGATCACCTCGCCGGACTCCGGCTTCTCCTGTCCTGTGAGCACCTTAATAAGCGTGGATTTCCCGCTTCCGTTCGGGCCCACAATGACTAGGCGGTCTTCCTTTTGAATATCGAAGCTAACGTCTTGGAAAATGGTCCGATCCTCGTAGGTCTGCCCGATCCCTTTCACCTCGCACAGCTTGTCCGGAAACCGCAGACGCTCGTAAATATCCGTGATCAACACGTTAATAGGGTGTGGTTCGATCCTTTTCTTGTTATCTGCTAGCTGACGCGAGAGACGGTCCTTGGACATTTTCTTGCTGGCGCGGCTGTCGATAGCCTCCGACTCCATGAGGAGCAGCTCTTCTTCCCACTCAAATTGGCGGTCGAGCTCCTTTTTGCGCATCTTCTTTTTGCGGATATAATCGGTGTAATTCCCCTCATATTCCTGAAAGCGATAGTTCTCGATCTCGATCACTTGCGTGACCACTTTGTCGATAAACTCCCGGTCATGGGAAATCAGAATCATCGCGCCTTTGAACCGATAGAGCCACTGCTCCAACCAAGCGATCCCTTCGATATCCAAGTAGTTGGTCGGCTCGTCCAGCAGGACAACATCAGGTTGCTCTATGAGCATTTTGGCAAGCGCCGCGCGGTTTCTCCAGCCCCCGGACAATTCATCGACAGGTTGGTGACGAGACCGTTCATTAAACCCAAGCTTAGTTAGAACGGTGTTGATCTCAACGGACACATTCCACCCGTCCAAATGTTCCATTTGCTCAAATAGCTCAGCTTGCCTCGTCAGCAGCTTATCCATCTCGCCGTCATCCGTGACGGTACCGAGCCCTTCACCAACTTCCTGCAACTCGCGTTCAATCATCGCAACCTGCTCAAAACACATTTCCAACTCTTCTTGAACGGACAAGCTTCCTGTCATTTCTGAGAATTGTGAGAAGTACCCTATTTTAACCTGAGGATCAACTTCTACTTTGCCTGACGTGGGCTCTTCTTTCCCCATGATCAGTCTAAAAACCGTCGATTTCCCCGCACCGTTCCGACCAATTAAGCCAATTCGCTCACCCTGACTCACCTTAAAATAAATATCGCGAAAAATCATCGCGTCTTCATATTTCTTCGTAACGTTCTCCAATCGAATTACACTCATAGCTATCCCCTTTGACCTGGCATCATTCATTCTAGGCTGATTATATCATGTTTGGGGTCACGACATTTTTAATTAAATGGTGTATTGTACAGTTGACTTAATGTATAGTATAAGTTACATTATGTATAGAATACTTTACTATAGGTAAAAATGAACATACAGGAGGCATGAAAGGAATGTCCTATCAAGAGAAAAAGCATATCGTCTCATTTATAAGCACGGTACTGATTTTTGGTTTTTATTGTTGGTATGTCTTTCAAAAGGTTCCCAATACGAATATGGATACGATGGAAACTCTCCGCTTTTGGGCAGCTGCCATTCTCATCCTAATTCCCGTGTCTGTTGTAGCTAAAATCATCATCGCTATTGTCTTCAATATCATCTATCGCATAACAACGAAGGAAATTGAACCTTCTTTCTCCGATGAACTCGACAAACTCATTGATTTGAAAGCGACAAGAAATTCGCATTATGTCTTTACGATTGGTTTTCTTCTAGCCATGGGATCGCTGGTGTTGGATATGACGCCTGCCACGATGTTCATCATTCTTATTTTCTCAGGATTTTTCTCAGAAATGGCCGGTGTATTCACGCAGCTCTACCATTATCGGAAAGGAGTTTAAGATGGGCAAAAGTCTGATCAGCAATCACATACGGAAATTACGATTTAATCAGGATGAAATGACCCAACAGCAGTTGGCAGATAAAGTCGGGGTAACCAGACAAACCATCGTCGCCCTCGAACAGGGCAAATACTCCCCTTCTTTGGAATTAGCTTTTCGTATTGCAGGTGTCTTCAAGTTACCGTTGGAAGATGTTTTCTTTGTTGAGAATAAGCAGGTATGAGAATGACCAACGACAATGCATCCAGGAGGGATTCGAATGAGAGCGATTGTATGTACGAAGTACGGAACACCTGAGGTTCTTCAGCTCACAGAGGTAGCAAAGCCGACCCCCAAAGACAATGAAGTACGCATTAAACTGCACGCGGCCATTGTCACCCCTTCGGATTGTGCTTTTCGCAAGGCTGACCCTTTCATCATCCGACTGATGTATGGTCTGCGCAGGCCCAAACATACGATACTAGGTGTGGAATTCGCAGGTGAAATTGATGCTGTGGGTAAAATTGTAACGTCCTTCCGGAGTGGAGACCGTGTTTGTGGTATTAGTCCGACTACTTTCGGCGCCTATGCGGAGTACGTATGTCTGCCTGAAGCTGGCACATTGGCTAAGCTTCCAGTTCATGCGAGCTATGAAGAGGCTGCGGGTCTCTGTGACGGCGGCTTAACGGCATTGATATTTCTCCGAGATACGGCACGACTTCAACGGGGACACAAGATCTTGATCAACGGCGCCTCCGGATCCGTGGGGGCTTACGCGGTACAACTGGCGAAGTACTTCGGTGCTGAGGTGACAGGTGTATGCAGTTCCACGAATGCCGAATTGGTGAAATCGCTGGGGGCAGATCAGGTCATTGACTATAACCAAAAGGATTTTGCCAAAAGTGGTCAAACTTACGATGTTATTTTCGATGCGGTAGGTAAGCGGTCATTCTCACAATGTAGAGGCTCGCTATCTGCAAATGGGGTCTATCTCACTACCGTTCCATCGCTGGGCATTATGCTTCAGATGCTATGGACATCCAAGATCGGCAGCAAAAAAGCCAAGTTTACAGCTTCAGGCTTACAGCAGAAGAAAGAGAATCTCGCTTTTCTTGCGGAGCTTTTTGATGCGGGTGACATGAAAGCCGTGATTGACAGACGTTATCCGTTGGAACAGATGGGTGAGGCTCATAGGTATGTGGAAACTGGGCGTAAGAAGGGGAATGTGGTTATTACCCTCACTCCAAATTCGCATACAAATGCTGCGTATACTCCTTAATGATCGCAGACACTTCAACATCCTTCTTCGTAATTCGCCAGAGATAGTTCGGGTATTTTTTATATTTTCCAATCGGTATCGAAACGACCTCACTCTTGAATTTCTCTGGCATCGTAGTCACGATGTAATCCGTCGCGATGGTGATGGCATTACCGCGGCTAACCATTTGCATGATGGCTTGGGTGTTATTGGTCGTCAATGCAATTCGGTTGCCAGAGTCTCCCGCAATCAATTCCGCTGCAATCCTCTCAATATAAGCATCTTTATAAATAACCAATACTTCATTATGTAATTCAGAGCTTGTTATCGCTGTTAAAAAACGCAAAGGGGATTGCTTATTCACCACAATGACCGCTTCCCCGCGAATCACAGGCTCCCACGTGAAGGAGTCGTCCTGACTCTCGCGTGACAAGGAGACGAACCCCATATCTGCCTCCCCTTTCATCACCTGATTCATAACCGCTGTATTATCGCCCTCCAAAAGTTGAACATTAATATAAGGATAGATCCCCATAAAGGTAATCGTGGTGTCCGTTACCAACGAAACCATGCCAGGTATGGTAGCGATTACGATATTCCCTGTGTTGATTGGATTGGACTTGGAGAGCTCATTTCTCATATTTCGGACGTTAGTCAGTATGGTACGTGCATATTTCATAGCTTTAAACCCATCCTGTGTAAGAGCAATCCCTTTTTTGGAACGGGTAAAAAGCTTAGTTTCTAACTCATTCTCTAGTTGACTGATGGATTGACTGACGGCAGGGACGGTAATCCCGTGCTTTTTGGCCGTTTCTGTAAAAGAGCCCGACTCCGCCGAATCAACGAAATATTGGAGCTGTATAATATTCAATGTCACTCATCCTTAACTTTTTGTTTAGATAAATAAATTAAACTTAAATATATTTTATCATCTGTCAGTGGTATTATACAGTAATCCTATTCACCTTGCCGAGTAACTCTAGATGGAGCCTTACATCTTTCGAATAATTGATTGGAAAAAGGGAACATCATTAACGACGATTGTCACAAGTAAAGGAGCATTGCAATTGAAAAAAAACATTTTAAACGTATTTGCCGCTGAATTTCGCCGCTTTATTAGGAACCCTATGATGATCATCACTTTCGTAGCTGTCGCCTTAGTTCCTATTCTGTATAGTGGATTCTTGATCAAAGGAACTTGGGACCCCTACGGGCAACTCGAGAAGCTCCCGATCGCCGTTGTGAACTTGGATCAAGGCGCTGAGTTTGAAGGCGAGTCACGAAATATAGGCAATGAATTCATGGATGAACTGAAGAAAAACAACAGTTTTTCTTGGGGGTTTATGAGTGCAGAAGAAGCTGCACAGGGGATGAGAAATAATCATTATTATGCGACGATTACGGTTCCCCCCACATTTTCAACAGATGCAGCCTCCATTACGAGCACGACTCMGAAACAGGCGGAGATCATTTTCGAATCCAACAGCTATTACAACTTTGTAGCAGGTCAAATCGGAGAAAGCGCAACGAAGGAATTACGAAATAAGTTGTCCAAAACGCTAACAGAAGCCTATTCAACGAGTATTCTCTCGGAATTCGAAACCATTTCAAATGGGCTCAGCGAAGCCGGAAAAGGAGCCTCCGATCTTCAGGCTGGCGCAAAGACTTTAAGTGACGGGATTCATGAGGTAAAAACCAATTTGGTTATTCTTGCGGACGGTACCAAGCAGTTAGATGACAGTGCTGGCTTGTTGCAAAAAGGGGCAGCTGGACTAAGCACAGGCGCATTGGAAGTTAGTAAAGGTGCCGCTACACTTGCTGGCGGAGTGAGCCAATTGCAAACCGCAGGCGCTCAGCTGGAACAAGGCGCTCAAAAATCAGCAGCAGGCGCATCTTCCTTGGTTACGGGATTACAAGCCTCTCAAACGGGAGCCGATCAATTGGCTTCTGGCCTTGCCTCAACTTCAAAAGGAAGTACACAATTAGTAGAGGGCCTTACGTCAGCCCTAAGCGCTAGTGATAAATTGGAAGACGGCTCCGCACAGCTTGCCTCAGGTCTTGAGGCATTCGTCGCAGCTCATCCCGATCTCGCTTCGAATGCAACAGTAACCAAGCTGCTTGCAGCCAGCAAGGATGTCGCAGATGGAAACAAGAAGCTGCATGACGCGGAGATAAAGCTCCTCACAGGAGGGCAGGCTGTCGCTTCAGGCACGGAAAAGCTAGTCGCTGGAGCTGAGAAGCTACGTGACGGCAACAAACAACTCGTTGCTGGCGCAACGCAGCTCCAAACGGGTGGGCAGCAGCTGGCTGATGGCTTGCACACCTTCAATGCGAACTTGCCGCAGCTTGCCACTGGCGGCAACAAGCTGCAAAGCGGCGCGGCGCAAGTCAGCACCGGCGCTGGAGATCTGGCCAGCGGCATGACGCAAATGTCCGCGGGTATTCACAAGGCAGCCAGCGGCGCGGCGCAGCTGAATGAAGGTGCGACTGCGCTTGACGCTGGTGCACCGAAGTTGGTGGATGGCAGCGGACAACTCGCCACGAAATTGAATGATGCCGCGAAGCAAACTGCAGCTGTCAAAGCGGATGACAATACGATCAAAATGCTGGCGGAGCCCGTAAAGATTACAGCCAATGATGATCGCAAGGTTGCGATCTACGCGAACGGTATTGCTCCTTATTTCATATCCATGGCGTTATTTGCAGGCTCGCTTGTGTTCACGACCATCTATGCAGCCAGAAGCACATCCACGCCAGGGGCACGGGGGCTTCAATTACTGGTAAGCAAGCTGCTTACTTTTAGTCTAATGAGTACTTTCCAAGCATTGATTGCAACGACCGTACTCACCTATGTGCTAGATTTGAAGGTCCAGAGTGTTCCGTTGTTCTATGTCTTTACCTTCGTCGTCGGCTTAACCTTCATGCTGATTATCCAAATGTTCGTCACATGGTTGGATCAACCAGGTCGATTCGTTGTTCTGCTGCTGATGATCCTTCAGTTAGCTTCAAGTGCTGGGACCTACCCGCTAGAGTTGCTGCCGAATTGGGCTCAAGCCCTTCACCCTTGGCTGCCAATGACCTATGCGATTCAAGGATTCCGGTATGTGATTTCCAGTGGTCAATACGCGGAGATGTGGCACCAAGTGGGCTACTTGAGTATCTATCTGGTAGCTTCCCTGATCTTAACAAGTGTTTACTTCCTTTCTCGTAAAAAGACGGAGAGTAATGATGATGAACATGAGCAGTTGATGCCTGTCACGGTGTGAGTAAATGTAAAGGGCTAAGAGTCCCCATTTGGGTGATTCTTAGCCCTTTTTGTTGTTATAGGTACTCATCATCTATTGAGAAGCAACTTTCCATTAGTTTCTAACAAAAATCGCCAAAAACCAACAAAAAACTCCCGACATATGATACGATTTGTGTATCTAATGAACTATCAATAGGTCTGGAATAGCTTTTTGTAGGAGAGATGAATATATGAAAAAGTTAAAGATTTTTTTAAGTATTTGTTTACTGTCTAGCACTTTGCCGACATCGGTACTTGCCAGCTATACACTCGATCAAGACGCTAATGGCGTTGATATTGCGGACGTGGTGAAAGCCATTCAAGATCCACAAGCAATGCGTACGATTACAGGGAAAAATATATTTGATCAAGCTGATATACGAAATCTCTTAAGACAAATCCAGTCCAGTAATCAGGAGGCAAGTCTTGGGACAATTACAGGCTTCGTCACGGATGAGACCGGTGCCGCGGTTAATAAGGCTGAGATCAAAATTGAAGGAACCAGTTTGCAAATGCAGACGAATGAATTGGGTTATTTTCAATTCAACGATGTCCCTATTACTTATCAGACGAAAGTTGAAGTTACAAAGGAAGGTTACGCCACGGCATCTTCAGAACTATTTAATATATGGAGTGGGGACACTCGCAACTTGAGCAATTTGATTTTGAGAAAAATCCCTACCTACGGTTCCGTTTCTGGTTATGTGTATGGACCTGATCAACACGCATTGGCGTCAGCACTTGTTTCAGTCGATGATCTCACCACACCTAAGACTGTGCTTACAAATTCTAGCGGCTATTTCTTCTTGAGCGAAGTGCCGACTGGTAATCAAAGCCTCACGGTAACGAAGGACACCTACACATCAATTACGCAAGCCTTCAACGTAACAAAGGACAACTTAACGACGATACCTACCCTTCAGCTTGCAAAAGTAGTTAGTCCACAACTGACAGGTAGTATTCGTGGTGTAGTGACGTCTTCCAATAATCAGCCGCTAAGTGAAGCTTTGGTTAGTGTCACTGGCACTACCTATTCGATCCCGACTGATAATAATGGGTCATTCACCCTCTCCAACATACCTGTGGGAATAGCTGAATTACATATATTGAAAGAAGGTTTCCAACCCCTACATATCCCTGGCATTACCGTTTCAGAAATTGTATATGATACAGGAACAATCCGGTTATCTCCTGCTGTCGTGCTCAAAGGCAGTATTTCAGGCAAGGTGACTTCTACTACGGGAAGCAACTTAGCATCCGTACAAATCCGTGTTAAAGGAACCGAAATAACGGAATATACAGATGTATCTGGTAATTTTACAATTAATAACCTCCCAGTAGGTAGCCATAAGCTTCAGATTTCAGCTGAGAACTATATCGGACAAGACATATCCGTGAATGTCCTGCAAGCTGGGACTCCGCCCGTCTCGGTAAGTCTCACGCATCAAACCGCTAATGTTCAGGGCTACGCCAGATCCACTACCGGTGAGATCATCGCGTATACACAAGCTACAATTCCAGGAACTAGCTACTCAGCTTATGTAAACGAAAGCGGTCAATTTACATTTTATAATTTGCCTGTGGGATATACGATTCAAGAGATCGTTATTGCGGACTACCAACCAAAACTTCCGTTAACTGCGATCACGGTTACCCCGAATCTGAACAGTATCGGTACACTTGAGTTTCAACCCTTGGGGACAATAACAGGCGTTGTTAGAGCAAGCGATGCAACCAATAACAACCCCGTGCTATCTAATGTGACTGTTACTCTGCAGGCAATTGGCGATACTTATGTGCAAACGACCACATCAGATGATAACGGCTCGTTCAGCTTTAGTCATATTCCTGCAAATGCAAGTTATACCCTTACTATTGAAAAAGTAGGCTATGTGTTGTATCCGATACAGCCGTTCACTGTTACTAAGGGTCAAAATTATAAATATCTTTACTTGCAGCAAGGTGTAGCAGTAACGAACGAATCCCAACTACTAGCGGCATATGCTGATACTAGTGTTCCTTATATTTTATTACTCAATGATATACATCTATCAGCACCATTCAATTTCAACCGACCTATCTCGCTCAGAGGGGTATCCGTTTCTGATTCCAACATCAAGCTAACGTCTCCTAAATTTTCAATTTCATCTGCTGGTGTCGGTTGGAGTGGCGTAGATCTGTATTGTGAAGTTGGCAATGACGAAATGAAACTGCAAGGGGCACTCTACAGCTTCGTAGGAGCAATTAAGTTAAACGGTCTAGGAAATTATGATGGGTTCATCAGAATTGTATCTCAAAAGAATTACTTTATCACAGATGGTTCAAGCAATCTTACTGCCTTTGTCAACAACGCTGAAGGACTAGGAAATGCTCTTGCTAATCCAGATGTTTCAACCATTTATGTAGCTGAAAATATCTATTCTTATGGTAATTTGAATTTCCCAAATCGCCCAATTCACTTTATTAGCCAATCGGAGAAAACAATTCAAAAGGATAGTTATTCGAATACTAGCCAAGTACAACTAACGAACGTCAGATTATTGCCAGAGCAATGATACGATACCGCACGTAACCAGAACGGCTACCTAGCTAGGTACAGCACGAGTTATTTCACCAATATGTACGATTTCACATTTGTACATACATCAACTTTTCCTGTCGTTCTCACATACACAGCCGATGCAACCGAGAAACTGAGATACAGCAGCGATAATTCAGTCGTGCCTGATTTTGAAATTGTTTTTACGAACTCATCTTCATAAAACAAATGAAAAAAATCCCACTCTCTATATCAGAGGGTGGGATTTTCGCTAATCAATTCATACAAGTCCCTCACCTGACAACCGATGGTATCCGCAACGGAAATAGCCACTTGTAGGGGCATAACTCTCTTATTTTCGATATAGTCACCAATCCGCTCCGGCTTATAGAACAAAGCTCTAGCTAGTTCCTCCCTACCCAATCCGTGCTCATCCAAGCGTTCTTGTAGTAAACAACGACCCAGTACAAATTTCATTGGCTTCCCCCTCATCCTTAAGAAGGCTACCCACAGCCTTGCCAAGATTAGTCACCTTTATTCGTAGTGATAAAAACCGTCAGGTATGTTCATCCTGACGGTCCTTATCGCTCGAATGTTGGAGGTAGAGTTTGTTTATTTTTGTGAGGCAGTTGCTACAGACATTTGTACTAACTGGAAAATGTACAGCTAATTATGAGTAATTTCCTCGCAAACTCGATTTAACTGTAAAACATGTAGTTAAAATTACCCGTTTTGTTTAAATTGGTAAAAATGTTTGTAATTACCTGTATAATATCCATCTATTCTGAGTTTAATCCCCAAAACTAAAAATCTAACTGTAGAAAATCCAGTTATTCGCTTGAAGCAGATAGACCGCGTTCAGTTGTAGGTTTCGTTACTGTCAACCATTAGTCCGTAGTAATAAACCAATCAGCCTTCTGTGTGGCTAGCAGCTTTCGTTGACCTTGGAATTCGTCATAGATGCTGAGGGTATATTTTTGTAGAAACTTTGTATTATAAATGAGGCCAGGATCTGGAATTGATATTTTGAAATTGTTTCTCTTACCGAGACGAATCTTAGAATCTTCATCCGCCGTTGAATCTCCATTGATGACATCAAAATCTTTGAAATCAAATCTCTTCTCAAATCGCTTAATTTCGCCGCCATCCTCAAAAACAAGCAGCAAGTTATGACCTTCGGTATTAATCTCCGTCATTTTCTCTTTGGTTAACTCATAGTTGAATTGCAACGTAAATACACCGTCCGAAATGGATGTTCCAATTTTATCAATCGAGATCGTATACGGGAATAAATCCACATTTTTAAGTGTTGTTGCTGCATTCGTCTTCTCGTCTGGCAGCCAGTAAGCTATTGGATTCACATAGGAATCTGGAACGGATTTTTCACCTTCCGACAGCTTGCCTTCCGAGACTGCTTCTCCTAGAAGTAAATTCATATTTGTCGTGGAGAATCCCTTGGGAACCGATGCCCAAACATTGAGCAGCGCTTTGCCAGTAGGACTAATCTTGTTCTTCACTTCAACAACGTTTGCCGGGAATACCGTACCGTCTGATGAACGGAAATTAGCAACGAGCTTGGACACATTCGTGAACCGCTTCTCCAAATTGGTGGCTTCCACCATCGCGGAGTACATGATATTCGTTTTATCCTCATAGGTCGATACGCTCCGAACCCCGTACTTCGCCTTTCGCCCGATGTCATTCGATGTATAAAATTGCCCCATACCGATGAATGGAATGGCTTGAAGTTCAGCTTGAGTCGAGAACTCCAGCACATCCGTAGCTGTCGTACTGCCTGTACTTGTACCTGTTCCCGTTCCTGGCGTTTCCCCCTCATTCTCTTGGAGAACTAATTTAATGCGGGAAAACTCGTACGTATAGGGTACTTTACCTGCAATTTGCAGATTGACGCTTGCACCCGCTCCCAACCCAATCACTTTGGCCGTCTGAATAAGCTTTGCATCAATTTTCACTGCGTCATCCAATAAGAAATACCCGGATAATTTCGGGATAGGCAGTGATTCTTCCCCCTTATTACTCAATGTTAAATCGGCTGTAAGCAGGTCCTGATCTTCCCACGGCAATCTGTGCAAACCATTAAGCTCAGTCGTATACACACCAGATTTACTTGTGAAGGTATATGCCTTCCCTACGGAGCCTCCTTCGGGCTGAGAAACAGCTGGAAGCTGGAAATTCGCAACGGCGACATTCAATTTCAAATCTGGAATCGTCTCCGCAACCGCTAATTGCCAAGCATCTGCCGCGACTGTAACTGGAATCGAACCCGAGAGCTGAATGTCTTTCGTCTCCTTCGGATTAATTTGCAAATCCTTCAATCCTTTGGCTTCCATCGGATACAGCAGCCCTTCTGAAGTGCGGATAGAGAAGAGGTACGCAGGAATAGTTACAGTATGACTTCCAACATTCTCCAAGCTCACATACACCGTTGGAACATGATATTTCTCATTCTTGTTACTGACGAACTTTTTAATCGAAGCCTTCACGTTAGTTCCACCAACAGAAATCACAGATGCAAGATCAGCAGGGGTTACATCTGTATAGTCATCAGGAACGGCTACCTCGCCTAACACTCGTTCAAAGTTAGCTTGGTTGAAATCCCACTTAATAAACTGCACAACGAGATCTTGTAAGTTCGTGCTCGTATTCACAGTGGCATAGAACGTTATATCGGTCGTTGAACCGGGAGCTACCCGGTTCTTATCCTTATCTGCCGGAAGTAACCGAGCTGAGAATTGATTACCGGATTTGCTTTTCAGACGCACCCAATAATCGATAAATTGCAGTTCACTGCTACCCTCGTTATGAATAGAAATGGTAAATGTAGCCAATCTGCCACTTTGATCCTGTAGAAGATGAATCTGTTTCAACTCAAAGTAACTGCTTCCAGTCATGTTGACCTTTCCCACATCTAGAACAAGTGTGGAGGGGCTGCTATCGGCCCAGACAGGTGCAATGGCTCCTAGCGTAAGCAGCGCTGACAAAGCTATAGTTGCTACATACTTATGGTGAGTTTTGATGATCATGATGGGCTATTTCCTCCTTCCATTTCCACCTTATCCTGCGGGAACCGCTTGAACTTGATTCATCATCGGTTGCATAGGCGCAGCTGGGTTTTCTTTCATTTGTTTGAGCATGGCATCGCCATCCGTTTGCCATTTCTTAAGCGCTTCGCGAGCCGTTATTTTCCCTTGTAGGACATCAGCAAACAGCTTACGACCAATCTCTTGCACTTGATAAATATTAGGATTATTACGATAAATTTTCGAATTATCTTCAATTGGAGCCGGCGTTACATTATAAAAAGCTTCCATGTGAAAATCCAGTCCTTCTGTAGGTTTCAAGTATTTGGAGCGTGCCACCAACATATTTTGACTGCGCGATTTTAGTTTGGCCCAATCATCGCCATTAATGAACTTGATGAACTTCCAGGCATCGTCTGGGTTTTGCGATTTGGCGTTAATGCCCATAATGCCGTTCATATAAATAGAGCCGCCTACGCCTTTGGCTTCAGGGTGAGAAGGAATTGTGACAACATCCCAATCGATCGGTGTGTAGCCTTTATAATTGGCTGCATTTTTATTTGCGTTCGTGAGCTGTTGAATTTGGCCATAATTGAGAATCCCCATAGCTAACCGACCCGACATAAAATCATCGTACGCAAAAGGATTATTCTGATCATACCTTTGATTCATTTGCTTCTGCGGATCTGCTACCGCTGGGAAAACATTATCTTTTTGCAACTGTGCCATTTTGGCCCATACTTTCTCCCATTGGTCCGTATCTACCGTCATCTTCTCGCCAGCATCATCAAACATTCTTAATTGCAGAGGAGCCGTATACATTTGCATGCCGTAGAACAAATCGCCACCCTGGGCTTGTGTTGTAAAAGAGAACCCATTAATTCGCTTATCCCCTTCACCTTTCGCCAATCGTTTGGAAAGATCAAATGTCTCATCCCAAGTCATGCCGTCTTTCGGATAATCGACTCCTGCATCTTGGAACATTTTCTTATTATAAATAAGTGCAGAGGAACTGAATGTCGGAGCAAGTGCATAAATCTTGCCTCCGCCTGCATTTTTCATTCCCTCTATCACAGCTGGAACAATGCCCGTTGTATCGAATTTATCTTTCGTTATCCGAGAATCCAACTGTAATAGCAAGTTACTTTCGATGATTTCAGGCAACTGTTCATAACCAAGCATGACCACATCCGGCGGATTATCGCTCTGCATCACTTCTTTTAGCTTATCCATAGGATCCGGCATCTTCTCACCCGGCTGAATGTTTCCGTTCATGAACTTTTCATCCATCGTTGAAATGATTTCTAGCTTGATATTCGGATTAGCAAATTCAAATATTTCGGTGAATTGCTGTGTGAAATATTCATAATTACCACCATAGCCCATATTGGTCGCGATCTTCAGCACGCGCTCCTTATTATCGTCGGTTTTCTCCCCTTTGGTACAAGCAACAGCAAGTGGAGCCATCAAAGCTAAAGTTAGGGTTGTAACAATCACTTTACGTGTCATTTTTATCATTTTAATTTTCCTCCGACCGCTCCCGAATTAGATGAATCTTTTTCCTCATTTGCCTGTAGTGCTCTCGGTGCTTTAATCATGATCGTATCGCCATCAAACTCCATCGTTGCTTTCCCGTTAATGTTCAGAGCGGCCAAATACGCTTTGGGAACCTGTAGACGGCCTGCACGATCCAACACGACATATTCCTCATGAGCATCACCTGTGAGTCCTGTCGAAATTCCCTCTACAGTCGAAATCGAAGGGTTGCGGGCAATAAACTCCGAGCTTGTCATCCCATCTCGAATAGCAACGACGCGCCCTACTTTGCCCGCCATAGACATATCGTGGGTAACAATCACAATCGTGACACCTAATTCCTTATTCAATCGTTGGAAAATAGAAAGAATCATATCCGCCGTCTTCGTATCCACCGACCCCGTAGGTTCATCTGCCAGCAGTAATCGTGGACGGTTTGCTAGCGAAATCGCAATGGCCACGCGCTGTTGCTCACCACCGGAAAGCTCTTGCAGTTTATTATTTAGACGGTGGCTAAGGCCCACCCAGTCCAGCAATTGCTTCGCGTAGGCAGGATCATAGTTCCCGCTAAGCATCATGGGCATTTCCACATTTTCAAGTGCAGTCAAGTAGGAAACGAGATTCCGCGCATTATTTTGCCAGATGAAGCCTACCGTATGTCGTTTGTAATCAACGAGCTGCTTATCTGTAATCTTAAGCAAATCCCAATCTCCGACTTTCACTCCACCTGCGGAAGGGCGATCAAGACCTCCTAAGATGTTCAGCAAGGTAGATTTACCGCTTCCGCTATTGCCAATAATCGCCATTAACTCCCCGTCGTCAATCTGGATATTAAGTCCTTGCAACGCGACAACTTCGATCTCGTCGGTTTTATAAATTTTCACTAAGCCCTCGCAAGTAATCACGCTATTTCTCCTCCCCCAGTTTCACTGCCTGATGAACGCGCAGCCTTCTAATGTGTAAGAACAGCAACAGTGCGCCAGTTAGCATCATGAAAGCAACCACGAAATATAACTGATAGGTGTCTTTGGAATCGAAGATGACTCGGAACGGCGGCACCTGCGTCTTTACATTCTGGGATGTTTGTAGAAAGGGTAGGAAGAAATAGCTCGTTAGCTTGCCAATTACGATACCTAACACGATGGAAAGTCCAGCGGTGAACCCCTGCTCGAGCAGCAGCATCCCCGTCAATTGCTTACGGGAAAGCCCCATAGCACGCAGGACACCGAATTGTACAACCCTGCTAGATAAGTTAAAGAACCAATACAGCATATAACCGATCAAAGACACAACGACAGAAACGAGAAAACCCAAGCTAAGAATACCGAATACGCCACCTCTTGCTGGGAGCTTCTTCTGGACGATGAGCTCGTTGCGAACATCCTTAATGGAAGCAATTTCAATTCCTTTGCCCTGTAAAGCTGTAACGATCGGAGCCACTTTAGCGTCCGGTTTCATTTTGAGCCATACTTCATAGGGTAAAATTGGTGCTTGATCGTAGATGTAATCCAGATTTGCTATGAAAAATGGTGTTTGATCCGGATATTGAGCCGGCCAATATGGTAATATCCCAACAATCACGAATTCCAAGGGCTGCTGTCCGACTGTAATGGATAGCAAATCACCCTCCTTAAGCGCATATTTGCTGGCATAACTGGATGGAATGATAACCGCTTGCTCATAGCTGCCTAGCAAATTCAAATATTGATTCGGATGGGCAGGGAATAAATCAGGTCGGAACCACGCTACTTTAGCGAAATCCGTATTATCGATCCCCATAATCGTTCCCTGCCCAGTGGATTTACCGGAAACGACGACATTTCCTTTGGTTTGCATCACTCTGGCAGCAGCCTGAACGCCTTCCAAATCGCGGAATACTTGAAATGGCGGCTCTACATAACGTATTTTGGTGGGGGTTTCCTCACCAGGCTTCGGACCGCCTTGACCTTGCCCCTGGTTTTGGCCACCGCCTGAACCGGATCCTCCGTTTGCCCCATTCCCTCCTTGAGCTTCGCCGCCTTTTCCACCGGCGTTCGGGTCCTGCGGCAAATCATCGGAGAAACCTTCCCACACGGTTTGTATCACAACGTCGGTACCATACTGGTATAAGATTCGCTCCGAAGAATTCAAATCTATCGTACGTGCAGCCGAGGAATTGTACACACCAAGACCGAGTGTAAGAATGAGCAACAGCATTAACGGATAATACGCTTTGGCTGAACGAGACAGCTGAATAAGCGTTAAATAGAGCGGCACAGGCAGGAACTTTCGGCCAAACCAACCGAACAACCGTAGCAACCATGGAAAGATGCGTAGAAAGAACAGTCCCAGTGCGAAGATCGAAAGTGCTGGTACGAAAAACAGCAACGGGTGCACCTGAAGTTGATCAGTTGTCATTCCTGTTTGCACGGATAGTACTTGACGTTGGTCAAATAAGTAGAAACCATACCCAACTACCCCCAGCAGGACAATGTCGAGAAACCACCTCTGCCATAGTGGCGAACGGTCTGACCTTGCAAGCTGCTGCTTATAGTTGACGATTGAAGATCTAGCAAAAAGCACAGCTGGAATAACGCTGGCAAGAATCGCAATGAGAACAGCAAGCCCACCGTAAAGCATCGCTTCTGGTGTAAAGCTAATCGGAATCGATTTGCGATCCACGAATGTTAGGAACCCACTGGTAGAACCAATGCTCTTCGCCATGAACCAGCCCATAAACGGTCCGATCAACAGCGCTATCACGCCTAGTACCAATCCTTCTAGAAAGTAAATTCCCACAATTTGCTTCGTGCTGCCCCCACGACTTCGCAGAATCGCAATCACGCCTCGCTGCCGATCCAGCGATTGTCTGGCATTCATCATAATGTAATAGAAAACCATGGCAATCATGGGCGCCGCCAATGTGAATAATAAAATCTGCATCTGTAGGCTCTGAGCTTTAAACTCGGTTAGAATCGGCTTAAAGGATACATCTACCTTTGTATTCTTAAGTTTCTGGAACAAGTTAATATCGAGTCGTTCCAAACGACTCTCTAGCGGCGACAATTGACTTGTTTGAATGTTGCGCAGATCGAAAGCATAATACCAATTAGCAAGTTGCAGCGGAATTTTCTTCTCCGTCAGCAACGTCTTCATGAATACATCATCATTAATAATAAGTGCATTAACTAACCCTTCTAACCCTTGGAACCAATACGCACTCGTTTCGTTCTTCGGTTTGAAGGAACCTACGATCTTCACCTTGAGCAATTGACTGCCGCTTGCACTTGCAACGGAATAGTTAAACACGTCACCTACGTGCAAATCATTGCGAAACAAAGCTTCTTCTAGGACGACGGCTTCCAATTGGCCATTTTGTAATTGTCCAGAAGGCATTTGTCCGTTTGACCAATCGACTTGATCCTTTAACCCGCTTATTGACGTTAACGTCATTTGACGACGTTTACTAGGATCTGCTTTTGTACCCTCAGCGGGCGTTAATTGTGCTCCTTTAATTGCATAACTACTTGCATATGTATGTATGGGAAAAGCGATATCTTTGGGAACATCCTGTTGGATATACGTCTTGACGCTCTCCAGATCATTCAAATCTGCACGTTCTGTTCCTACTGCTTGATACCGCATAAGTAGTGAGCCTGCGGGAAGTCCCTCGCTCTTTTCTTCTAATGATTTGGCGACAACACGCTTCAGAGACCCATCGGCATACATGGGAATGCTCGTGGTGAAAGCCACGGCCATGACAAGACCAAGCAGGGTGCTGAGCGTTAGCCAGCGGGTATTCCACATTTTCCGAAATAAAAACCGCAGCATCGGCATGGACATTAGCGACCTACTACTTTCTGTCCGGCTGTGAGACCCTTTATGATTTCCACATCCGTTGACGTCTGCTGACCAATTTCTACATCCACTTCTTTCTTATTTCCTTGGGCATCAACGACTTGCACATAATTTCGGCCCGAATAGGAACGTAGAGCTGCAAGCGGGATCGTCGTGGCGTTTTCTTTCCTCTGGGTAATAATCGTCACACTTAGCGGCGTACCGCGATTCAGCCCTTTCGGAAACTCATTCAATTGAACAACCAAATAGTTATCAATCGTGTCCTGTTCCCCTTGTTGCCCCTGACCCGGGAACCCACCATTATTATTGTTGTTTCCAGCTTGCGGGTTTGGAAGCTGCTTTACTTTCCCTTTGTGCTGACCAGCTGAATTGATATCTACCTGAACTTCCATGCCGATAGCCACTTTCTTCGCATCATCAGCACTAATGCTTGCAGCGACAGTCAGTTCTTTCAAATCAGCGAGAGTTGCTACGGATTCCCCGGATTTCACGGTATCACCTTTCTTAGCAGATACGGTGACAATTGTTCCACTGAACGGTGCGAGCAGTTTCGCTTTACTCACTTGTGATTCAAGCTTCGTCAGCTCTTCACGTTTCAGTTCAAAATCAATCTTCGCCTGCTCGACTTGTTCAGGTGACATTTCGTCAGCCTTGCGGAGCGTTTCGATCATCGTCAGCTCGTCCTTACGTGTTTGAAGCTTCTTCCGTTTCAAATCGCTCTCGATATCCGATAAGTCGAGTTCTGCAATCGGCTGTCCCTGTTCAACGGAATCTCCATTTTTCACAAGTATGGCACTTATCCGTTTGGCAGACATATCTTCGGAGAAGAACAATTTCTCTTCTTGCAAAGCCATTAATCGCCCGCTCCCTCTCACTTTCGTCTCAAGGGTTTCTGTTTTCACCGTATATTCAGGCTTTTTCGAAAGCTTAGGTGGATTAATCGACGGAAGCGCTTCTTCATCTTGTTCCTTGGGCAACAGTGAGCATCCCGAAGCAAGAAGGAGTGTGGAACTTAATAATAGTGCTGCTAGCGGTCTCATCGCCCACTTACGTGACGAATCTTCCGTCCACCATTTCATAAACATGATCGGCAACCTCCAAGATTGTAGGGTCGTGTGTGGTCATACAAATCGTGATTTCCTCTGTAGCGATGATGCTTCGAAAAACAGACATAATTTGGGCGCCCATCTGAGAATCCAGCTCAGCCGTTGGTTCATCCGCCAGTATGAGCGATGGCTTATGTGCAATAGCTTTGGCGATCGCGACACGCTGCTGTTCACCACCAGAGAGCTCATAGGGACGATGATGCATCCGTTTACTAAGCCCAACAAGGTCTAGGCAATGATTGACCCGCTCTTTCCACTGAGAACGTGGCGTCCCTGCCATGCGCAGCGCCAACTCAACATTTTCCCATGCAGATAACAATGGCATTAAAGCATAAGATTGAAATATAAAACCAATCTCTTTACGACGGATCAACGTCCTCTCATCATCACTGCTTTGGTGAAAGGCATACTCTTGAAACAAAATCTCCCCCTTCGTTGGCAGATCCAGCCCTCCGATTAAGTTAAGCAGCGTTGTTTTCCCCGAACCCGATCGACCTTTGAGCATGACAAGTTGCAGCGGCCTCAGCTCCATTTCAATCCCTTTCAGGACATCTAGCTGCTGACCTCCAACTTGAAAGGAGCGATGTACATCACTTACCGTCAACAAAGGCAAATGGGGCCCAATAATGCGAGAGGAAGCCACGTCAGATAACGGTTCTTCTTCGACAGAAAAAGCCTCCAATGTGCTTTTTTTACGCAACCAGTTTGTCATATGGTTGATTTTCCTTTCATTTCCAAATTATCCGTATGATAAAGTAGACGGTGCAAGTAACTAAAAAGTTGCAGGAAAATTGGGGATTTCATCTATTTATTTGGATGATAATCCCATTTCCATGATACATTGGAATATACTATTAATTGGAAAATACATCCATACAACTAATTACCTATTTATTACAAAACAAAAGACGGCTCACCGCCAATTTCTTAGCAATGAACCGCCTCTTAAATGAATCGATGATTTTTATTTTTTCTAAAAATGACTACTTAAAGGAATTAAATACAGCCTCGCCGCCACTCGCACTCCCTCTACGCGACCAGATCACAACAGGGATCAACAACAGAGATAGGAAGCCTCCCGCCAACGAGAGCCAAGCAAAGCTTGAATGCGCAACAACCATGCCTGACAAAGCTCCGCCAGATGCTCCCGCCAACGAGACTAAGACATCGACAGTCCCTTGCGTCCTCGCACGTGTTGCCGGTGTTGTCGCATCAATAATCTGCGCAGTACCGCTGATTAAACCAAAATTCCAGCCAAGTCCGAGCAAGGCCAGCGCGACAATGAGCCAGAGCATCGAATCCGCCGGCGCCCATGCAGCAAACAGTCCGGCCAATAGCAGCGTAACCCCCGATGCACAGGACATGAAGATGCGCCCTAGTTTATCCACAAGTATACCCGTTACCAAGGAAGGCAAGAACATCGCTGCGACATGGATGCCAATTACCATGCCGACCGCATCTAAGCCGTGTCCATGATGCTTCATATGGATCGGCGTCATCGTCATGATCGCTACCATGACAATCTGCGTCAACACCATCACCGTGGTCCCGATGAGTATGCCTCGGTTACGCCCAGCAGGCGCTGAAGGATTCGCAGAAACCGCCCCATGCGCTTGATTCGTTTCCTGCGCCTCGGCTATCGCTTTAGCTACGATATAAGGATCGGGCCGGAGCCAAACCCACAATACCAAGCCCGCCAGCACAAAAGCCGCAGCGGCTAGCATGAATGGCCCCGCCAGTGCTGGTGCACCGACGGATGTCGCGAAATGCCCCATCACTCCGACTAAGTTCGGCCCTGCGACTGCACCAAACGTCGTGAAGACCATGGCTAAGCTAATCGCTCTTGCCCGCTGCTTAGGCCTAGCCAAGTCGGTTCCCGCATAACGTGTTTGGAGATTCGTTGATGTGCCTGCGCCGTAAATCAGCATCGAGAGGAACAGAAGTGGCAGGCTATTCGCAATAGCTGCGAATACAACGCCCATAGCCCCTACTCCTCCTGCGAGGAAACCGGCTGTTAAGCCTACCCTCCGACCATAACGCCCAGACAGTCTTCCAACTATCCAGGCGGACGAAGCGGCACCTAGTGTCAACAATGCCGAAGGGATACCAGCCAAGCTGTCCGTTCCAAGCATATCTTGTGCGAGTAACGCTCCGACCGTCACACCTGCCGCGAGCCCTGCCCCGCCGAATAGTTGAGCGACGATGACTGTGCGTAAAGTTTTGCGGTAGAGCTGCTGTTGTTTTTCTGGAGAATGCTTATAAGCTTGAATCCCTTCGCTGCCTTTAGCCATTTCCGAATCTTCCTCCCCTGCTACAAAATGCCTTTCGTCATTATCATACCTGTGTCAGGAGTTATTGGCTATGTTAAATCCCTTTTTCTCATTGCCTTATCCCGTTACGTTGTTTCCTAGGAAACTAGATGTCAAAGGAGCTGTTCCTATGGGGATTTTAGAAAACTTAGGTAAACCAATTTCGTATAAAGCTATCGTCACGAACAAGCAACAAATTGCTGAGCATACCTTTAGAGTCACACTTAAGCTAGATCGCTTACTTTCGCAATCAGAAGATGCCGACGCTTAAGAACGCTAATCCACACGAATACAAGGGCTGTCCCAAAAGACAGCCCTGAGAAAGGTTTGAGGTTGATTTGTAGCTTGCGAACGCAAGGTGAGTGCCGATTCGTCTTTAGATGCATAAACTACAGCTAATTTGCTCGAATTTGACGTATTTTCGTATTTAGATGGAGAAAGTACATGTAATTCGTATGAAATTTGAAGAATCGAACACATCGAAGGAATTTAACTACAGGAAATACAGGTAATCTTCGGAATTCGAGAATTCCACTTCAAATAGATGGAGAAAATCCAGTTGCGGGAAGCAGGTTCCTTGCTCATCGGTCATTAATGAAAAACGAGGCAGTTTCAAAAAGTCTAAATTGACTTTTGAGACAGCCTCTTTTCGTTATTTTCACCCGATTAAAGGGGCTGTTTGGCCAAGCGTTCCTTCGACCTCATTCCCTTCTTTCCTCCAGTACTCGATACCGCCTAACATCTCTTTCACCTTGAACCCAAGGCCTGAGAGACGAGCGGCCCCTTTGGTACCGCCGTTGCAAGCTGGCCCCCAGCAATAAACGACGATCGTTTGATCTTTGGAAAAGGAAGCCGTCGTTTCGACGCTGATTAGATTGGAAGGGAGGTTAATTGCACCGGGAATATGACATTCTCCGTAGGCTTTTGCACTGCGAACATCGATGAGCAGGAAGTCATTGTAGCCATGCTGCATGTCATAACGCACATCCGCAACGTCCGTTTCCACCGAAAGCTTATTCATATAGTGCTGGTGCGTATGCTCCGGTGATGGGGCAGGCGTCTCAAGAACGAGCGATTTGGTTGTTTGAATAGTCATTTGGGTTACCTCCAGTGGGTTTGTCGATTTCTTGATGTTAATGTATCACAACCCTAAACACTGGAGTTATCGATAGTTATCGAACCTATACTTCAGTCATTTCGATAGTTAGCGCCGCCAAGTACCTCTAGAAATCCTAGATAGGCTTTCGATTTCCATTTTTTCTTAGCGATAATCAATTGCGTGTAGAACTTACACGCTGAATGAACGAAAGGAATCGCGACGATCTGGCCTTTGCGTATTTCCTCGGCGACGGCAATTCGGGGCAATAATGCAATCCCAAGACCGTAGATCACGCACTGCTTGATCGCCTCCAGATTGCCGAATTCGTAAGATAAGTTGTAACTTACCTGATGTCCTTTCAATACCTTAAGTAACATAGCGCGGTATGTACAGCCATCCTCCGTCAGGATCAGAGATTCATTCTGCAGATCTTCCACGTGAACTTCACTTTGCCCAGCTAATTTATGATCGGGACTAACAATGATGACAAGTGGTTCTTCTCTCAAAATACGGCTCTCCAGCTCTGGATCCGTAAATGGCGGGTCCAGAATGATCCCGATGTCCATAACGCCTTCTTTCACCGATTCAATAATGAAGGGCTCATTCCCCGGTTGAATGACAATGTTGACGTCTGGGTAATCGCGGCGATACGCCTGTAGATACGGGGGCAGATAGAAAGCCGCTAGCGTCTCAATCGTCCCTATCGTGAGCGTCCCTTTAGATTGCTTGGATACGACTTCCTTGGACTCTTCATGTAACCTATGAATATCATTCGCGTATTGCAGGAGTGCTTCTCCAGCCATCGTTAATTTCATACTCCGTCCAAAACGTTCCAAGAGAACAACGCCATAGGATTCCTCAAGTTTCTGAATTTGAGCCGTGATGCTTGACTGCGCATAACCTAGCGTTTCCGCAGCCCGCGTGAAACTTCCCCACTTCGCCACTTCCCGAAATGTCCTCAAATACGTCATTTCCATAGGTCTCACCTCCACAGGTTTACTAGGAGCATTCCTCTATTTGAAATATAACAAGGACCTGCGGTCTTATCAACTATTATGATTTCACAT
The DNA here is from genome assembly GCF_052115445.1 of Paenibacillus sp. 2RAB27. Classification (NCBI taxonomy): domain Bacteria; kingdom Bacillati; phylum Bacillota; class Bacilli; order Caryophanales; family Paenibacillaceae; genus Paenibacillus; species Paenibacillus sp. 2RAB27. The sequence continues at coordinate 23,966 of NZ_JBFRGR010000012.1, forward strand.
CGAATCGACTTCTGATAATCTTTTCACGTGGAGAGTGGGTCGCACAAAGGATTTCCACGTATTGATCGAACGTCTCTGTGAGTACTTCATATTGGAAACTGGACTTCGCACGTCTGTAACCACCTTGTACAAGCCTTTCTCTGAACGCCTCATCCCTTGCCAACTGGAGAACGCTTTCTACAATTTCGGCATGTGAATTTGGATCCACGAGAACGCCTGTCACTCCATCAAGTACCGCTTCTAGAGCGCCACCGGATCTTCCTGCAATAACCGGGATACCCGTCGATGCTGCTTCCAGATATACAATGCCAAACCCTTCCGCATCCCCCTTCTCCAGTTCCCTGCATACCATAATGAACTGATCAGCCAAGTTATAATAGTCATTCAATTCCTCACCGCCGCTAACGCTTCCAATGAACATGATAGCATTCGCAACGCCTGTAGTAATGGCAAGCTGCTCGAGGCGGGCTCGATCTGGACCATCACCAATAATGACATACACCGCATTGGGAATGTGTTGGATAATTTGAGGCATCGACTCAATGACCCGATCTTGCCCTTTTCGCGTGACTAATCTCCCTACGGATAAAATAATATATTTACCTTCAAGCCCATGTCGTCGAAGTAGCTCCACATTGACAGGTTTCCGCTCAAAAACGGCCTCTACACCAGGATGCACAAGACTAATACGAGAAGGATTAACCCCATAATCCTCCACGAACCTTTTAGTAAATAAACTATTCGTCAACACGCCATCAGCATGTATCAATATTTGTTTAACTAAATAATTTAAGCCGAAAAAACGACGAAACATAAGCATATCCATACCATGTGTCGAAATGACATAGCGCCGACCGCCATACACTTTAAACAGCAATCCAATGAAACCGATTAGCACATAGCCATATACCGTGACATCTGGTTCTTCAACCGTCATCATCTTTTTCACGTGGCTGAACAATCGTCCCCAACTCAAAAAGTGTGCACGTTCTCCACGCATAAATGACCCACGCACTGTCCGAAAGGACTGTTCGTCATCGAATGCTTCACTCCCCGGATACTCAGGAGCCAGCACGGTAATGTCATGTTTGGTATGTTTGGACAGGTTGAAGTAATAACTTTGCATCCCACCGATTCCTGGTGGAAATACCCCGGTAACTAGTACGACCTTTTTACGATTCATAACTTCTCACCTTCCTCGCGAGTCTGCTGACCATCTGAATACTCATCCAGAACGTAATTTCAGCCATCACGTTCCATAACCGAGCAATGATCGATATCTGCACTGCCACATCTGTAGGTAACTTAAGTGATAAAAAGTAAACAAGAAATCCTTCCCTTATCCCAAGCCCACCTGGAAGTGGACTCAATAAACCGAGCAACCATGCCGTTGCGAACGTACCCGCAGCATATAAGATGCTGATATGGCCGGCGTCAAAGCTTGTCGTTAGCATCCAAAAAGCGATTCCCATCACGAAGTGACTACCTATGAAGCATAACAAATACGCAAAAAATTGATTGCGAGACAGCGTGTATGCGGGGAAGACTGAACTCACTTTGGAAGGTGGGTCATTGGGCTTCGTGATTCGCTCAAACCATTTCTGCAGCCAATTCCTCTTGGAAGCTCACCGAATTAATCGGTTAATCCAAGCCACAATGCGGGCATAGCACACATAAACACCAGCCACGGCTGTTAGCATAGATAAGAGAATGGGTGTTGGCTTCGCGACCAAGTTCATAGCGAGTAAGAGGGCGTATGAGAGTGCAGCGAATACCAACAGAATGTTCTCGTATAGAATAGCAGCGAACTGCGCTGCCAAGGGAACACCTGCCCTCGTAGCAAGCACGATACGTCCCGCATAGTTCCAAATGCCGCCTGGGATGTACTTCGCAAATTGCGAATCAAGGAAGATCCTCAAACCTGACAGTAGACTAAGCTTGTGACTATTGCCCGCTTGCGCGATTCCCATGCCTACTCCATTAACGATGAGTACCCAAATGCTCGCTTGTAACATTAAAAAGACGGCAAATAGAATCATCGATAGATAGAATCGATAATCCGCACGCTTTAGGAACGCAACCAGGTCAGCACCTTGAAGTGGCAAGCTTCGCAGAGCAAAATACACGATCACTGCGACAAGGATAGTTTTCAGCGTCGACTTCATCCATTTTGGTATCATCGCCTCGTTTCCTTTCGTTAACTTAGCGTAATCCACACATTGTATTACTTAATTGTAAGGGGTATAACAGGTAATTATTTTTGTTTTGTTAATTTAACGAGAGGTTAGCTAGGCATGAAAAAAAGCGCTCTCTCACCATCCGGCGGAAGAACGCTTTTACTTATGAATACAATGTCATCTTCCGTCGACGATGAAGGAAGGTTTTGATGCATCTGTACATGTAAAATGCCAGCAGAGACATCTCAAGTCCCCAAATGATATAGATCGACGTATCACTTACTTCAATTTGCAAATAGTCAAAGTCCGCAAACTGTTTTCTGACGAATTGATCCGCCACCATCTGAGCTACATGATCCACGATCGGCGCAAAATCCTTGCCATACCCCTGCTCCGTCATATAATCCTGCACCTCAAGCTTGAGCATATCCACTTCACTCCATGAGAAAGCATGCACCCAATTCATAGAGCCATCCGAAGCCGGGCTAAAACTCACAATGAAATCATTCTTGTTGCCGTTCTTCCATTTATCCTGGAGGGCATAGCCGTATTCTTGCGGCAGATCCATCCCCATATTCACAAAAATCAAATTTACCTGCTTCCACGACTTCGTCTCTCCAGGTTGATCGGGGTCTGGCACTGCTTTGTTGAGCTCGGAATTCCAAGCTTGCAACGCCGCCAACGCTCTGGGCTTGTTCGGCACATCACCCACAATCCGATCGACATGAAGCACCTCCGAGACGTGGCTCGGGTATCCAGGCAGTCCTGGGTAATCTTTTAGATCAATATCGTTATGCTTAAAAAGGCTGTAAGAGCTTCTCACCTTATTCACATACCTGTGTACGGAGGCCGAAGGTGTCCCAAGTGGATAGTATTTGGCCAACTCTGATGTCGAATTGGGGGAGCGATTGGTGAAAGTAGTTCTTCCATCCATGGATTCATTGACCTCAAACCATCCGTTGTCCGAGGTTTTAATCTTGTTTATTTCCTTATGGTGCTCGAAATGTCCCGGCCTTTGGGTACACCTCTTGCGCCCATTGTCATCATTCGAGCATTCTTCCTTACCCGGGATCCACTCGTCCCACTCTTCGATGTGCTCTAAGTCCGTTACACGCCCAGACCAGACCTCCGTATCCACTGTCCGTAGATAGAAATCACCGGCTACCACACTTGCGAATAGGATTACGGCGAGTAGCGATATTAGCACGTACCGCCACCATTTACGGGCCGTCACAAGTTCGATGGCAAAACCAACAATCATTACGAGAAATAACGCTGTCCAATACGCCATCTGCTACCTCAGCTTCACTTCGTTATCTTTGCCTGTCTGATACGCATCACTCGTGCGGTCTGAGGTAATAATGAATTTCTCCGCGTCCATCGTTTCGAAATGGAAAATCGCATTCATCAGCACATGCTTCCGAATATGCGTATTATACTCACGGACTTGATCGGCAATTTTCTTCTGATTCCGGTCGAATTCGGTTCGCGCCGAAGATACTTCATTTTGCAGCTTCGTATACAACGTACTGCTCATCTGCGGGTTCTGCTCTTGGATCGTTTGGAAAAGAGCTTGTGTATTCGTGTAACGACCCGCGATGAGGTCGGTATATACCTTTTTGATATCATCAGCTTGCATGTCGGTGACTTGCGCCATCTCTTTGAATCGTTTCCACATGTTATCGTAGTTCGACTTATTCGCGACGTGCTGCGACTTGATCTTCTCATCTAGCGCAATCGCCGTCCCCCGTTGTCCCCATACAACTACTGCTGTAATGATCGCAATTAACACCATTATGCCAATGAAACCAAGACAACCCACCACGAGAATCCCACTCTTGTTCCTCATCTATAAGCCCCTCTGCCTAATTATTCCATCTAATTCTCTTATTCTAGCATATTGGGGCGACAAAACAGATCAAGATTTTACAAAAATTGCAGGATGGGAGAGAGTCGGGAACGGATGACGAATGACGTTATCATATACCCAGCATTGGAAGATGCTTTCTGGTATGGTAAGTGAGAGACGATGCAATACATTGTTTTAATTCGTCGACAGGTATTTCATCGTTCTCCTCGAACACAATCGCTCGATTGCCTTCAAATTTAAATTTATCTCTAAAAAGTTCCTTGAATGTGTCAACCAACATGGTATGACAGTTAAAATACATGGCATAGGCTTTGTCGTTACAAGCTGGAATATCGTCGCATCCTATTTTTTCAGGTGACGGCAACAGGCTATTGGCGTAAAGCGATATAAATTTCAGCTTGCCCGTCATTCGGATTGATATTCTGTTTATAATACTCAAAATCGCCTGTGAACGCTCGATCATTGCCGGATTGTCGCGACCATTGCCAAATATCGCCCCAAGCCCGCTGCACCATCTCTATAATCGGTCCCCGCTCTGTAACGAATACGGCGTATTTCGCAGCAGGAACTGTGAACGTCGATACGGATTCTKGATATTGATCCTGCAATCCTTCCCGAACGTTTACGCCAACCATTACTTCATACCGTCCGGCATCGCCCTGTTCGTAGTTGAAGTAACAGCTATATTGACCCTGTTGCTGAACATAGGCGGCCAGTTGTCCGCCAATATCGTGTATGTAGTATTGTTCAAACAGCTTGCCGATTTTGCCTTTATCACTAAATTCGGCTTCATTTGTTGTGACGACGCTAATTCCAGCTAGCGTGAAAGAGGGAAGTTCCTCTATACGTGCAGGCTCCATTGGTTTGCGGGTAGCCGAATCTACCGACAGCGAGTGTTTCAATTCAGATTGGTCTTGTTTCATTACTACTCATTCTCCTTTAATTGGAATGAGTTTAGTATAAAACAACAAACCTGACATCTCTCTGTCAGGTTGATTTATCTCTGCGATATATTTTCGCAACTTGCTCTGCACGAGTAGCGATAATATCCCGCAGATGGGGTGGCTCAAGTACCTCTGCATGGTGACCCAAGCCGAGAATGAATCTATACAACCAATCATCTTCCGGATATGCCTTCCTTACTAGCCAACTGCCGTCTTCATCTGGCACAAGCCCTTCGATGCCAAACCACTCCTCAGCCAAATGACGAGAGTCAGCATGAAAACGCAAGACGATCTCTGTCACCCGGGAAGGCTCGCATGGGTTTTGACCTGTGTCACGCTCTTGCATCGGAAGCTCTCGGCGAATGAATATGCTTCCTGGAGCTATCTCCAGCTCCCTCATTCTCATTAACTTGAACAGCCGAAACTGCTCTTTCTCCAGGCAGTAGGCTTGCAAGTACCACTGTCTCCCTTTTAAGATGAGCATATACGGCTCTACCGTACGGTATGATATTTCACCTTCGGCATTGGAATAGGTAAATCTAGCTATCAGACACTTATCTACGGCTTCCTTTAATAGCTGAAGTTTCGGTTGCAGCCTTTCATTGCCGTCCCAAGGCGAGTAGTCAATCAACACGCTGTTCGTCTTATGTTGGAAATCTTCGGAGTATGCAGGCGGGACAACGCTATGGATTTTCTCCAATAACCGCAGTTGTTGCTCGTTGCCGTATGAGGTTGAGATGCTGCGGAGGGCGGTAACGATGTCCGCAAGCTCATTGTTGGTAAGTACATTATGATCCAAGCGGTAACCTTCCATCAGTCCAATGCCACCATTCGTTCCCTGATAGGTAACGATAGGGATGCCAGCCCCATTAATTACTTCAATATCTCGATATATCGTTCGTATGGACACCTCGAACCGCTCCGCGAGCTCCTTGGCTTGCACCACACGGCGGTTCAGAAGCAGAATAATTATGGATAAGAGCCTTTCCAGCTTCACAGTATGTACCCCCATCACAAAGAATATGCAAGCAGTTTGTTTCAATCGTATTGTCTCATAGGAATATACGCCTGTGAATGATTATCTACGTTGCACGACCTCCGAAGCATCGCAAAAAGGCGTACAGTGATATCACACTGTACGCCAAGTTCCCGTTCCACGCGGTCTTTCCGCTATTCCTCTTCACCCGTCGCAATCCGGTTATCCGACCACGAAATCCAATCGCTCCAATTGGAGGATTTTCTCTGCAAATGGTTTCAGGGCATACGTCGGGATACGACCAGAAGTGCCATGATGCATTGTTGTTTAGAACCTTTAAGTTCAATTAGTTATAGAGCGGAAAAACTACTCGAGAAAGGCAAATAAAAGTCACCTTACTGAAGATTGAAAACAGAAATTCCTCAAGGTAGTTTATAGCTAAATAAATCACCAGACCCCTGTTTCAAGTACCCGGGGCCCGGTTTTGTGGATCAGATGAAACTTACTTGCTGGCAAACACATGTGCTCTAATAAGGACGACCGTCGCCTCGGCTCTTGTCGCCGTTTGATTCGGTGAGAATTTGTTGCCGTTAAGTCCTTGAACGATACCTTGCTCCATAGTTGCCGCAACTGCTGCTCTAGCCCATGCAGGGATCTCGGCGTCATCTGCAAATGTGGTTGCCGCTTTGGCGTTACTGGCGATACCAAGCGCATTCGCGATCATCGTCACCATCTCGGTGCGGCTAATGTTCGCGTTCGGCCTAAAGCTGCCATCCCCGTAACCTTTCACGATTCCGGCTTGCACAGCCTGTGCGATGCCTTGCTTCGCCCATTCGCCAATGCTAGCCTTATCGTTAAATTCTAGGGCAGCTCCGTTTCCTTGCAGCTTCAGCATGCGAGCCAGCATGACCGCAAACTCCGCGCGGGTAACCTCGCCGTTCGGCTTGAATGTACCGTCAGAATAGCCGCTGACAATGCCCTTCGCCGCTGTCTGCTTGATGCTTGCTTCCGCCCAGTGGCCTGCAATGTCGCTGAACTTTACTTCCAAGTTCTCTTCTGGCTGGCTTTCAGTATTTTCTTCAACTTTCTTATCTACGGCGAATACCGCAAACTTCGTAAAGTGATCGACTTCCGCCGTAATCTGGTCGCCGTTCGCCTTGCCTCCGATTTCCACCCAAGTCTTTTTCACTTCATCATAGTAGAAGAGAGATGCGGTTTGATTCGCGCCGACCATTTTCGGATCGAACGTGAAGGTCAGCGCGATCGGCTTCAAGAAATTTCCCGTGAAGTTTTTCAAAATTTCATACACTGGGCTAAGAAGAACGTCTTTATCGCTTACGAGCTGAGAAGTATTCAATACCTTCTCAACTGTAATCGTCAATTCTTTCTCTGATGCCCCTGCAGGAACTACGATCGTAATGGCGTTATTCACAAATTTAGCTATACCACCGCTGCCTGAAGGCAGCGTTTGTTTGCTGTCATTACCATTACCATTACCATTACTATTGTCGTTACCGCCGCCTCCGGTGGAAGAAGGATTGGACAGCTTAAACGTGACTTGAATATTGTGCACCGCTGTCAAATTTTCAAACATATACTCACCTGCCGCCGCCGCAGCATCATTTACCACGTTATCAACTCTTACGGTGTCAATTTCATAATATTGATTCGGTGTAAATGTAAACTTCTGACCCTGTCCGCGCTCGACCAAAACATTTCCTTCTGGAGTAATTTTACCATCTTGGTCTGCCGATGCAATAATGCTTAAGAAGTTATCTTCTTCCTCATCGCCGAGCTTAAGCGCTCGAGGCACGGGTATGTTTTTCGTTGTATCCCATTTCCAAATGTTCGTAAAGTCCCATCCCAAAGCCGTGTAAGTTGCTTGCAGTGCAAAATCAGCGACCGTCTTTGATTTGAATGCAGGGACAGCCGTTGCAGTCACTCCACTTGTGCTTAACTTCGCGCCGTCATAGTAATTGACTTGATTGGTGTCGACGATCGGCCTGCTGCTGGACCAGTAGCCTGCGATTGGTCCGGGAGGAGTAGACCCAACAATGGAATTGGCTACCACATTACCGGTTAAGGTTTGGAGCAGATTGCCTGCGGAACCACCCATATCCCCAACCAAAGCTCCGGAATAGGTGCCAACCTTATCAAACGTTCCCCCCACATAGTTATTCAGAATTACAGTTGGCGATAATTCATGTCGTAGGGTAATAGGCGAACCTCCGCCGTTCCAGCCAGTACCGCCAATCAAACCTCCAACTGTAGTTCCAGTCACTTCGGCAAGTAAGAGGTTATTTTTCAAAGTAGCCGCATGGAGCGTACCTACAATACCGCCTGTATAGTTGCCACCTTTTACTTTACCGTCCACATAACTGTTTTCAATTGTTCCCAACAGGGAAGCTCCCGCAATGGCACCTGTGCTATTACCACCTACGATATCGACATTCGTCAATTTCAGATTAACGACTTTGCCTCCTTCGCCGATATAAGCGAAGAAACCTGTGCTATTTTTACTGGTCGATATTTTGAGATTACTTATCGTATAACCTTTTCCGTTAAATGTGCCTATAAATGGCTTTGAAGTGTCGTTTCCGCCGATCGTTGCAAACTCCACATCCTTCATATCAATATCCGCCGACACCTCGTAATTTCCGTCTAACGGATATTCAGCTGAGCCAAAATTCTGCGACAGTGCTACCAAATCACTTGCTGTTTTGATTTTCATTTGTGCTGGAGCGCCGCCAAGATCAAGCACTCGAGGCACGGGGACGTTTTTCGTTGTATCCCATTTCCAAATGTTCGTAAAGTCCCATCCCAAAGCCGTGTAAGTTGCTTGCAGTGCAAAATCAGCTGTCGACTTCCCTACAAAAGCAGGAATGGTTCCAGAAGGTATTCCGGTTGTGTTTAGCTTGGTGCTGTCATAGTTGTTCACTTGATTGGCGTCCATGATCGACCTGCTGCTTGACCAATAGCCTGCGAGCGGCTTTTTATCATGAGCAATAACTTCTGATGAGATTGCGTTACCATTTAAGGTTTTAAGCAAGCTACCCGAACTGCCGCCCATATCACCAATGAAACCACCGGTATAATCAGTAACGCCGATCCTTGTAACCGTACCTCTCACGTCGTTATTCAAAATTACATTCCCAACAGTTGGTTGTTGAGTAAGTGACCAACCAGAACCGTTGTAATTGGTGCCTCCAATTAAGCCACCTACTGTGGTTCCGCTAACAGCTGCGTTCATCACAGTGTTTTGCAAAGTACCCGCATAGAGCAACCCTACTATACCGCCTGTATAGCCGGTGCCAGTTACTTTGCCGTCCACATAGCTGTTTTCAATCGTGCCGCTGGATACCCCTGCAATGATCCCCGTTCTACTGCCGCCGGCTATGTCTACATTCCCCAGATTCGTATTTACGACTCTGCCACCCGATCCGATATAAGCGAAGAAGCCAGTGCTGGTATCTGAGGACGAAATTTTGAGATTGTTAATGGTATAACCTTTTCCGTTAAATGTTCCAATAAATTGTTGTGGAACTGCAGCTTTGCCGATCGATGTAAACTCCACATCCTTCATATCAATATCCGCCGACAGCTCGTAATTACCGTCAACCGGATATTCAGGCGTGCCAAATTTCTGCGAAAGTGCAACCAAATCACTTGCTGTTTTGATTTTTATTTTTGCTGAGCTGTTGCCAGCGAGAGGAGTGACCTTGGCTGTGGCGGTGCTGGTCACGACTCCGTTATAAAAACTTGTACCCGTTGCAACGGCTCGCAAATATGAACCTACGTCCGCCGCTTTGATCACGTAAGTAGCAGCAGTTGCTCCTGCAATAGTCGTCCACGCAATACCGTCCTTCGAGCTTTCCCACTTGAAAGATGCTGTAGCGCTCGTCGGGGTAATTGAGGTATTCAATGTTTGTCCTTCTTTGGCAATTCCATTAACGGCAATATTCGTGATAGTAAACTCATTGACTACTTGCGGTTCCGCAGGATAGTTCCACGCCTGCAAATCATAAGTGCGCGGCTTGTTGGTTACAAGCACGTCGACATCCCCGGTTTGCAGTACATCGCTTTTATCAAAACCTTTGCTTGTTACTTTAATTTGAGTAGGTGAAATCGAAATGTTGGCATAACCCCGTCCAACTTCTCTAATATCAATGTACGCAATGGCTGTGTTTCCAGTGTATAACGCTCCGCGGTTGTCCTTATTTGCAGAGTAGTTCGTTAGATAGGTTGTTCCGTCTCCGTAGTCCGCAACGACTTTACCACTCGCGAAAAGCTTGGTGCGGGCATAAATATGGTCATGTCCCATCAGCACCACATCAATTCCCGCTGCATCAAAGGCGTCCGTCCAGGAGGATACAGGGGTAGCCATCCGATATCCGAACAGCGTTTTGTGGAAAATTCCAACACGCCATTTGGTCGGATTTTGCTTCACGACGGCCTTCATCCAGTCTTGCTGTGCTTTGATCTGTGCAGAAGTGCTCTGATCCTGATAATCCATAACTAAGAATAGCGTGTCGCCATATACATAATAGTAGTTGCTGGACTCGAGCTGCAGTTTTGTCGTACCTGAAACTATGCTCTTCGTGCCGTCGCCGCCACCGTAGAAGGAAGCGCCATTTTTAGGCGGATTGTGGCGACCCAAAAAGTTCTGCAGTGTGGGGTCTACAGGAGTCCAGCTGTTGTTTGCCCAGCTGTTGCCCGCTCCATCAAACTCATGATTGCCCGTCGCCATGTAGAGCGGCGTGCTTGAGAACAAACTCTGGTTGGCCTCGAAGAATGCATCCCATTCCCAAGTGTCGAAACCAAAGTTGACCTGGTCGCCTGAGCTCACGACAAACGCCGCATTCGGAAAATCTGTAAAGGCTTGGTCCAGCGCTTTTTTGCTCATACTTTTATAGCTATTGAGTGTTGCTTCATAGCCTTGCGTACTGTTTGCTTGGGCGTCTGAAATCCAGTTGAAGTTAAACGTATTGATATTGCTGGCAGGTGTCTTGAAGCTGGCCGGCGCTGTAACGCTCGTTACATTTTTAACGCCGTCGCCTACGCTGTACACATATTCCGTATCCGGCTCAAGGACGGCCGTTTGTGCCTTATGGCTTTGGATAGGATCGACGGAGTATTGTGTCCCTGCGCCTGTATAATTCAAGTTCTCAATGTTGCTCCTCAAGTCTACCGTGAAATTGGTGCCCATCACAAAATCGGTGAATTTGTGGCCATTACTGTCAAATTCCGATTTTTTCGCATAAAAGAGCTGCGTCGTCGTTGTTGTTACCGGAGTTACCCAGTTAAAGCGGGCAATATACTTGTCCTTTTCTGGTTTGCGTGTTTGTTCATTAAAGTTGTCGAACATGAATGTCATCGAGGTAGGCGCTGTGCCGCCACCTATCGGCTGGGTGATTTCGTCTCCGGACTTGAAAATCGTGAATTCATCGATGACACGGAATGGATTCGCCGAGCCAGTCGCCTTATAGTACGTTTTATAAATGATCGAGTTGCTTGTAACCTCAGCTCTGCTGTAAACGCCTGGCGAATAGATGGATCCGCCACCTGTACCCGTTTTGTTGATACGAAGATCATAGAAGAAGTCGTTCCACGTAGTATCTTTGGTGCCATTCAAGCTGTACGCGTAATTGTACACCGATCCGCCTATGACATAGGTAGGCGCTTCGCCGAACTTCGCTTTTTGAATGCTTCCCGTGCCCGACGCAGTAGACGTTGTCTTTAAAGTAGTTCTAGCATAGGCATGCTCGTGACCGGCGAGAACCAGATCGATGCCGGCATCGGTAAACCTTTTACCGATTACATTGTCCACTGCATAGTGGCTTGCACCTGGGTCATAAGGCGAAGCATGAAGATCTACAATCTTCCACTGCTTAGTCGATGCTGCCGCCTCATCGGCCAGGAATTTCCACTGAACAGCATCATCGCTGGGATTAAGACCAAAAGAATTAAGAGAGATAAACAAAGCGTCTCCATATTCAAAGGAATATACGGTCCCAACAGCAGCCGCGGACAGACCGCTTGGTCTCTGTAAAGATGAATAATTAAATCTGTTGGTATACTGAGCGGAATCTTGGTCATAGATTGAATTGTCATGATTACCAGGGGTAGCCATGATTGGCATCGTACTAGAAAGGTTTTGCGCGGCATCAAAGAAATACTGCCAGTGATCCGAAAAGCTCGCATCCTCTACTACGTCGCCATTATGGACGAGAAATGCGGCATCTGGATGGTTCGCCTTGATATAATCGTACAAGTCGGCGGTGTTTTGATACGTGCTTGGAGATGTTCCCTGTGTATCAGGAGTAACGATAAAAGAAAATGGTTTTTTTGCCGCAGGATCTGCAGGAGCGTTAAAGCTGGAGATCGCCGAATAACCGTTGGTTGCGTTACCTACTTTGTAATAGTACTTGGATTCAGGTATCAGATCCTGAACAACTACACGATAGGTGCGAACTTCTTTAACGTTTACCAGCTTGTCGCTTGGAACACTACCCGCTACAGTCGAAGAATTCACCGTGGCGACTGTTGCGCTTTTTGTTGCTGCGCCGGTTAGATCAGGAGATGTACCGTAAACGATTTCTGAAACATTAACCGTCGAATCCGTAAGCCAGTTGAAAGCCATAGCCGTTTTACCGGGTGCTGCGCCTCCACCTATAGCCAATGTGATTTGCGACGGAATTGTCGCGGGTGCTGCTGCCGATGCTGTCATTGGCATCGCAAGCCCATTTGTAGCTAAAAGCACTACTAAAATTGCTAGAATCAATTTTGTTGTTGACTTTTTTATTCTTGACATTTAAATTATCCCCCCTCATGTTGCTATATGACCTATGACCATTATGAGTACAATATGTTAAATCCAATACACTTTAATGTTAAGATCTCATTAATCCCCMATGTTGATTTTCGATCAAATCGAGTAGCCCTACGAATAAATTCAAAAGCCGAGACGCACCTTAAACAAGGTTCGAATCGGCTTTTTTCCTTCACAGAACATACGGGCAAGTACTCGGTAATAGGTTTGCAGGTAAGCATTTCTTGAAACCGCTTGTTGACTCCCTATTAACTTGGGACATTATGAATACATGACACCAGGTATATTTAATCCAAGGTCCATACACTCCAAGTACCCGTACCGTACAACTTCGAGGCTCTTACTCCCTGCCAGTTGCTATAGAACTTTTCAGTAACTAATCCAATCCAGCAGGAGGATTTAACTTATGATACAGTTCACAGCGCTGTCTATAAGGCAAAATCTATAAGGGCAAATTCAATACAAAGAGTTCTCTGGATCTGCGATAAAAGTATTTACAGGAACCACTTGTTGGATTTTCCAAGAAAATAGAAATTAAGGGAAATATGATTCGAGAATATATAACAGAATGACAGAAAGCGGAGGTTCGAGGTAGGAGGGTGCTGCTCGTTAAAATCTCCGGCGCAATAAAAACACTTCACAGCATCGGTATCAAAAACCAATATGACAAAAGGATGCTGACGCCGATAATAATGAGCTACTTCCAAAAAACACAGGCTAATGACGGTTATGGGCTAGTACTTGCGCCACAAGGATATCGCGTTGCGGGAGGTCGTTATACCGCGTTTGATTGGGAAGAGGTTACGGAGATGTTTGGCTTCGTTGAGGATCTTCAATCGGATGCAAACATCAAACAAGCAGCTATCGAGTTAACTAGACGCTTAGAGGAGGAACCTGAACAAGATGCCTTAAAGCATTAGATGTTATGCCACCGCTAAGCAGAATTTAAGCTTGACGGTGGCATAACCAATAGGGATCCAATATTATACAATTTAACACTTCCCCCTTTAATTAAAATGTGATAATGTCGAATCATTGGGATAAATTGCATAAGGGGTCGAAAATTATGAAAAAGAGGAACTTTAATAAACATATTTCGAAAATACTTGTTATAGGATTTTTGGGAATAATCGCGATAGGAATCGTTGTTTTACAGGTAGCAATGACTGACGAAAAAACAACAAAGTTTGATGTTGCATTATTAAATATTATTCAGTTTATATTTTCGGTTTTATTTTCATGGTTTCTTGCTAAGAATTCTTTTCAGATTGATTTCGAAAGAAACCAGAAGAAATTTGCAATTGCCGCTTATAGACGAATTACTGAATTAGATAAGAGAGTTACAGCATTAGCTGAAAAGATCCAAAGTAAAATTAAATTAAATAGTGCAGCAGGTACGGGGGACTTTGAGATATTGTTAGCAATAACAGATGGAATAAAACAAAATATTGGTTCCTCTATCGCAGACTGGGGCGATATAATAGGTGATGAAATCGAGACACTAGAAGAACTAAATAAAATCCTCAAAGAGCGGGAAAGAATATTAACACTCCAAGTATCTAAAGAAAGCGGAACCGACTTTAATGATAATACGATTAATGAAAAAGTAGCAGTTTTAGAAGAATATAATCAAAAAATATTAAGTTTAATGTCTAATTTGCCCGAAACGATCAAAATACAAATGAAGGAGCAACGTAAACAAGAAGCTAAGAGAGACGAAGAAGATCAGATAAATGAAAATATTAGAAAGTTTTACGAACTCAAAAATGAAATGGGTTATACTACTTTAAGTGGTTTTTGGAGCACAGCAGAGAGGTATAATATGAAGAGAAGTATCCTAGATTTCAAAAGGGGAGATAGGCTGAAAATTGAAATTTTGGGTAATCCGAATGATAAAGGACCAGTTAATCTTATAGATGGAAATAATGAGATGGTTGGTAGAGTAACTAATCCATTTACTACTTCATATTCATCGTTTTCGAATGCACTACGTGTTATTATCGGTAAAACCGTTTCTGAAGTCGAATTGCTTGATATAGATGAAAGCGGTGTAGGGAATAGGCACCATTTTGCACTTAAAGTACTTGAATAACTTATTGCTATTAGTTTGCTTCTACTGGCCCCCTAATGTCACCTAAAGCAACACACAGACAAAAGTAGTGGCAGTCATTTGGGAGTCCTTTGCCCCGTTTGACTGCCACTTGTTGTCACGGGGGTGGCAGTGGACGAGCGACGTGGTGAAGGTTGACCGTTGCAAGTCTTGTCACGATGTCACCAGTTTGAAAGCAGCAACCAGCAAACAACAACATGGCTTGGAACAGGGATCGACAGGTGACAAGGTGACAGAAGTTAACAGGAGGAACCTAGAGAGGGAGCAAGTAAAACTGCCACCGCAGTGACAAAGGGTGACAGCGAGTGACAGAAGAGTGACAACAAGAGAATAATAAATAATATAATACTTACTCTTCAAAGCTTAGCTTAGGCTTTTCCCCTTACAGGGGTTTGTGGACGAGTATGCTTACTCTTGCTCCCGTACGGTGCTGCCACATCTGTGGATAGGTAATGTTTGCTCCGAACAGCTACTTTACAAAGCGGCTTGTAGGTCTTGTGGATCATTGGTTTGCAGCGACTACTCCCCCGAACCTGCCCATTCCTGCTGCGGATACTCCAAGACTAGTATGCAACAGAAACGCGAGAAAAGGGCAAGTGAATTGCTATTAAAGGTATGCTTACTCTTGCTCCCGATCAAAAGCTCCGCTGCCCTTGTTTGTGGACGGACGGAAACAAGATTGCCGAGCTATGGTTGGTCACGGGTATTCTGCAACTGTTTTCAACATATTCCTGTTTGCAAACTTGTTTGCAAAAGACCAAAAGAGGGCTGTGACAGGTCACTTACTCATAACCTGTTACAGCCCTCAAACCCGCGTCAGACGCGGCTTCTATCCTATTTTTCCTCACCCGTCGCAATCGGGTTATCTGCCCACGAAATCCAGTCGCTCCAGCTTCCGCTGTAGAGCTTCACATTGTCAAAGCCCGCTTCGCTAAGCCCCAGAACGTTCGGGCACGCCGTCACGCCCGAACCGCAGTAGACGATGATTTCATCAGCGTCACGCAGCGCGGCGAAGTGCTGCTCTTGCTCCGCAGCTGACAACCAAGCACCGTTCTCGCCGAGAACGCCTTTCCAGAAGAAGCTGCGCGCGCCCGGGATGTGGCCAGCCACCGCATCGATCGGCTCTTCCAACCCGAGGTAGCGGCGCTCCTCGCGCGAATCCACCAGCACGGTGCCTGGGCGACCGAGCTTGTCTTTCACTTCATCCATGCTCGCCAGCATGGAGCGGTGCACCTTCGGTGAGAAGGTCCGCGGGAATACCGCTGGCACTTCAGCCGTGACCGGGTACCCCGCGGATTTCCACGTGGTGTACCCTTGATCCAATACGTATACCTCGGAGTGGCCGAGGAATTTCAGCATCCACCACAAGCGCGATGCCATAGCTCCGCCTTGATCGTCGTAAGCAACGACGGTCTTCGTGCCGTCAATGCCGAGACTGCCGACGAGGATCGAGAATGCACCAAGATCCGGAAGCGGATGTCGTCCGCCGTGCGCCATAATGGCACCGGAAAGGTCCTTCTCCAAATCGACATACACCGCACCCTCAATATGATCCTGCTCATACTGTTCACGGCCTGATTCAGGCTTACCAAGTGCAAAACGACAATCCGCGATGACGATATTCGCATCCCCCAATTGCCCAAGCAACCACGACTGACTTACGATATTTTCCACGGTTTCTGCCACCTTCCCCTACCTACAGTTAATCTCCCATCCCACTTGTGGGATTAGCGGAGTACGATTGCCAATTGCTTCGATCTCCACCCATTTTATCGTAAAAAGCTTGCGCGCGTAAGTTATCTGGTGCCGTTGTCCAGGTTAAATTTGCATAACCGTGTCTGGCCGAGTACCCTTTGCAGGCAGCGAAAAGCTTTGCCGCCGCACCCTGTCCACGCTCAGCTTCAACAACGTACAAATCGTTCATCACCGCAATTTTGGAGGCGCGCAGCGTGCTGAATGTGAAGTATAACGTCGCAAAGCCGACTAACGCCCCCTCCTCCGTTTCAGCAACAAATTGAATGCCAATTTTCTGTTCGAGCAATTCATGAATCAAAGCGTTCAGCTTCTCATCCTCCGGTTGTCGGTACTGATAGAAATCCACAATATAAGCGAGCATTAAAGTTTTGAGCTGGGGGATATCGGACATGACAGCTTCACGAATGGTCACTTGTGTCATCACGGGTGCCCTCCTTATTGTTATTGATATAATGAAAATGGGCGCTTCAGCATTGAATGTTAAAAAATTGCGGAACGTCGTTCCGTATCTTTCAGACGTCGGCTAGAATAAGGGGATTTGTTAGTCTAAAATAGAACAATGGCCAAATACTGCTTATAGAAAGGTTGCCACAATATGCCTGAACCTATTACCTTAACTTTACCTTGGCGCGTGGTCCCGCTAACGGCATCGGATTGTCAGGAACTGTGYACGTGGAGCTATCCGGCTCCCTACGACATTTACAACTGGCCAACCTGGGCCACAATGCTCGACAACCAATCCGAATTCGCTGATCCCCCAATAAGGGATGAACAATATCGCGGTGTGGTGGATATAAACGGTACGCTAACCGGATTCGTACAGTATTTCCCGATCGTTGGCGTTACCCGGCTAGGCCTAGGGCTTCGGCCTGATCTATGCGGCAGCGGTGGTGCTAATGTCGGCGGAATCCGTGGCACAATCGGTGGGGGACTTGGCACGCAATTCGTTCAACTCCTTGTGGCCGAAGCCCAACAAAGAGCCCCCGAACAAGAAATCGACCTCGAGGTACTCGTCTGGAACGAGCGAGCTATTCGTGCCTACCAGCGTGCTAGCTTCACGATCACGGATACCTATGAGAAGTGGACGCCAACCGGAGCAGCTGACTTCCACTGCATGGTCTATACAGGTCCGACTATCCTCTTAGCGCGTTAACTCCACAAACGCCTGATCAAACTTCGCAGCAGTCGAGAAATCAAGCTCGGTCAAACCACCGGCACTCCACGAGGTCAGGCGCAGCGTTACCATTTTATAATCAATGGCGATCATGGGATGGTGGTTAACTGCTTCCGAGATGCGAGCTACCTCGTTAACGAAGTCGATTCCCTGTAAGAAAGCCTTGAACCGATACTTCCGTACGATCCACTTGCTCTCCTCAGCTTCGAGGTTCCACGTTCCCGACGCGGACAACCGCTCATCCACAGTTACTTTCTCTAGCTTCACCTTCACCAACTCCTCGATACTTCTACCGCCAGCGTATCTATTAATAAATATGGCAACCCAAAAATAGCCTTATGAAAACACCTTATTCGCTAGTATAGAAGAGAATTCAGGATAATAACGTTACCCCATAGCCTTATTTTGATATTAACGGCGTATGCCGCTCGTTTTGATCGAAATAGCGCTATTTGATCATGCTATTTTCTCGTAGAATCTGTATGTGGAACAAATAGCGTTATGGCAGACCCTTATTTGGAATTGTATGTGACCGCACCTTTGTAAGGGGAGACAGCCGGCTCTAAAATCGACGCCTATTGCAAAGGCCCATTCTGGGTTAGCGATCGGGTCGATGCACCTACTCGTGAGGATGATCGTGTCCCCACTCCCTCACTCGTAATCATAGGCAACTACACCCATATCACTTTCTCCCGCATACGTCCGAAGCAACTCCAAGAACGGCTTCCCGTAGTTACGGTATTTCACCTCACCGACCCCTTTGATGCGCAGCATCGCGACTTCCGTAGTCGGACAGCTCTCACTCATCTCACGCAGCGTACTGTCGGCGAAAATAATATAAGGCGGCACCTTCTCGCGCGCAGCCATTTCACGACGCAACAATCGCAGCTGCTCGAACAACGTATTGTCCATTGCGGCGACAGCGCGTACGGGTTGCTTGCGCACCTTTTGATTCACGGTCAGCTTGCCCTGAAGCACTTCGGCAGCAGGCTGCATCAAACGAACAACCGGGTATTGACCATCGGACAGCTGCAAGAAACCTTCCGAAATCAGCACATTGATCAATTCAGCGATCTCTTTTTCGGGCAAATTGCTCATAATCCCATGAGTCGGCAAGCGATCAAATCGATAGTCCATGATCTTTTTCGCCTTGGAGCCCTTCAAAACCGAAGCGACCATCGAAATCCCGAAGCGCTCGTTCATACGGCGGATGCAGGAGAAAATCTTCTGCGCCTCGACCGTAATGTCGACGGTATCGCGATCGTCCTTGCAGGAACTGCAGTTCCCGCAGGTGTCTTTAATATTTTGCTCATCAAAATAATGTAAAATAGCGTTCCGCAAACAGCGCGGCGAATAGCAGTAGTCGATCATCGTTTGGAGCTTCTTGTACTCGTTCGCTTTGCGCTCAGGCGAGAGCTGGTTCTGCTCGATCAGGAACTTCTGCGTCATAATATCCTGCGCACTGAACAGCAGAATACACTCGCTTGGCTCACCATCACGCCCCGCACGGCCGGCTTCCTGGTAATAAGCTTCCATATTTTTCGGCATATTGTAGTGAATCACGTAACGGACGTTGGATTTATCAATCCCCATCCCGAAAGCGTTCGTGGCGATCATCACGCGAATATCATCGTAGAGAAACGCCTCCTGCATGTAGGAGCGCTCATCATCAGACATGCCAGCATGATACTTGCCTGCGGCGAAGCCTTTTTTGCGCAACGTCTCGTACAAATCCTCAACATCCTTACGCGTCGCAGCGTAGATAATGCCGGGCTGATGCGTATGTTCCTTCACATAGTTCTGTATGTAATCCCGCTTCTTCTCTCCGCGAAGAATGGTTAGCTCCAAATTGTCACGCGAAAAGCCATTGATGAAAATCCCTGCGGCATCCAGATCCAACAAACGCGCGATGTCCGCTGTGACCTCAGCAGTAGCCGTTGCGGTGAAAGCAGCCACAATCGGCCGATTCGGCAGCTGACGAATGAACGGAGCAATCGAGACGTAACTCGGACGGAAATCATGTCCCCACTGCGAGACACAGTGTGCCTCATCAATCGCAACCAAAGGCAGATTCAACGCCGCCATCCTGGCACGAAACCGTTCCGACTCTAGACGCTCAGGCGCAATATAAAGCAACTTATATTTGCCCTGCATAGCCCCCTGCATGCGCTGTTCCACTTCTCTAGCTTCCAACGTACTATTAATGAATGTGGCAGGAACTCCTAGAGCGCCAAGCGCATCCACCTGATCCTTCATCAAAGAGATAAGAGGGGAAATGACTAACGTCACTCCCTCCATCAGCAGGGCTGGCACTTGATAGCAGATCGATTTCCCGCCGCCTGTCGGCATAATTCCTAGCGTATCTTTCCCTTCGAGAAGGTTCGTAATAATATTTTTCTGGCCTTCCCGGAACTCCGGATACCCGTAAACCTGTTGTAGAACCTTTCTTGCGCCATCCAACATAGCTTCTTTACACCTTTCTATCGTACAGTTCTGCCTGTTTTAAACCAAATAAATGACCGAAACCAGCTTCTCGCCATCATGCACCTTGAGCACGTGATTCCCCGCATCATGCTTAACTGATCCTGCGCCAACCTGCATCACCGGTGAACTGCCTAGTCCGTAGAATATATCATCAGCCAGCGTACGCAGGCATTCTTCTTGTTCACTTTCATCCAGCTCCTGCCAGTCTTCTGCATTCATCTCCAGCAGCTCATAGAAACCATTCACCATTTCGATCCCACGTACAAAATCAGTAACAATGTCCTTATATTCACGACCAAATTTAATACCCACTCGCGCAGTCTCCCTTCAAGAAGCATTTCATCTAGCTTCACTTTATCATATTCTAGGTAAGAATGCAGGGTTAACCCCTTTCGGCACGGATTAAAAATATCACCTTTGGCATAAACTGTGGAAATGGGCAATTTCGGAAAAAATCTGTTACTATGGAAGAAGGAATGCGCCGCTCGGAGGGTAGGAACGATCACATGTTGAAACTTCAAATTCCCAAAAATCGAATGAACTACCTCATCAAGCAAATCCCGCTGCACTTTGACGCCATCCGTCTGGAGCAAGGCTGGGAGTATTATCATAAAGGCCGCGTGACCGAGGTTGATCTCAAAGGGCTTAGTGTTCTAGCCACCGTCACAAGCAAACAAGTCCATAAGGTAGAAGTTCATTTAGAAAATTTCGCTGCAAGTACCTGCACTTGTTCTTTCGATGGCTTCTGTCAGCATATCGGTGCTACGTTTTTCAACCTATACGCCGCTTATGGTCGTGCAGAGCTTGTCCTACAGCAGCTAAAACAGCAAATCCATACACGGAAGAAACCAGCCCGAAGTGCTGCAGCTTCCGTTATACAAGAACGCAAAGCGGCCGCACAGGCGAACGTGCCCTTGGAAGAGAGTATGCCGAGTGATTGGCATCGTTTTTTTGAAGGCAAGTTTCACGGCTTCTCCATTTCGCATCAACATTCCATAGAAACCTTCTATGAGTCCGCCTTGGAGTCGTTGCCGCCTTATGCAGCCAATTGGCGCGATACGACGCGTGAACTCTATATGTTCCACATTGTACTGTTCATGATGCGGAAGATCGAACAGTTTTATCAAGAAACGAAAAGCTCTTACCTAAGCTACTACCATGAAAATGGGTGCAAGATTTCCGCCAAAAACTGTGAAGATAAGCTTGTCGAATTCGTCGACCGCATAGATGTGAACCGCTCTTTCCTGGCGGAGCCTAAGATATGGTTATCCACGATGAAAATGGTTGGGGAATCCGCCCTGCAAGGCAAGGACAGTCCAGTTGATTGGCTGTTCGTGTATCGTTTCATCTGGTGGAAGCTGACGGATCAACCTAGCGCACAGGAAGAGGAAGTCGCACGTCTCGACGGTCTTCTGGCCAAGAAGGAACTGCTTCCGAAGAAAAAGGATACGTTGCTTGCGGCTAGAGCGCATTTTGATATTATGCAAGGGCATACCGAGCAAGCCTTCGAACGTCTTGGGCAATTGGCTCATCCACATGCGAAGGATTTCTTCCTCTATTTAAATAAATTCGCGAGCGATGGACAGTGGGACCACATGCTGGTCTGGCTGCGCTGGCTGTTCCCTTCGATAACGAATGCGAATCATGATGATTTCCGCACGTTCTGCCAATATTGGTTAGATACGACGAAGCATCTGGCAAACGATAGCGAATGGGTACAGGTGATGGAGTCCTTACTCCCACGTTCCTACTACTATTACACCGCGTATTTGCTCCAAACGAAAAGGTACCGTCAATGGGTGGATTTGCAGCTGGCGAATCGGATTTCACCCTTGAATTTATACGGGATGGAGCTCAAAGCAATCGAAGAGCACGACTCCGCGCTGCTCCTTCCGCTCTATCATCAAGCAGCCGAACGGGCTGTTCTGGAGAAAAATAGAGCTTCTTACAAGACGGCAGTCCGTCTTCTTAAGAAGCTGCATAGCATTTATAAACACATCGGCCAGGATGACCGCTGGGAGCACTATATTTACCGCTTAGCGGATAAGTTCTCGCGTTTGCGTGCTTTCCAAGAAGAGCTCAAGAAAGGAAAATGGATTCGATGATCGAAACCAGCGCGCTGACCGTTCACGTTAGTTCCTTACCTAACGGGTCATTATTTCTATGGGGTTCCCGTGAAAACGGCGGTATTTGGGATGCTCTTGATTTAAAACATATGCTATTCGCCTGGCATCGCGCCTCCTTCTTCGGCACCTTCATGGAACCGAGTGAATGGCAGAATCGAGAAGGCATCGAACTGCTGCCGCTTGAAGCGCTCGATTACTTCAGCGAACCGCAGCCTGTTCAGCACTTACAATTGAAGTGGCATGCTTCTAGCGCTGATGTCATTGCGCTGGCTCCTGCTATTCGCGAGTCGCTTGCGACAGGCCGCTTCATGCCGGACTACGAGAAATGGAAGTCCGGCGAAATCGGCTGGAAGCTGCAGCTGCCGGAAGAGCTGCAATTGTTAGAGACGCCAGCGATATCACGCTGGATTCATGCCCTGATCCCGGAATGGGTCGATGCCGACGGGATCATGAAAGACAATTTACGCAAGCTCGAATCTGCGTATCCATTAATGCGGCGCGGCGATGTCAGCGCAGAGGTGTGGCTCGACGAGGAAGACTGGCTCGTCAGCATTGGCTGGCGTCAGGATCGGACGCCGATGCGCACGTGCCTGCAGCTCGTCGAGCCCGACCTGGCGCACGGCGCAGGCTGGCAGCTGCGCGTGCTGCTGCAGGACCGGCTGGCGCCGGAGGTGCTGCGCACCGTGACGACCGTCGGCGAGCCGGTCGCAGGGGAGCAGCCACTGCCGGAGGCGTGGCTGCCTGAGATCGCCCGTGTCGAGCGCGACACGGCGAAGTGGGTGCGCATCCTGCCGTGGCTGGATGCGGGCGAGGGCGTCCTCCGTCAGACGGTGACGGAGGAGGAGGCTTGGCGCTTCCTCGCAGAAGGAAGCGTAAGGCTTGTTGAGGCAGGAACGAGCGTGTTCCTGCCGGCGTGGTGGGATCGCATCCGCAAGATGCGGCCGAAGCTGCGCGCGAAGATCAAGTCTTCCGTCGGTTCTGGACGGGAGACGATGTTCGGGCTAACCCAGCTGATGCAGTTCGACTGGAAGCTGGCTGTTGGGGATTTGGAGCTGACGGAAGAGGAATTCCGTCAATTGCTCGAGGAGAAGCGCAAGCTGATCCAGATTCGCGGCAACTGGATTCAGCTCGACCCCAAATTCATGGCGCAGGTCGAGCAGATTATGAAGCAAGTGCACAAGAAGCAGGGGCTGTCGTTCCGCGATGTGCTGGAGCTGCATTTTGCCGGTGACGCAGGCGGCTTGCTGCCTGCCGAGGATGATCCAGATGCGATGCGCTACCTCGACATGGAGGTCGAGCTGAACGAACAGCTGCGCCACATGATCGAACAGCTGACGCAGACCTCGGCGATTCCGATGATTGAGCCACCGCCTAGCTTTCACGGCTCCCTTCGCCACTACCAAGTGGACGGTATCTCCTGGCTGTTGTTCTTACGTAGATTCGGCCTTGGCGGCTGCTTAGCCGATGACATGGGTCTCGGGAAAACGATCCAATGGATCACGTACTTGCTCACGGTCAAAGAGACCGAGCAGCCAGGCACACCATCGTTACTCGTTTGCCCGACCTCCGTGCTGGGCAATTGGCAGATGGAGCTGAAACGATTTGCGCCTTCGTTGCGTGTCCATCTTCACTATGGACCACAACGGTTAAAAGGTCCGGCTTTTGCAGAGAAAATCGTTGGCAAATACGATCTTGTCTTAACGTCATACACGCTTTCCCATTTGGATGAGAGTGAGCTGGGCGCTATTGCTTGGAACTCGATCTGTTTGGACGAAGCTCAAAATATCAAGAACGCTTATACCAAGCAAGCTACGGCGATTCGCCGCTTGAATGGGTTCCATCGCATTGCCTTGACGGGAACGCCGATCGAGAATCGTCTGACCGAGCTATGGTCGATCTTCGACTTCGCGAATCCTGGCTACCTCGGCACCGTGCGCGAGTTCACGACTCGCTATGTGAATGCCATCGAGAAGACACGCGATGAGGTGACGATTGGCAAGGTTCAGAAGCTGATCCGCCCGTTCTTACTGCGGCGCGAGAAAAAGGATCCGGCGATCCAGCTGGATTTGCCAGAGAAGAACGAGTCCAAAACGTTCATCTCGCTCACAGCGGAGCAAGGCTCGTTGTACGAGAATTACATCCAGGATATGTTCGATCGCCTGGATAAGCTATCAGCGATGGAGCGGCGTGGCCTCATCCTCGCTGCATTGACGAAGCTCAAGCAAGTGTGCAACCACCCGGCTTTGCTGCTCAAAGAAGGGCTTGGCGCCCCGTGGAGCGGACGCTCCAACAAGCTGGAGCGCTTGCTCGAGATGGTGCAGGAGCTGCGCCAAGAGGGCGACAAATGCTTGATCTTCACGCAATTTGTCGAGACGGGCAACCTACTGCAGCATGTGCTTCAGCAGGAGCTCGGCGAAAAAGTGCTGTTCCTGCACGGCGGAACATCCAAGAATGGGCGCGATGAGATGATCGCGCACTTCCAAGACAATGATGACCTGCCGGTCGACGAGCAGCGAAATGTGTTCATTCTTTCGCTGAAGGCCGGCGGCATCGGGCTCAACCTGACGGCGGCGAATCATGTGTTCCACTACGATCGCTGGTGGAATCCTGCCGTCGAGAATCAGGCGACGGATCGCGCCTTCCGGATCGGCCAGACGCGTCACGTGCAGGTGCACAAGTTCGTGACGCTTGGCACGCTGGAGGAGCGCATCGACGAGATGATCGAGCGCAAGCTCGGCCTTAGCCAGCAGATCGTGGGCTCCGGCGAGAACTGGATCACCGAGCTGTCGACCGACGAGCTGCGCGATTTGTTCTCGCTCCGCCGCGAGTGGGTTGAGGCGTAGTAGCTAAAAGAGGTAGCCTGAGATGTAGTTCATCTTGGCTACCTCTTTTTTGAGTTTAGAACCATGCTCATTTCGAGTTATAGATAACGTTATGCTATCATCCTATACCTTGGAAAAATTTGAAATATAGCCGAATAACGTCATGGCATAACGCTATTTATGCGAGTAGCTTTTTGGGACACACCTTGGCCCTCATATTAAGCACAAAAGAGGTTATCCCATGCTTCACCTGGGATAACCTCTTTTGTGCTCCATGCATATCCGTTGTCCATCCTACTCTATCTCTCTAGCAACCTACTACACGATCTCAGCTACTCTCCTTACACGTCCTCCCACTACGCCCACCCTTCACTATTTCCCTTCCATCCTCCACACTACCCCATCCACCAACAAGCTAATCCAAGGAGTTAACTGTATAAACTCCAGCTATTTTCATTCAATTCTCTTAATTAACTCATTTAACTGTAAAACCTACATCTAATCTGCCCGATTCCGATGAACCACTTACCCCAAATTAACTGGAGATTTTCCATATAAACGTTTTATTACAGCTTAAACGATATAATTAGCTGTACCTTTTCCATCTATTCGCGAAATGTGGAGCGGTATTTGATTATTGGTTATTTCCCCCTCCATCAAATCAATAAGTCCAAAAACAAATAATAACCCTCTCCCATCGCACACGAGTAAGTCTGAATCTGTCGTGAGGTGTCCAAGTCGGTATAGGCTTGGGAGAGAATGCCTTGCTTTTGCAAATTCATCATCAGAATGTTAGAGATGAAATAAGGCCGCCACGTCCAATTCGCTTGACGGTAGCTCTCGTCTTTGCCCCACCCGTCTTCGGAACGCGTGTAGTTAGAGGAAATCTGATAGCCATCGCCCTGGCAAATATACATACGGATGCAATTGTCCGTAACGTTACCGATGGTTTGCTCAATTACCGCATCAGCCTCCTCCGCAGTCGAGAAGTGAACGGAGGCGTTGATTAACGCATCCAGCCTTTGATGTACACTCAGCAGGTGATGATATCGCCCAAATTCATCCTGTCCGAACGATTTAATTTCCTCTTCCAGCATAGCTTTGTAGGCATCTGGACGCTGCAGGTCTGGCTCTGCTTTTGAGAACAAAAAGCCTTGCACATATCTAGCCCCAACCTGCAAGGCACTGCGCAGCTCCTGCTTCGTTTCGACGCCTTCAACGAGTAGGGAAGCTCCAATTTGAGCAGATACAATGGAGAATGACTGCATAACTGCCTTGTAGCCATCGTGGACGATACTCTTTTTCAAAATATTCAAGTCAACCTTCAAGATTTTCGGCTGCAAGCTCGCAATTCGGTCGAAGTTACTAAAGCCGCTTCCGACATCATCAATGGCGATCGTACATCCGAATTCACGATATAATTCAACAATCCACGTCAGCTCCTGGAGCTTGCCCGTAAATTCCTCCTCGGTGATTTCAATGACGATCCGCGAAGGATTAATCTTGTATTTTTTTAACAATTCAATCGTTGGTAAGATGCCTGTTCGCTTGTAAGTTCTATAAATCCAAGAGGGCTTTAGGTTAATAAACAGTTCACTCTCGTCCGATGCAGCAACTATTCGTTCAATGGCCTGCTCTCTTAAATGACGATCAATCATCAGCTGCATGTCCTCGGAAATATCAGGGTCTTTGAAAAAGGGACCTAAGCTCTCCACACCACTCTCGCGAACCCATCTACCTAGTGTTTCATACCCTATTATTCGTTGACTCTGCAAAGAGATAATCGGTTGAAAATAAGGACGTACTTCATGACGCGGCGGAATCTTGATGTTTTTCACCTGCACAGTGCGCCTCCCTCTTGGAAATTTTTATGTCACATGACTTAACATCCACATCGTTATTGACTCATATTTTAAACGACATCTCCCTTTTCTGCAATCTATGATGGAAGAAAACATGACATTATCGATTTTTAGAGGAATTTGTTGACGTTTGTCGAATTTCTAGGTGATCTTTTACTCTATTAGAAGTTAGGTGACCGATTGGAATGAAGACTTTCACGAGATCGCGGATCTCCATGCTATATGTTATTTTAATAGTCGTTTTACTAGCTTTCGTCAGTGTATCCAACTATATGGCTTCTCGAAATATGGAGAGAGAAAACAATGCGATCGTGAATCAGGCACTTCCGATTCTGACGACGGCCAATAGTTTATTGGCCAGCTTAATCAATCAGGAGACGGGTCTCCGCGGTTACCAACTAGGTGGTGGAAATGAACAGTTTCTTGAGTCTTATACCACGGGAAGAGAACAGGTCGCCATGGATTTAAGCACGCTTTCGACCTACGAGAAGCAATATCCAACCCTACAACTCATTATTGATACACAGGCGATACCAGCCATTACCAATTTGCAAAAGTACTATGATACGACTTTAGAATTATTCCGTGCAGGTAAAATTGAAGAAGCGAAAGCCCGTGTTACTGGCGGCAAAACGCTAATGGATCGCTATCGTGTCATTCATACGAGTATCGAAAAAAATATTGGGCAGATTACGTCTTCAGCTTATGAGGCTTCTCAGCAAGCAGGTCAAACCTCCCGTTTGATCACCATTGTCGGCTTCCTGATCGCTCTTCTTGCAGGAGCTATGTCCATCATCATCTCCTTACGCTCCTACCAAGCGGAGAAGGAACTGCGCAAGAGCGAGGAAACTTACCGCTATATGGCGGAGAGCCTGGAATCCCAGAACGAGGAAATTATTGCCCAGCAAGAGGAGCAGCAGATTACGTTGGCTAAGTTGTCTGAGCGCGAACGAGATTTGGAACTCATCTCCTCGTACCAAGAGAAGCTCACTGGCTATGTGAAGTTAACTGATTTCTTGAAACATACGCTGCCTGCCTTATTAAATTCGCTTGCGCAGGATGCGGCCTTAGTTGTCCTCGAGAATCGATCAGAGAACGGGGCGAGTTCCTACGAGGTTATTCATTCTATCGGGTATCCCAAGGGACACGTTCAAGCTTCACGCAGCGAGCTCTTCGGCCCAGCCAGACGTGTATTCGAAGAGGGCGTTTCGATCACACATACCCGTGATGTGACAGGCAATGAGCAAGGTGTCCATAACGGTATGACACGAGCTATCGATCATTACATTCCACTCACGGATGACAAACAAGAAGTCATTGGTTTTCTCTTACTGACGAGTTACCAATGCTCGCAATATCAAGAAGATAATCAACGACTAACCAAAGGTTTAGTTCGTCAATTCGGACTAGCGTTCTATGCACAGGTAGTCAATGATGAGAAACTGCAGCAAGCAGAAAGCTTAGCCTTACTGAACGATCAACTCACGGCAGAGAAATTGCTATTAGAAGGTCAGCATGACCTTATTCAAAATATTCTAGAATCCGCCCACGAGGGTATGATGATGTGTGATTCAGAGGGTACGATTCTCTTTGCCAATCATCGGATGAATCAATATTTCGGGATAAATGAACGGATCGGCCAGAACCTTGTTAGCTGCAGCTATGAGATTGGGGCCAAATCGCCTAGTTTTCATGGGGTAGCAGCTTC
This sequence comes from Paenibacillus sp. 2RAB27, assembly GCF_052115445.1. NCBI lineage: Bacteria > Bacillati > Bacillota > Bacilli > Caryophanales > Paenibacillaceae > Paenibacillus > Paenibacillus sp. 2RAB27. The sequence continues at coordinate 52,803 of NZ_JBFRGR010000012.1, forward strand.
CATCGAGGCCTTGATAGATCGTTCGCTTTCTCATTTGACGCAGCGCTTCAGTTTCCAGCAGGACGAACAGCTCCAACACGCGGAGCTCTACGCTACCGTTGTGAGCGAAGGCACCGAGCAGCAGGGCTACCTCTTCGTTTTCCGTGACCGTACAGAAGAAGAGCGCGTGGATGAAATGAAGAATGAATTCATCTCCATTGTTTCACATGAGCTGCGGACTCCGCTGGCCAGTGTGCTTGGATTTATAGAAATTTTACTGCATCGCGACCTTCCGCAAGAGAAGCAGAAACGTTACATGGAAACCATTCATAACGAAGCTCAGCGCCTGTCGAATTTAATCAATGACTTCTTAGATCTACAACGGATGGAGTCCGGTCGTCAGTCGTACAACTTCGCACCGATTCATTTGCAGTCTCTCGTCACCGAAATCGCAGAGCAATGGCAGGATAAGCAGCTGCATCAGATCGTCATTCATCAGCAAGAACCTGAGTTGTGGGTACGGGCAGATGTGGACCGTATTCGCCAAGTCTTTGATAACCTAATTAGCAATGCTATTAAATACTCACCGGCAGCGGATCATATCGACATTCACTTGTTGACACATGAGGGTAAAGTTACCATTGCTATTCAAGATTACGGTCTCGGTATACCATCGGAAGCGAATGAGCATATGTTTTCGAAGTTTTTCCGAGTCGACAACTCCGACCGCCGTCAAATAGGCGGCACTGGCCTCGGACTCGCCATTGTAAAAGAAATCGTCGAGGGCCATGGCGGGCACATCTCCTATACGTCCGAGATGGGACACGGCACCACGTTCCGGATTGAACTCGATCAATATGAAATTTCCGGCTTAGACGGGAAAATCGTTATTTTCGAAGATGATGATAACTTGGCCAAATTAATTCAAGTCGCTTTAAATAAGCTAAGTCTACCTTCCATCCAACTGCGTTCCGCTGAGGAAGGCATGATCGCATTGCGTCGCTGTGAGGGTGAAGGTCCTGTTCTGTTCATCGTAGACATCCATCTAGAAGGCGAGAAAACGGGCTGGGACTTCATCGCAGACTTGTACAAGCATCCTGTGCATGCACAAACGCCGGTCATTGTTTCAACAGCGCTCGATCCGCCTCATGATTATCATGAGAAAGAGATTGAGAAATATCTCAAAAAGCCGTTCACAATGGAACGACTTGTACAGGTGGCGAAACGCCTGCTCGACAATAAAAGCAGCCTAGCCTACGTTTTCCCAGCTCAAAACAAAGAAACCCTCTCCACCACCTTAGAACGCAACGGCATTAACGTGCTCAAAATGCAAGAGAATCAGGACATGATCGAGGTTGATCTCATTAGACCTCCATCGGACAAGTAGCCTTTTATTGATCTCTCCTACAGAACTCTCCTACCTACTTAGGTGGGGGAGATTTTATTATTATTGTGAAGAAAAGGGATTTCCCTACAGAATCGCCAATATAATAGAAAAATAGAGGTAAGTGAAGAGAAAGGGTGTGCCCGAATGGCAAAGCTTGAACCCGCTTCCAAACCATTGCAAGGCCGCAGTGTTTGGGCGTTATTTTTCTCCCTGCCTATTTTCGCATGGGCGATGTACGATTTTGCAAATACCATTTTTTCTTCCAATATCGTAACTGTGTTCTACCCTTTTTATTTAAAAGAAACCTTAGGCAGCAGCGAGGAAATGAACCAGATTGCAAGTACGTTCATCACGTACTCCAATGCGTTATCTAGCTTCTTCTTAGTGCTCCTATCTCCCTTATTCGGTGTTTGGATCGATCGCACGGGCAAAAAGAAAGCCTATCTCGTCCCCTTCACACTGATCGCGATCATCGCAACATTTTTGATGGGGGCATCGGCCGTATGGGATACAAATAAAGAATGGCTCGGCCTCAATACATCCATCCTTGGTGTTATTTTATTTTTCATGGTCGCCAAATTTTTCTATAACTCCAGCTTAGTGTTCTACGACTCCATGATTTCTGATCTGGGCAATGAACGCGAGATTCCTTTGATCTCCGGATTTGGTGTAGCCGTCGGTTATGTAGGTACGCTCGTGGGGCTTATTGTTTTCTTGTTCGTTCACGATAATCACTTCGAGAGTACATTCATCCCAAGTGCGGTCATGTTCCTCATCTTCTCACTGCCGATCATGTTCTTGTATAAAGAGAAGCGGCAAAAGCCAGTGGCTAGCAATAAGTCGTTGCTTAGCGGTTATCGCGAGATTTGGACGACGTTCAAGGAAGCTCGAAAGTACCAAGCAGCTTTCACGTTCATGATCGCCTACTTCTTCTTCAACGATGCCATTGCTACAGCGATTGCCGTTATGGCCATTTATGCGAATACCGTCATGGGCTTCTCGACAGGGCAGTTCATTCTACTTTATCTTGTATCCACGGTGTCTAGCGTGATCGGGTCCTTCCTATTCGGTTATGTGACACGCAGTATTGGACCTAAGAAAGCCGTAACCATTGTCGCTATCATCCTCATTGTGGCCATCTCCCTCGCTTCCTTAGCAACAAGCCAAAGCATCTTCTGGGTAGCAGGCAGCTTGTATGGTGTTTCTATGGGTGCGATGTGGGTGACCTCTCGTACATTGATCGTGCAGCTAACACCGGAAGAAAAACGCGGTCAATTTTTCGGCCTATTCGCCTTCTCAGGGAAGGTGTCCTCCATTGTCGGACCTCTACTCTATGGCTCCATCACATGGGCAATGGCCTCTACTGGCAACCTAGCGAGCCGAGTAGCACTTGGCTCTTTACTGGTCCTAGTCATCATTGGACTTATCGTCCACATGCGAGTTCCGCAAAAATTGCAAAATTCCGCTTAATTCATGTACAATTACATCTAACATGAGGAAGCAGACACAGAAAACACTAGAGCATTTAAGGCTTTAGTGTTTTTTTGTAAGCATCCGTTGATTGCCGCACTATACTTCCTAGTCAGACACAAACTATCGTACAGGCGTTCTCATCAGAAAGAGGGGATATGGTAATGGCTTTACGGTACAAGCGAGTCCTCATTAAACTTAGTGGCGGTGCTGTCGCAGGTGACAACTCCTTCGGATTTGACCCTACACAGCTGGATCATATCGCCAATGAAATTATGACCGTCGTGAATTTAGGCGTTGAAGTGTGTCTTGTAATTGGTGGAGGTAATATTTTCCGCGGCAATATGGGCGAAAGCTGGGGCATCGAGAAAGCGGAGGCTGATAATATCGGCACACTTGCAACAGTCATCAACAGTTTGATGCTGCGCGGTGTGTTGAAAGCCAAGACAGAGGCCGAGGTCCGTGTTATGACAGCCATCCCGATCGCATCTGTGGCGGAGCCATTCATTCGTTTACGAGCCATTCATCACTTGGAAAAAGGGTACATCGTCATTTTCGCCGGCGGAAATGGGCAGCCTTTCGTTACGACGGATTATCCGTCTGTACAGCGGGCGATCGAAGTCAATTGCGATGCCATTCTCGTGGCCAAACAAGGCGTGGACGGTGTCTTCGACAAAGATCCGAAGCAACATCAGGAGGCGCTCCAGTACAAATCCCTCCATTACAACGATGTGATTCAGCACAATTTGAAGGTGATGGATCAATCTGCCTTTATTCTAGCGCGGGACTACCATGTACCGATTCACGTGTTCAATTTCGACAAGCCTGGCTCGATGAAGGACATCTGTGCGGGGCTGAATACGGGTACGATTATTAGCGCGTCATCTGAACTCATTTATCATTAATAGATAGGCTTCAACTTCAATATCTCCATTGCACTGTTAACTATCGACGACTGCATCGTTGACTGACAATTGCACCATCGTACCATCTCAAATCGCACCTCCGCACCATAGCGACTTTAACTGTATAAACTACAGCTAATTTTGCTACTTTTCTCGCGTAGGATAAAATAACTGGATTTCCTCCAGTTAACTTGAGCCTATTTCGCTGAAATGGCTGATATTGGGGATTTTAACTGTACTTTTTCCAGCTAATCGTCCAAATCGAGCTAAATTGGAGAAAATAGATGGAGGTTTTCCAGTTAAGCTCGGCTGGGTGGCGAAAGAGGGCAAGCTGGTGGTTGGCGATGTGGGGCCACAGCACTCTCGGTTCTCATGGGGGGAATGAACCTAACCTCCTTTCGAATAGCAAAAAAGGATAGACAGCAGAATCTGCTGTACTATCCTTTTTTTAAGCGCGGAGGAGCACGTAATAGTCATTCGCGTTTTTCGTTGCAAATCCACAGGATTCATAGAGGCCGAGCGCTTTCTCATTCTCTACCGATACTTCCAGCTTGATGTGCTCCGCTTGATCTTGCTCTTTCAGCGCTGTAATCGTTTGACTCAAAATCTGACGACCATACCCCTTGCCCCTGATCCCAGGCAGCACGCAAAAACCATAAATAAATCCACTAACGCCCGGCTCCACCATCGCACCCAGCTTTCCAATCGGCTCTTTGTTCTCACCTAGCTCCGCAATCCACGTCCGTTCCTTGTCACCCGTAATGGTTTGCATCACATACTCACGTGTGTCAGCTTCCGTCATGTCGAAGCCTGACATATTCAACTTAATTAACAATTCCGAATCGGAACGATCTGCTAAGCGAATGCTCAACTCTGTTTGCGTGGAGGCGAGTGGGATTACCTGCTCTTTCAGCTCCATCACATACTCTGAAAAAGAGTACGCCGCGCCCAGCTTGCTCAAAAAAGCTTTTCCGCTTTCCGAGCCACGCTCATTGATGAAAATAAGCTTAGGAACCTCTCTTTGGCTGCACACTTCCATGGCCCTTTGAACAAGTTGGTTGAAAATCCCTCGGCGCCGCGCCTCTGGATGCACCATGCCGCTGATTTCCACCTCGGTAGATAAAAAGCTGTAAATGGCAAGGAAACCGACAATCCGGTCATTTTCATAATATACGAAATCATTCGTCACACCAGCAGGACGGCTGGATAAAGTGCCCCAGTTTAATTTAATGTCAATACCTTCATGCTTATTACATAGCTCCCATAGCGCTCGAACTTCCTCCAACTCTTCAGGAGATAGTCCCGCTCTTGCATATATGCCTTGTTTCATATGTTGTCCTCCATTAGTCATCTCATTCATATGGACTTACCTGCTGTCATTATACATGTCTGAGCGCTGCCGTGGTAAGCTAATAAATCATTCTACATATTTTTTCGTGGGGCTGTGAACGGTTTGTAGTAGCTGTTCGTACTATTTATGATTCCAGACAGAGAGGATGTTCAATCACTTGGAAGAGAATGAATTCATTCGTCAAGCCATGCTAGGCGACACCGCCGCTCTGTCTCAGCTTCTGCAGCAGCATTATGCATTTGTGTATAAATATTTGGTCAAAATCACGCTGAATCCCTCTCTAGCTGAGGACCTTACGCAAGAAACGATGGCCCGATGTATCGAAAAAATAAAGCTCTACAACGGGACTTCGAAGTTCTCGTCCTGGTTAATCACCATCGCCACTCGGTTGATGATCGATCAGAGCAGACGCCGCCTTTGGGAGCGCAAGTGGCAGGAGAAAGAGCAGCTGCAATCCTTACGCCAATTGCAATGGCAGACCGCACATCACACGGATGACGCTTGGCCGGAGGTGTTAGATGCCTTAGCTGATATGCCGTGTGAGAGCCGCATTCCGCTCATTCTCAAGCATTACTACGGATACACCTATGAAGAAATTGGCGGCATGCTCGGCATCGCGGAGGGCACCGTGAAATCTCGGGTGCACCATGCATTAAAACAACTACGGAAGGAGCTGATGTAGATGGATGATGAGTTGCACAAGCGGCAGCGGCAAGAACCGCTAGAGGGTGGAGAGCCGGAGCGAAGAGGGCGCGGCGAGGGACAAACAAGCGAGGAGCTTGCCGATGAAATGACCTCTCGCCAGCTGCGCGAGGGGCTGGATCTGCTCGAAGCTGCAGTCCACGTGCCAACGCCGAGCACCGCTTGGTTCGATCAGCAAATTGCCGCGGCGCAAAGTAAGCGAAAATCCAGACTGGTGCGCGATCTAGTGATCCTATGGATCAGCGCGATGCTTTTGTTTTATGTGTATTATCTCACGGTAACGGCTAAGCCGGTTGCCTTCCTCTCCATCCAAGCAGCGGCCATATTGGTTCCGTTAGCTTGGCTAATCCTAAGAAAGCAGGTGGATTCTCATGACACCAACTGAATCCAAATTCGATCAACTGCCCCTTTGGGCATGGATCGGTATCGCATTGATTATACTCGTACAAAGCACATGGCTGTACGTTGATTCCCGCAGACGTGGCGCTCGCCACCCTTGGTTCTGGGGCATTTGGGGCATTATTCAGGCCCCGGTTCCCACGATTGTTTATCTGTTCGCGGTGCGTAAAATTCACCGAAAATGAATGACGTACTACCTTTACGGTTGCCCTCAAGGGCAGCCGTTTTTATTTCCCATTCATAAATCCATATTGACTTCCTTCGGTCGAGTGAGCTATGATTTGGTTGTTATTTTACTAACTTAGTAAATTAGTAATTTAGTAATTATTAATCGAAAGGACTGAAACCTTTGTTAACCAATCGTTATGTTCGTACCATTATCCTGTCCCGCGTGCTCTTGCAGCTCGGTATTTGGATCCGTAATTTCGCTATCCTCCTCTATATCTCGGACATTACCCATAATAATCCGCAGTATGTATCCTTGATTTCCGTTGTAGAGACAGCGCCTATTTTCATCTTCGCCTTCATTGGCGGCACGTTCGCGGATCGTTGGCGTCCGAAGCTGACCATGGTTTGGTGTGATTTCATATCCGCCATTACTGTATTCATCGTGTTGCTTGCTGTACTCTCTGGTTCTTGGTACGCCTTGCTGGTGGGGACGTTTATTTCCGCGAGTTTATCGCAGTTTTCTCAACCGTCTGCCATGAAGCTCTACAAAAAGAATGTACCCGCGGATGGGCTCCAGAGTGTCATGGCAATGTCTCAATCCCTCGTAGCTATCTTCATGGTCTTGGGACCTGCCGTCGGTACATTCATCTATCTGAAATATGGCATTGAGGCTTCGCTCATCCTCACAGGTGTGATGTTCTTGGGTTCATCGCTTGTCCTTACTTCCCTCCCGAAAGACGACAGAGAAGAAGTCTCCGCGGGGAGCAGTAGCTTCTTAAAAGAGCTAACGGCCGGTCTGCGGTATGTGCAAACCAACCGTGCGCTACGAACGCTGAGCCTCACTTTCGGTGTCACTGGATTAGCCGCCGGTTTAATTCAACCACTCGCGATATTCATTGCTATTGAGAAATTAGGACTAAGTAAACAGTCCCTCCAATGGTTTATGATGGCCAATGGGGCCGCCATGCTTATCGGGGGAGCTGCCATTATGGGTGTTGCGAAGAAGGTCAAACCTCAGATTTTGCTCGCGATTGGTTTACTAGTAAGTGCCATCTGCACGATTGGCGTTGGAGCCTCCACACTCATATCGTTGACGCTGATCCTGCAGATCATAAGTGGATTGTTCTATCCATGCATCCAGGTCGGTATTCAAACCCTGATTATGCGGAACACTGAGGGACCGTTCATGGGGCGAGTTGGCGGAGCGATTACGCCGATTTTCATGGGGATGATGCTGATAGGAATGGCTTTATCCGGTTATTTGAAGGATTCAACATCCTTGTTGACGGTGTATGCTTTGAGCGGCTGTTTGCTGTTCGTGGGAGTCGTGTTGCTTGGCCCGCTTCTTCGGAAAAAGCAACAAAGCACAAAGCAACAGACTATGTAGGAAGCGATGGAGCGACTAGGTTGGCTAGGTGCGACTAAGGTAGGTGCCTAGTGCATGTCAGTTGTTAGAGCTAGATGTATTGGGGGAGTGTAGCGGTTGTGCTAAGTAGCAGGGGTATGGTGAGGAGCTTAGAGTGGCAGGGTAGCTACTTGGAGGTCGGGCGAGTAACGGTTGTGCTAAGTAGCTAATGTTTGAGGGAGAGCTCGATGTGGCTGGATAGTTTGTTAGCGATCGGGCGAGTGAGTGGTTATACTGAGTAGCATTGGTATGGTGGGGAGCTTAGAGTGGCAGGGTAGCTAATTGGAGGTTGGCGAGTAACGGTTGTTTTAAGTAGAGTAGCTTGGGTGGCGTATTGCATGGATTGCTGTTACTTGACTCTTCCACGTTTACCAGTTCCGTAGCTTTAGATGGATTTCATACAGTTATTTTCCCCGAAAAGAGCTTGTTTATTGAAATAACTGGATTTCCTCCCGCTAATTCGCCCAGATTAGGGAATGCTGGCAAAAATCCCGCCAATTAGATGGAGGTTTGCCATTTATTTACTCATTTCGATGAAAACTTCAGAAAATAGATGGAGGTTTTCCAGTTAGTGGATTCGGTGCGCCAAGGATCTAAACTCGCAGCAGCGAAATCGCGAAGTGGCGGTGTGGGGAGTGCAGCGAATGCCTGGATGGCCCCTCCTAGCACTCTCCCACCACCACGCCTTCCATCACTTTGCCCGCTTCCCTAACACATACTCCTCCGGCGTCTGACCCAGGATCGACTTGAAATCCTTAATAAAATGAGACTGATCGTGATAACCGAGATCCATCGAAAGCTTAGCCCAGTTGTGCGTGTCGTTTCCGTCAGTGGTTTCTGTTGCGTTTTGGATGCGGGCGATTTTGATAACCCACTTCGGACTGACACCTACGTATTGATCGAAGAGGCGCTGCAACGTACGAATATTCATCTGGAAATGCTCGCATATCGCATCAACCTTGGTAATGTCGGGTTGCCCGTACACATGATCCACGATTTGATTAACCAGCGTGACTTGATCATCCTGCGCAGGAAGCTTGGAACGAATCATGTTTTCAACCAGACTAATGTTCCGCCCATCGTCACTATGGCTAAACACCTGAGCTTCCAAAGAGCGCGGGTCGGTGTCAAAAACATCCCTAATGCTCAGCGGATTGTCTAACATACTAGATACGTTTTCTTGGACAAAAGGGTAGAAGCCACCCGGCTTAAATTTCACGCCGAATACACTCCCCTGACCTTCCAGGTGATGTCCGTATTTCTCTTTGCCAGGTCCGAAAATTGCCGTGCGCTCTGGCTCCACAACGAGGTTCACGCAAGGATTCGGGATAACATGCTGTGTGTAGGGGTCTTTGCCCACTAGGTCCCATCTGACAACCCAGTAGTGCCGAACGAAAAAGGCTACATCCTCAGCCGGCGCATACCGACATAGCTGAAATTTGTGCCCACCTTGCTGAAAATTAATGATACCCAGACTAGGTAACGTAGGGCCTGTAGTTGGAGTCGCATTCGTCCCTAGACTCGTACTCAGATTCAGATTCGTAGTCATATCGAACACTCCTTGTCGCGTTTTTACAATACATGGGAATACTTGCTGCATTATGATAGGTAGGATCACAGAAGCGAAGGAGTGCGAGCGATTATGGAGCTAAAGTATGAATTTTATATTGGTGCAAGCACGAAGCAAGTTTGGGATATTCTCATCACGCCAGAAGGTACTCGGCAAATTTTATTTGGCAGCGTGCTGCATTCAACTTTTGAAATTGGCTCGGATTATTCCTATATTGGTCCTGGTCAAGATGGCGATGAAACGGTGCATGTATATGGCAAAATATTGGCTTATGAGCCTGAGAAATTACTCAGCTGTACCGAGCATGCAGGTCCTTCCTATCGGGAGAACCATGCAGAGTTTGAATCACGCATGACAATGACCCTAGAAACCGTTGGAAACTGTACGAAATTGACGCTTGTGAACGATCAATGGACGCCAGACCACCCGAGCTTTGAGTCTACTAAAGCCAGCTGGTGGATGATTCTTAGCAACATCAAGACGCTAGCCGAGACGGGGAAAACGCTAGACTTCGGTTGGTAGACTTTTAAACCTAGAAAGAAGTAGAGGAGTCCATTCGGACTCCTTTTTGCTTAGCACACACCTTACAACGGCAACAGCGCCAGCTTCTCTTTCCCTTCCAAACCATCAACCATCGCTTCCCAAGCATGGGGCTTATTCGCAAGCACCGCATAATACCGCCGCAAGAATTGTGCCACCAACGCCGCACTAATCTCCGCCTGATCTTCATCCGTTGGCAGGAAACATAGATCCAGTTCCTCAACAGCTTCCCCATTGTTCTCCCAGGATGGGTGTACGTAGGAGAAATCAATCCGCTTGTAGCCAAGATGAGACAGCACCTCACGTCGAACGTAAGGGTCCATCGGCTTCACGCCGCCAAAAGCATGCCCCTCGATCCGATATGGATCGTAAATCTCAGCGAACATCCCTAGCATAGGCTTTCCCGATTCTGCCGCAAGTCGCTCAAGGTCCTGCCAGCGTTTTCTCGCTAGAAACCGACCGATCCCAAGCCCTGCCCCACCAATAATGGTGAAATCCGTCATCGCCACTTGCCAATCCTCGTAATAGCGGTATTCCGTCGTACCGACCACTTTGCCTTCATGCACCGCAACAAAAACGCGAATGCCCGGGTCTTCTAACGGCTCTTTCCACAATGGATAATCCAGCACTTCCTCCGGCGGGAATACCTCTTTCATCAGATCGTGCATCGATCGAAACAACGGATCCTCAATACTCGTTATGCGTATGAATTCCATAAGGTCAACTCACTCCTATTTGTAATATGTAAAAGGATTCCGCCACTCCATCAACAGCGCATGATTCAGCGATTCCTCATCTTCCAAATACCCCGCAACCACGCCGACTGGCGTCCGTCCGCATCTTAGCAAAAAAGTGATCACCGGGTCCTTCATCGTCCCCGCCATTACGGCCGCCACGTAGCTGTCTGCACTCATCGCTTCCGCAACTTTGTGGTAGCCCGGCATCCGTCCGCCTCCCAGCAACCGTACCAACCCCAACTGAACGACGACCTCATACATGGACTGCATAAGCCACTTGCCTAAACCAAGCTTACGATACGCTGGCATAATGCATACATCCACAATGTAGAGTGTGTCCCCGTCTGGACGATGCGTGCGGATAGACCCGCTATCCGTCACTGTTGACCAGCTATGATCCGTGCTAGCCGCCATATCCTCACTTTCCACACGCAGTCCCGTAATCGAGCCCACAACCTGACCCGCCACTTCCACGCACAACGCTCCCTCTGGAAACCGAGTCACATGCTCTGACAGTTGCTCCTTCGTCCACCAGAGCTCAGAAGGAAACGGAGGTGGAAAACTCGCCTGCTGAACAGCAATCAACGCCTCGAAATCTGCCACGCCATACGTGCGAATGACTGCTTCCACGGGGATATCACCATCGAACACATAGAGATGTTTTCTCATGGCATTATGACCAATCGGTGTACAGGTCGGTTCGGCGGTCACGCCAGGTAGTGACGGAACCCCGCTCCCGAACGACTGCCAACAGTGAGAGGTCAAGATCGGCGGTCACAACCATATCGCCATTAATCTCCCCTTCAACGAGAATACCTTTAGGCGGGAACGGCACATCATTGGGCGTAATGACAGCGGCTTGTCCGAAGTTCGCTCTCATGAAATCAACCGTTGGTAAAGCGCCCACAGTCCCCGTCGTCACCACATAGATTTGGTTCTCAATCGTCCGGGCATGACACGTATATCGAACTCGGTGGAAGCCATGTCGATCATCCGTACACGAAGGAGCGAACAGCACATCTGCTCCACGGGCTCTAGCCATCCGCACGATTTCGGGAAATTCCACATCGTAACAGACGAGAATGGCAATTCGTCCTTTGTCCGTATCAAAAACCTGCAGCGAATCCCCCGCACCCATTCCCCATTCCTTTACTTCGGTAGGAGTAATATGCAGCTTCTTTTGCTCACCAATACGACCATCTGGATAGAACAAGAAAGCCGTATTAAACAGCTTGTCTCCCTCTGCCGTAATGTGCGTGCCGCCAATCAAATGCATGCCCGTTTGCTGAGCAAGTCCTTGAAATAAGTCGCGATAGGCCTCTGTAAAAGATGGGAGTGCTTCTATCGGCAATGCCTTGCCGTTCTCATCGCCAATGGACATCAGCTGTGTGGTGAACAACTCCGGGAACAGCACGAAATCCGCCTCAAACTCCTGGGCCACCTTCACATAATGCTCCACCTGTGCGGCAAATTCTTCAAAGCTGCTTATCGTATGCAAATGATATTGAACAGCGGATACCCGCATTTTCATGATTCCAACACTCCTCCACCTCATAATTCAAAACGAAACCGTTACAGCCGAACCAGCACCCTGCCTCTGACCTTTCCTTCTAACACCAGCTGCGCAGCCTCAGCAACCTCATCCAACCGGGCTTCCTTATAGACCGTCTGCTCGAGCAGCCGTGGCTTCAGCTCCGTTGCCATCCTCTCCCAGAGCGTCTTTCTCACTTCTGACGGACAATAGACCGAATCAATTCCGAGTACATTCACACCTCGCAGGATAAAAGGATACACCGTCGCCGCAAAATCCCCGCCGCCCGTCAATCCGCTCAGCGCCACGGAGGCGCCGTATTTCATGCGGCTGAGCACGTGCGCTAGCGCCGAGCCTCCCACAGGATCAACCGCCCCAGCCCAATACTCCTTGCTGATCGGCTTACTCTCGGCAGGTGAAAGCTCCTCCCGCGACAGCACCCGCGTCGCACCAAGCTCAAGCAAATACGCATGGTCAGCGGACTTCCCTGTGCTGGCCTCTACTTCATAACCGAGGGCGGCGAGCATCGAGACGCTGCTGCTGCCCACACCACCCGTAGCCCCGCGCACGAGCACGGGTCCTTGCCCTGGGCGCAGCCCATTCGCCTCCATGCGGTGAATGGACAGCGCTGCTGTAAATCCCGCCGTGCCAAGAATCATCGCTTCGCGATGGGTCAGTCCTAGCGGGAGTGGCACGACCCAATCGGCGGGGACGCGCGCATACGCGCTGAACCCGCCGAAATGCCCTGTGCCCAGCTCGTAGCTGGTCACGAGCACCTCATCGCCCTCGCGATAGCGGGGATCTGACGAGGCCACGACCGTACCCGCCAAATCGATGCCAGGTACCATAGGGTACTGGCGCACGACTCGCCCCGATGGGCTGCAAGCCATCGCATCTTTATAATTAATACCGGAGTAAGCGACGCGGATGGTCACTTCCCCAGCGGGTAAATCCGCCATGCGTAGTTCTTTTATTTTGCAAGAAAACTGATCCTGTGCTCGCTCCACAACTAGTGCGTTAAAGCTATCCATATTCAGCGCCTCCAAGCTATTTCTCACCACTACACTTGATGCTATTAGTTTACTAAATTTTGTATCTCCTTTCCATTCTTGTATCCCTTCCCTTCCAATCATATTTTCCATACGTTTCCTATGACCCCGCGCAAGGATGTGATACCATTAAATCGACAATTTATCTACTAATCCTACAAATACTGGAGTGTAACTCATGGATCCTACACTAACCATGTTCATTTCACTTATCGCGACCTCGGGAGTTTTCACAGTCTTTCTGTGCATGTATGCCTATATCAAACGCAAAGAAATCCCCGGTGCCTATACATTCGTCATCTATACAGCAACACAGGCTATTTATATTTTTGCTCATGCTTTTGAAATGGCCAGCGATACGTTAGTCGAAGTAAAACGATGGACGATTCTCGAATATATTGGCATCGGGGCCGCTCCTGCGATTGGTTTACTGATTGTCATGCAGTATGTTGGCTTGAACTTGACTCGTAGTAAGATCGCGGTGCTCTTCGTCATACCTGCCATAACCTTCGTTATGGTGATCACGAATGATTATCATCATTTATTTTATAAAGACATGTATTTTCGCGAAAATGTACCATTCCCCACTACGGATATCGTTATCGGACAATATTACATCGTTCATGGGGCTTATATATTTGGATGTATGCTTGCGGCGGTCGTCTTGCTTCTGCGCAGATGGCGTCAAACGAAAAAAGTCTACCGTTTACAGCTCGTAACCTTAATCATGGGACAATTCATGCCAATGACAGGTGCTTTCGTCTATCTGATGGGCCTAACACCGTATGGCATTGACCCCGTACCTATGATTCTTTGTATAACTTCTGCCATGTACATCTGGGCGATTGTGTCTACAAGGATGTTGACGGTTATTCCGATTGCGAAAGATCGTATTTTTGAAAGTATGCGGGAAGGCGCTATTGTCTTGGACTTCGCCGATCGGCTGGTAGACTTCAACGGTGTCCTTAGCTCAATGTTTCCAGGATTAACAACCGATATGCTTGGACTAACGCTCGATGAAGCTTGGATTCAGTTGTCGGGTACGCCGTTTCCCGTGGCGCGTTCACAAGACGGTGCGCAGGAAGAATTTAGTTGGCGTGTAGCCGATGGCAAGGAATTCTTTTACCAGATCCGTTCCTCTGTTGTACGGGGACGCAATGGGGAGCCGATCGGGAGCCTACTGATGCTGATCGACGTCACCGAGCAGAAACTGCTCCAAGATCAATTGGAACAGTTAGCCTATTATGATGGCTTGACGAAGCTGCTGAATCGGACGGAGTTTCTCCGTCGGAGCAAGATGATTTTGGAAGGAGATCAGATTGGCGAGAAATCGAAGTGCATCCTGCTCTTCGATATTGATCATTTCAAGAGCATCAATGATACTTACGGTCACGATGTGGGCGATCTCGCGATTCAGCACGTGGTGAAGGTGGCGAAGCGACTTGAGGCCGACGTGCCTAGCGTGCTGATCGCTAGGTACGGCGGCGAGGAGTTCGTCATGGCATTTCCTGCTTGCTCGCTGGATGAGGCAGTCTTTCTGGCTGAACGGGTTCGTGCACAGCTCGCAGTGGAGCCGATGAGCGGCAGCTTCGGATCGATTGCCGTAACTGCGAGCTTCGGATTAACGCAGGCAAGCCATCGCGGAGACAGCTTGGAGATGCTTCTGAAGCATGCGGATATGGCCTTGTATCAGGCCAAACGGGCAGGCCGGAATCAGGTGCGGGTATTTGACGGACCGGTGGAAGCAACGTTCGGCAACTTTCGGTGAGCATTAACTGTAAAAACTACAGCTAAAAATGGCTTATCTCGGTGTTTTTTGAGTTTAGATGGAAAAGCTACAGCTAATTCTGACAGATGAGGGCATTTCGGCGAAAATGATGGAAATTAGCTGTAGGAAATCCAGTTAATCGACGCAACGAGGGAAATGTAGCCGAAATAGATGGAGAAAATCCAGTTAGTTGGCGGGTGGGAGTGGCGAGGACGGGTGCGAAGGGGATTGGTGGGGGACTACGGGGAATGGTGCGGGATTGGATGGGACTGGCGAGGAATAGTAAAAAATGGCACAGGATTGATGGAGAGTGGCGAGGACCAGTGAGAAAATGGCCCAGGATTGACGGGGACTGGGTGATCCTATTGGGGCGTGGGGCTAGCAAGGGAATAGAAAGTTACTGTCGAAGGACTGGCAGGGTAGCGAAAACTAACTCGTAACTGGCGAGGACAGTGCTAGCACCTGCAAATGAGTGGCAACTGGCTGATTCACGATAAGCAAAAAGGAAGTTCCCCTCCACGGGAACCCCCTTTCTATTTCTTGCCGGACTCCACGTCCGTCAAAGTGAACTGGTTTCGCTGAATTGGCTCGCATACAAATCATAGTAATGCCCACGAAGCGCCAGCAGCTCTTCGTGCGTACCGCGCTCCACGATCTCGCCGCCGTGGATGACCAGAATGACACTCGCTTCGCGGATCGTGCTGAGTCGGTGGGCGATCACGAAGCTCGTTCGCCCCTTCATGAGCACACCCATCGCTTGCTGGATGTGCTGCTCGGTGCGCGTGTCGACGGAGCTCGTCGCCTCGTCGAGCACAAGAATCGCGGGATCGGCGAGAATCGCCCGCGCGATCGTGAGCAGCTGCCGCTGGCCCTGACTCAAGTTGCCGCCTCCGGCGGTCAACTTGGCGTCATAGCCGCTCGGCAGCTTGCGAATAAACCCGTCCGCGTTCGCAAGCTGCGCGGCGGCTTCCACTTCTTCGTCCGTCGCGTCTAAGCGGCCGAAGCGGATATTTTCTCGGATCGTCCCCGAGAACAGGTAGACATCCTGCAGCACGAGGCCTAGCTGGCTGCGTAGGCTGTCTTTTTCCATCTCACGAATGTCTAGCCCATCGATTGTAATACTGCCCTCATTTATATCGTAGAAGCGAGTTAGCAAATTGATAATTGTGGTCTTGCCTGCACCCGTAGGGCCAACTAGAGCAATCAAATCGCCTGGCTCCGCAGTAAACGAAACCTCATGCAACGTGGGCACTTCGTCCGTGTAGCTGAAGGAAACGTTTTGAAACACAACTTCCCCCTTGACATCTGTTAGCTGGACACCCTCTTTACTCGATTCGTACTCCGTCTCATTATCCATCACTTCAAAAACTCGCTCCGCTCCCGCAATCCCCGACTGAATCATATTGTACTGGTTAGCGAGATCGTTAATCGGACGGCTGAATTGCTTCGAATAGTTCAAAAAGCTGATAATCACACCAACCATCGTCCACCCCCTCAGCACCATCCAACCCCCGATAGCAGCCAGTAAAATGAAGCTAAAATGATTGATCATATTCATGCTCGGCCCCATCATACCCGAGAGCTGCTKAGCACCAGTACCAGCGACTCGAAGCTGTTTATTGATTGCAGCGAGTTGATCGACGGCAGCGGCTTCGCGTTGGAAGGTTTTCACAACCTTTTGCCCAGAAATCGTCTCCTCAATTAAGCCATTCAACTCACCGAGCCGCTGCTGCTGCTCTTTGAACAAGCGTTGGGTATGTTTCGTGATTTGCTTGGTTGTGAAAAGTACGATCGGAACCGTGATTAATGCGATGAGCGTAAGCCAGATATTCAGAGTAATCATCATGATCAAAGACCCGACAATCATAATGATGCTGGTCATAATTTGCGTTAAATTTTGACTGAGCGTAGTCGCAACGTTATCGACATCATTGGTTGTGCGGCTCATGAGTTCCCCATGTGAAGTCTTGTCAAAATAGCTAATGGGCAGCTTGTGCAGGTGGCGAAAAAGATCCTGTCTCATTTGCCACACGGTCCGCTGGGATACCCCAGCAATCAGATAGGATTGGATCCAAGATGCAGCCCCGCTGACTACGTAGCAGCCCAGCAGCAGGAGACAGAGCCCCAGAAGTCCATCCCGGTCTCGCGGTATGATGTAATCGTCAATCGCTCTGCCGATTAAAAATGGCCCGAGCAAGGCAAGGCCGCTGCCGAGAACTGTCAAAATCGCAACGGTGAGCAGCCCGGTACGTTGAAGCCTAAGATAGTCCCACATGCGAAGGAGGGTTGCGCCGATGTTTTTCGCGCGTGGTTTGCGCGTTTGCTTGTTAGCCATGCAGAGCCGCCTCCTTCCCTTGCTGGGAATTGTAAATATCTTGGTACAGCTGGCTTGTCGCCAACAGTTCCTCGTGTGTTCCTCTCGCAGCGATACACCCCTCATCTAGGACAAGGATTTGATCGGCCTGCAAAACGGAGGAGACGCGCTGTGCGATAATGATGCGTGTGCTGCCTGCCATCAACGCTTGCAGAGAACGCTGGATGCGTTTCTCCGTGCTCAAATCAATTGCACTCGTGCTATCATCCAGCACAAGTAATGGAGATCGCAAAAGCAAGGCCCGAGCTATCGCTATTCGCTGCTTTTGACCACCAGATAGGTTCACGCCTCGTTGGCCCAACTTGGCTTCATAGCCCTCAGGCAGTTTGGAGATGAAGCTGTCGGCCTCTGCCGCTTGAGCAACTGCCACCATCTCATCTTCCGATGCCCCTGGCTTGCCGAAAAGAATGTTGTCGCGAATCGTCCCGCTAAACAAAATGGACTGCTGCAGCACGATACCGATCTGGCTACGCAGTTGCTCGACAGGCATTTCTCTCACATCAACGCCATTCAGGCGAATATGTCCGCTGGAGGTATCATAGAGTCGCGGGATCAAGCTAACCAGGGTAGATTTACCTGCGCCAGTTGCCCCGAGAATGCCGATCGTTTGACCAGGCAGTGCCTTGAAAGAAATATCCTTGAGAACTGGCTGATCGGGAGCTGTCTCATACACGAATGAAACCCGTTCAAATTCTAACTCGCAGCCCACCACAGTGGATGATGTAGCCGATTGGTGCAGGTATGGTTCAAGTAGCTCTGATTTTTCTTGATCCTGTGCAGGCTCATTCGCATCCACCTTCGTATCCAGCACCTCTCGAATTCGTTCAGCGGAAACTTGCGCACGGGAAATATTCATCAGCGTATTCGTAATGGAAACAAGCGAAAACAACACTTGGCTGATATAAATGATGAATGCGGCCAAGTCACCGATGGCCATCGAACCGCTCCACGTTTGAGCACCGCCAAACCAAAGAACGGCAACGATACTTATGTTCAAAATCAACGTCATCAGCGGCCCGCTTGTTGCCAAGGCTCGCGCGGAGCTAAGACTAGCGTTCAACAGGTCCGTGTTCGCATTGCCAAAGCGGGTACGCTCGAAGGCGGCGCGAACAAAAGCTTTGATCACACGAATGCCCGTCGTGCTCTCTTGCATAACCGTGTTTACGCGATCGAGCTTCGTCTGCATCTGGCGAAAAAGCGGTGTAGAGCGTTTCATTAATAGATATAAAATGACAAATTGAATCGGTACAACCACTAGGAGGATCAAGGAAAGTCGTGGTGAAATGACCACAGCCATGATCAAACTGCCAATAAGCAGTGACGCTTCACGTGTAAATTGACGTAGTAGAATTTGCAGGATGTTCAGCATCTGCATCACATCGCTAGTCAAACGAGTGATCAGTGAACCGGTCGAGAATGTATCCAACTGTCGAAACGACAAGGATTGGACTTTCTCAAATACGCTTAGTCGCAGGTCAGCGCCAAAGTTCTGGGCAGATTTCACTGCGAAGAATGTGCAACCCGCTCCACCAACAAGGCCAATGAGGGCGACGCCTAACATATGTAAGCCTGTCGACCAGATCAATGCCAGATTTCCCTCGGCAACCCCTTGATTTACAATGATCGCCATAAGGCGAGGCTGCGATAAGTCCATGCAGACCTCCATCACCATCAGCAGAGGAGCGAGCAGCGTTATGAACCAATACGGTTTAACGAACGATCGTAGTTTCCACATAACAGGATGTCCCCTCTTTTTGTTTGTTGGCTAACTAATTTATTCCTCTTTGGGACGGAGATTATCCTTCATTTGAAGCAGAAGGCGGCGAAACAGCAGCTTTTCCTCAGGTAAAAAATGCGCAAAAGTCATCTCATCCGCCGTCTGAATTGCTTCTTTAACATGCACGGTAACTTCCTTGCCCTTCTCGGTCAGATAGACACGCGTAACCCGTTGATCGTTCTCATCAGGACGGCGTTCGACGAGGCCAGTTTTCTCCATGCGGTCAACCATGACGCTTAATGTCGCCCGTTTATTATGAATGCGCGAGGCTAGCTCGCTATGGCTAAGTCCGTCCTCTACGGACAATGCCAGTAATAGAGGCGGCTGCCCTGGATACACATCGTAGAGATGAATAATTTGATCAATGGTATGTCGGTGCATTTTCAGCAAATGTGACATCAAATGGGTTAGAGATTCTGGATTATGGTGATGGCGAGACATTGAAACGCCCTCCTTTTTAGTTAGTCGGCTAATTAATATTTTAGGTAGCGTTGCTTGTCCTGTCAATACGATTTTTTCCATTTACACGTGTGCGAGTATGGTGATAGGAAGTTGGGATGATTAGGAGGCTGGTATGGAGGAAGATTGGAGATGATGTTGTTGGTGCGGGTGGGTTGGGGAGTAATTGGCTTGTTCATGGTGCGAGGTGCCAGGTTGGGTATAGCGCGTCTGTTGGTGCGGGCGGTTGGAGAGTAGTTGGCTTGTTTCTGGTGCGATGGTGGCGGGGTGGGTATGGTGCGTCTGTTGGTGGGGGTAGGTTGGGAGTAATTGAGTAGCCAGCAACCAATTAGATGGAAAATCTCCATCTAATTTCTCTCTTTTCTCATGAAATTTCAGATTAGATGGATTTCCTACAGCTAATCCCCCCCATTTCACGCCAAACGAGAGATTTCAGGGAAATTAGCTGTACATTTTCCAGTTATTCCCCAATTTCGATCATTCCCCACGAAATTAGCTGTAGTTTATCCAGTTATTCTGCCACTGGCTGGAAGCAGCGCCTCAACCCGGCGCGCGCCACTACGCGCGCGCAACAAAAAATCCCTGGTCCACCGACCAGGGATCCAAAACCTACTGCTGCGCGAA
The DNA here is from genome assembly GCF_052115445.1 of Paenibacillus sp. 2RAB27. Classification (NCBI taxonomy): domain Bacteria; kingdom Bacillati; phylum Bacillota; class Bacilli; order Caryophanales; family Paenibacillaceae; genus Paenibacillus; species Paenibacillus sp. 2RAB27. The sequence goes on from NZ_JBFRGR010000012.1 coordinate 72,998, forward strand.
GCCCACCGCAGCCAAAAACCGTCCGAACGCCGCTTGCCCTGCTTCGTCTCTCTTGAAGACGCCTGCGTCGAGCAGGACGTCCATGAACTTGCTGCCGACCTCGGTCTGCAGCACCGCATTCGCCGCGTCGGCCGTCAGCGACGCGCCGTGCTTCGCGAGCAGCCCCGCGATCCAATCCGCATGCTTATGCAGCGGATGTCCAGCATCTGCGAGCGTCTCGCGGCTGAGCTCGGCTTCGCCGGTGAGCAGCTTGGCGATCGCCGCCAGCTCCTCTTGCAGGCGGCCTGGCAGCACCGCCAGCCCCATAACCTCAATCAAGCCGATGTTCTCCTTCTTGATGTGGTGTAAGTGCTGATGCGGATGGAAAATCCCATCCGGATGCTCTGCGCTGGTGCGATTGTTCCGCAGCACCAGATCAAGCTCGTACTCGCCGCGCGCGTTGTTGCGGGCGATCGGCGTGATCGTGTTATGCGGCACGCGCTGTCCGTCCTTCTCGCTGAACGCGAGGACTTCCGCTTCCGCATCACTGTAGGCACGCCAGTCGTCGAGCAGCTTGCTCGCCAGCTTGTACAGCTGTTGCTTGTTGTGCCCGCTTAGGCGCAGCACCGACATCGGCCACTTCACAATCGCGGCCTTCACGCCTGCAAAGTCTGCATGTGAGAATGCTTTCTCACTTGGCGCTTTTTCCATAGGGAACTTGTGACGTCCCCCTTGGAAATGATCGTGATTCAAGATGGACCCCCCAACGATCGGCAGGTCCGCATTTGACCCGATGAAGTAATGCGGGAACTGTTCGATGAAGTCCAGCAAACGGTAGAACGTATTTGCCGTTGTTTTCATAGGAATATGTTTCTCATGGAAGATAATGCTGTGCTCGTTGTAGTACACGTAAGGTGAATACTGCAAGTACCACTTCTCGTTATCCAACTCGAGTGGGATGACGCGCAGATTCTGTCTAGCCGGGTGATTCACACGACCTGCATAACCCAGATTGTCTACGCAGAGTAGACATAGGGGGTAGCTGCTTTGTGGCAGCGTTTTGAGCAGCGCAATTTCCTTCGGATCCTTCTCCGGCTTAGACAGGTTAATCGTAATTTCCAAATCCCCATACGACGTTTCAGCTAGCCAGTAAGCATTCTTCGCAATACGATCCATACGAATATAGTTAGAATCAATGGATTGCTTGTAGAAATAAGCCGTCGCCGCTTCCACATTCTGCGTTTTCGCGATCTTCCAGAATTCACGTACCACCTCGGAAGGACGGGGCATCATGAGTCCCATAATGCGTGCGTCCAGCAAATCGCGGTACGTCATCGTGTTCTCTTCCAGTAGCCCTGCTTCCCAAGCTGCATCTAGCAGCTCTTCCAGCAAGCCAACCGGACTGCTCAATTTCTCTGCAGGCACTTCGCCTTGAAAAGGCTCAGCAAGACCGAATAAATCCAATAAAGCATTACGCGATGTATACACATCCAACTGTTCGATCAACCCGTTTTGGGTAGCGAACTGCAGGAGTCTTTCTATGGTTAACGCTGCAGATTGCGGCGTTTGTAATGTGCGTTCCATATTGCCACTTCCCTTTCTACTGAGCATCGAACTAACAACCTCATCATGCTCAGCGTTCCTACAACTAGTCACCCTTACATCCTCCTGACAAACGGAGTCTGATCAGGTAGATACTTGCACCTATTACCTATAGTCCGAAATATCCCACTTAAACGTACCCAGCCAGCTTTAAATGGTCAGATAGTTCGATTTTGCCGAACTAATTAGCCATATTTCGTGATAACAGCTGGTTTAGGGCATTTTAAGCAGGTGAAATCGGACTAATGGCGCTTCTATGCCTCTCACTGCGTAATTAAGCAGGCACAATCGAACTATTCCCTATCTTACCTGACTGTCTTCCACAACCAAACCCCACTACGATCAACCTTTAACCCTTACTAAAAGGGGAGGTCCCGAGGTTCCCAAGTTCGACTTACAAACTCGTCACTTCAGCTGCGTACCCCTTCGGGTGCTTCTGGTGCCAGTTCCACGCGCTCTCAATGATCGCTTCCAAGGAATCCAAAGCTGGCTTCCAGCCAAGCTCGGCTCTTGCGCGCTCCGAGGAGGCGATTAGCGTTGCCGGATCACCGGCTCTACGAGGCTCAACTACCGCTGGGATCGCATGGCCTGTAACTTTGCGCGCGATATCGATCACTTGCTTCACGGAGAAGCCTGTGCCATTGCCAAGGTTATAAATGTTGCTGTCCGCACCGCCGCGCAGCTTCTCTACCGCAAGCACGTGTGCGCTCGCTAGATCGCTAACGTGGATGTAGTCACGTACACAAGTACCGTCTTCTGTTGCATAATCTTCGCCGAAAATCGAGATATGCGCTCTTTGACCCAGCGCTACCTGCAAAATAATCGGAATCAGATGCGTTTCCGGGCTGTGATCTTCACCGATTTTGCCGCCTGCATGGGCGCCAGCTGCATTGAAATACCTTAATGAAACATATTTGATACCATGCGCAATATCGAACCATTTCATCATTTTTTCCATCGCCAGCTTCGTTTCGCCGTACGTATTCGTTGGCAAGGTACGATCGCTTTCAAGGATCGGGATGTTCTCAGGCTCGCCATATGTCGCAGCCGTCGATGAGAATACGATGCGTTTCACGCCGTATTGCGTCATTTTTTCAAGTAAACAAAGCGTTCCGTACACGTTATTGTGGTAATATTTCGCTGGATTGGTCATACTCTCACCAACGAGCGAATTCGCTGCAAAATGAATGATGGCATCGATATTATTTTCAGCAAAAACCGTATCCATAAATTCCCCGTCACGTAGATCGCCAACGTATAGTTTACCGCCAAGTACTGCGTCCTTATGACCTTGCTGCAAGTTATCGACGATAACGACTTCTTCACCTTTGGCCAGAAGCTCTGCTACCGCATGCGATCCAATATAGCCTGCTCCACCTGTAACTAGAATTGCCATTTTACAACGCCTCCTCAAGTTGCTCTACACCGTTGCCAATATCGCAAACATAGAAGCTTGGTGTTAGCCCTGTAATGCCCGTATACTCTGCGCCTACTTGGTCGATGAACGTCTGAACACTGTCTTCATGCACCAAGGAAACCGTACAGCCACCGAAGCCTGCGCCCGTCATTCGTGCCCCAAGCACACCCGGCACCTTCAATGCCGCTGCAACCATCGTATCAAGCTCCAAGCCCGTTACTTCATACAGGTCACGGAGGGAATCGTGGGAACCAATCATCAGCTTACCGAAGGACTCCAGGTCATTCTTCTCAAGTACTTCGATGGATTTCAAAACACGATCAATCTCTTCCACAACATGCTCCGCTCTGCGGCGAACCGTTTCGTCTGGGATCAAGTGTTTATATTCGTTGAACTGCTCTAGATTCAGTTGACCAAGCAACGTGATGTCTGGGAATTGCTTTTGCAAGTAAGTAACCGCCTGCTCGCATTGACTTCTTCTCTCATTGTAGGCGGAGTCGACGAGACCTCTGCGTTTGTTTGTGTTGCCGATCACAAGCTTATAGCTGCCGCTTTGAAAAGGAACATGACGATACTCGAGCGTATCGCACATCAAGAGGATTGCGTTGTCTTTCTTGCCATTCGCTACAGCGAATTGGTCCATGATGCCGCAATTTACGCCAACGAATTGGTTTTCTGTTTCTTGTGCGAGCAGCGCGATTTTGACTGTATCGATCGGGCACTTTTCTAATGTTAGTAAGCTAAAAGCTGTAACAACCTCGATGGAAGCTGAGGAAGAGAGTCCTGCACCATTTGGAATTTCACCGTGGAACAAAAGGTCATAACCTTGCGTCACTGGGAATCCTGCTTTCGCTAAGTGAACGAAGATGCCTTTCGGATAGTTGATCCAATCATCCTCTTCTTGATAGGACAAGTCGTCTATGGAAATTTGTTTGCGAAGTGCCAAATTCGTAGATGCGAAGCCGATCACGCGATCTTGTCTTGGACGAATGATCAAGGTCGTTCCGAACGTCAAAGCTGCCGGGAATACATAACCGCCGTTGTAATCCGTATGCTCGCCGATCAAATTCACTCGACCTGGAGCGTGAAATGCTGATATTTTCGCAGCAGTTTCTCCGTAAATTTCAATAAACGTGTCTTTTAGAGCTTGCAAATCTGCCATGTGTGGCACCGCCTTTTGTATGATTGGTATGTTTGCTTGGTTGTTGTTAGATATGTTGTTTGTGTAAGTTTGTAGCTTAAGTATAAGAGATACGCCAAGGATTGGCTATGGAGGCATGTTATTTTCACATGGAAAAATGTGATTTGCAGTTTCCTCTTTATGTGAGATATATGATACAGTGAAGGGAACGAATGGTCTTTGAACGGAGATGAGGAAACGTCATGCAAAAGCCTGAGAGTTATTATGTAGTATCGAACCCTCTTCCTGCTGGGGAGAGTGATTTCACGGTATTATTCGCAGGGGAAAGTCAGACCAAGCCAGAACATCGTCTTGGACCGAAGGTCTATGACTATTACTTAATCCATTATGTGTTATCAGGCCGAGGCGTATTCTCTTCACATGGAGAAGAGTATGCCATTGGCGCTGGCGACAGCTTCGTCATTGAGCCGGAACAACTGATCAGCTACGTTTCTGATGAGCTAGATCCTTGGCATTATTGTTGGATCGCCTTTACAGGTGTACAAGCGGCAAAGCTCGTTGGTGTGGCGGGCCTCACGCCCGCGAACCCCATCATCCATATCGCGCGCAACCGGCATATGCCTGTGCTTTTTCGTCAGATCCAGCTCGCGCTCAAATCTAAGAAATCCAATGCACAGCTCAAAGCGACAGGCTACCTCAGCTTGTTGCTCGGCGAGTACTGCGAAGCCATGTCTGCCCCTGTGGTAGCAGGACTGGTCACGGAAGACGAGAGCGACCGCATCGTGCAGCAGGCGATCCATTACTTGTCCACGCAATACGCGGAGCCCATTACGATTGAAATGATGGCGGAGAGCCTAGGCTATAATCGCGCTTATCTATCGCGCATGTTCAAGAGGCACACCAAGGTGACGCCGGTGACGTTCCTGCTCAAGCTGCGCGTGGACAAAGCACGCCTACTGCTGCGGGAACGGCTAGAGCTCACGATCGAGCAGATCGCTGCGTCAGTAGGCTTCTATGACCCGCTGTACTTCTCCAAGCAGTTTCGGCGCTGGTATGGCGTCTCGCCAAGCGAATATCGGAATCAGATCAAGTTGCTCTGATCCGAATTCTTTTTTTTCTAAATGAAAATAAAACAGCGGTAGCCTAGGACTCCAGCTTCTCGTCCATGGCTGCCGCTGTTTCTTGTATCGGGAGATGAAATAAATCTATAAACAATGACCGAAAATGAGAAAACCTCTATCGAGGCCATTCAAAGATGAGCGACCGCGTTTCGATGAAGGTTTTAACGCCAAATAGAAAGACGTTTTCGGGAACCGAAAACGTCTTTCTATTGTGGTAAAAAAATTAAAATAAAACCGAACCTTTTTCCGATTGAGAGACAATATAGGGTGTAAGCTAACTCAGGAGGGCCCTCCGAATGCAAAATGAATTCATGTACCAATTACTTATAAAAATGAAAGATGGAGATCAACAGGCGTTTCATGCGATGTACGATGCCACCTATCAAGACATCTATCGGACAGTTTCCTTCCTGGTGGATCATCAGCAGGACCGAGAAGATGTCATGAATGAGATCTATATGCAAATGTGGACCTCACTTGCTAACTACGATACGAACCGTCCTTTCCACTTCTGGCTACACGGCTTGGTCATTCGTCAGGTGCAGAGGTTTCGGGTCAAGAGCTGGCGGAGATTCCGAATTTTCGAACGCATCCGTGCTTTCTCGCGGGAAGAGCCTCATTGGGATCAACATACTTCTTTGATGGATGAGACGAATCACATGATATCGCAATCCATGCGAAAACTGACCGATAAACAGCGGACAGTGATTATCTTTCGATTTTTTCACGACTATACGCTTGAGGAAATTGCAACTCTGCTTGATATACCGCTAGGTACAGTCAAGTCCAGATATCATGCTGCTCTCCAGGCGCTTCGAAAAACTATATGGAATCTCCCCCTGGAAAGGATGGAACAGATCAATGACTATTGAAGGCAAAATCCGTGAACATCTGCACAATGAGGCAGAGAAAATAACGTGTCCCCCGGCCATTTCTAAACGAATAGAACAATCCTATTCGGACTATTTCCAACCAAAAAGGAGCAAAAAAAACATGAAAAAACGACTAATTGGTGGCATCGTTGCTGCTGCACTTTTGATTCCGACCGCAGCATTCGCTGCCCCTACCCTAATTGAAATGCTTACTAGAACACCAATGACTGCTGAACAAGTTAAAGTAGATAAGGTTGGCCATGCAACACTCGAGAAGCTGTATAGCGCCTTTCCCGAAACAAAATCGTTCGAGATCATCGATGCTAGCCAAGTTCAAGGTGTTCAAACCAGCATCATACTCCAGGAAAAAGGTGGAACTGGAAAAAAGTTCATCCTACATACCAACAGCAGTACAGGTAAGATTGAACATGTGAATCAAGAGAATTGGGAGCCTAAGGACAAGCCACTCATTGCTTTAAACGATCAGGAAATCAAGGCTAAGGTAGATTATCTCATTACTAACCTGTATGGCCACATCGAAGAGTACGAGTTTGCTATGGAGCAAATGGAGAACCCGGATCAGAAAACGTTAATGTTGAATTACACGAAAAAAGGATCAAAAACACCGTTCTATCAAGTATTTGTTCAAGGTAATACCATCAGTCTTTCTCTGATAGGAGGCGAGACTACAGCTTCAACTATGAAAGTAGAAGGCTTATTCTCTAAAGATGGTAAACCTGATTATTTTGCTGATGCTTATTTAAATGATGCAAACCTGCTTTCTTTACTACAAATTAGCGCAACAGAATTAAAAGAAGAATTAGCTAAAGGTAAATCTGTTGTAGAAATTGCTGCAGCTAAACAAATCTCTAAGCAACAAGTGATTGATGTCATTGCACAAACGCAAGCCGTTTTACAAATGCAAGGCGAAAACAATGGTAATACTCCTAAAAGCAATTCTTCCATTGAGCAAATGTCAAAAGCTATTGAACCAAAAGTATCACAAGTAATTGAACACAAAACGGAAACACCCTTGAAGAAATAACTAATCCCAATAGCCTCAACTCGCAATGATGACCCGACAAGAGTGGCATTTCCAAAAAAATGTCACTCCTGCGGGTCATTTGTCATTTATTTCTCTTGAGCATTTGCTGCCAAATACGCGATAATGGCCTGATTAACCTGCTCCAGCCTACCCTCGGCAGTTTCCAAAAGCTCCTCCAGCAATCCGACTGAACCCTGATGGATCGCCGTTTGAAGCTCATCAGCTGTATGACTGAGCGGCGTTGCTCCGATGTTGGAAGCCACACCTTTCAGCGTATGAGCTAGCATCAGCGCTTCGGGATAGTCTATGTTCTTAATCGCCTCTCGTATCTCATCTATGGCGTTCGCGTGATTCGCTGCAAACTTGTGCAAAATCCGCTCGTAGAGGTTCGCATTTTGTCCAAGGCGCCCTAGTGCCTCCGCCGCGTTCAAGACAGGCAGCGCCTCTATTTGCTTCGATGCTGCGACTTCAGCATACCCTCTCCCACGCGAGCTCTGAATCGTTCGCTGTAAGACGCTGAATAGCTGAATAGGTTCAAACGGCTTGGAAATATACGCATCCATGCCAGCTTCCATGACCTGCTCCTTGACTCCCTGCATAGCATCAGCAGTCATCGCGATAATCGGTGTCTCTTGATCGAAATCCCTTATATTTCTCGTCGCCTCAAAGCCGTCCATGAGCGGCATCTGCAAATCCATCAAAATGGCATCATACCGCTTAGTAGCAACTCGTTTCAACGCTTCGATGCCATTCTCTGCTACGTCTACATGAATGTCCATCTCCTGAAGAATGGCCTGCGCAACTTGTTGATTAATTTCATTGTCTTCCACTAGCAAGACCTCCGTGTTACGGAGCATGTGCAGTTTCTTGGTTTCACTCTCACCCTGTGGCGATGCGATCTTCATCTGCAGCTGCTCTTGGAACAAGTTCGTTATCTGGTTATATAACTGCGACTGGCTCATTGGATAATAGAGCAGCTTTTTCACAGATGCTGACTGAAATTTCAGCTGAAGCTCCGACTCATGATACGAACTGATCAGTACGATCACTTGCACGGGTGTCGCATTCTCCAGTTTTATTTTCTCAGCCAAGGTGTGTGCTTTCTCATCCTGAAGCCTCCAATCGATCATAACCAGATCATAACGACCGTTAGTGCTAATTTGTTCCAAGGCGCTTTGAGCGGTATCTACGGCATTAACAATGAATTGGAACTGTTCCAGCTGACTCTTCAGAACAAGCCGCATTTCCTCGTCATCGCAAATGAGGAGCACTCGCAGAAATTTTAAATAGGAAGCTACTGGTGCACTGAATAAGTGCTCAGAGCCTACTTCGAACCTCACTGTGAAGATGAAAGAACTCCCCCTCCCCAGCTCGCTCTCGACGTGAATCTCCCCTTGCATCAACTCTACGATACTCTTACTGATCACTAGGCCAAGGCCTGTTCCCCCGTATTTGCGGGTCGTTGACATATCGGCTTGTGTGAATCCGTGGAACAATAATGCTTGCTGCGCAGGTGTCATCCCAATGCCTGTATCTCTTACTTCAAATCGAAGTGAAACCCCACTGTCATCTTGTGAAGAAACACTTACCGCAATCGCGATTTCACCTTCATCCGTAAATTTTAAAGCGTTATTCACCAAATTAAGTAAAACTTGATTCAATCGGAACGGATCACCATTCAAGACTTGAGGGACCTCATGATGGATGGAGAAATGCAGCTTTAACCMCTTCTCATACAGCGAAAATCCGATGATATTTGATATATTGCTCATAATTTCATACAAATCAAAATCGATACGCTCCAGCACAATCTTCTTCGCCTCAATTTTCGAGAAATCGAGAATATCACTGATGATCGTCAGCAAGCTTTTGGCCGAGAGCACCGTCTTCCCGACGTAATCCTTCTGCCGCTCCGTGAGTTCCGTTTGCTGGAGCAAATAATTCAATCCAATGATGGCGTTCATCGGTGTGCGGATTTCATGGCTCATATTCGCCAGAAATTCACTTTTCGCCCGATTAGCAGATTCGGCGGATTCCTTGGCATCAGCAAGAAGCAAATTCTTGGTTTCCAGCTCTGATGTACGTTCCTCCACCAACACTTCAAGGTGATCTTTGTACTGATTCAGCGTCTCTTCAGCCTGCTTACGTTCGGTAATATCGACACCCGCAAAGATAACGCCGCCCACTTCTCCGGTTTCTGTCCAAATCAAGTTATTGCTCCACCCGTATAGGCGCTCTTCACCTAATTTATCTACGATGAGCGATTCAAAATAGTCCGACAAAGCATCGCCTTCCATGAATTCCTGGTAGCGCTCTTTCCGCATTTCTACTAGATTCTCTGGCCCACAAACTTCAAACCAATTCTTACATAAGGTATCCGTTTCCTCATAACCTAGCACCGAGTATCCCTTGCGGTTCAACAACTCAATTCTGCCATCTCGGTCCAATACGACAATCATGACATCAATGAGATCGAGATAGCTTCGGGCCTTCTCTTTCTCCTTCATCAACTTCTGTTCGCCCTTCCTTCTCACAGAACGCGTCTGCAAGGCAAGAGCAGCCCCAATGGCAATCGCCACAATCGTGAAAATGCTCCCCATCCAAAGTACTAACTCACGCTGATTGGAGGTCCGATCTACATCCCTTTGGGTTCCCATCAAATTGTAATCAATCCACTTATGTAAGCTCGCATCGGCTTGCTCTCGTTTCGGTGCAAGCTTGTCCAACAAGGTCTTCCCCATGATATAATCACCAGATTGGACGGCATCAATGATAAGCTGACCCTTCTGCAAGTAATCTATCGTTTTATCCGACACTTCCATATAAATCTGTTTTTCACTCTCGGAGTTGATGAAAGACTCGTAGCCTCGATACTTCTCATCAAACTGTCGACGGACATCCTGATAAGAGGTAATCAAGGTAAGAAGGGCATTCTTATCCGTTTCGAGCAACATTTTATGCAAAAGAACTCTTTCTTGTGTAATGAGCTCTTGCATCTCTACAATTCTAGCAATACTCGGCATCCAATTCGTCTTGACATGGTCAAGAGTCCCCTTCAGGGCAAACATCTGATAGAAGTTCGTTCCAATAACTGCTATTAATAAAGCAATGATGATGATAAAAGTCCACATCGACTTCATCAAAGTAATCGCTTTCATTTGTAATCACCCTTCTTTGCCGATTATAACATAACACCTATGGCTATAGTATAAAAGGACTAATGGCACGCACCTTCTTTACGTAAAAAACACCTCTTCCGACAAAAGGAAGAGATGTTCTACCGTTATTTCAACCGAAATTGGCTGATTTGCTCTTGTAGTTCCACTGCTAGCTCGCTAAGTGACTCTGACGATGAAGTAATTTCCTCCATAGACTGCAGTTGCCCAGATGCTAACGATGAAATGGATTGTAACTCATTTAATCCCTTCTTAACGATACGGACTGTTTCTTGTGAAGATGCTGCAACTTCCTCTGTTCCAGCGGAAATCTGCTGAGTTGCCGCCGAGACTTCCTGGATCTGGTCATTAACCATCTGTATGGAGCCATGAATGGAATGAAAGACATCTCCTGCTGTCTCCACTAGTGCGGACCCCTTCTCGACTTCGGCTAAACCACCTTGCATGGCAGTAGAGGCCTCTTTCGTTGCATGAATCGTTTCCCCGATCATTGTGGTAATGTCCACCGTCGCCTTACTGGTTTGTTCAGCAAGCTTCTTCACCTCGCTGGCCACAACTGCGAAGCCTCTACCATGTTCCCCTGCTCTTGCTGCTTCAATCGATGCATTTAAGGATAACAGGTTCGTTTGTGATGCAATCTCAGAAATAACACCGACAATTTGCCGTATTTGTTCCGACTTCTCCTCCAAATCCCGCATAACTCCAGCTGTCTGCATAACAGATCGGCTAACACTGTTCATTTGAGTAATGGCCTGCTGGATCTCAGCATTCCCACGAATAACTTCCTGAACAACATTTTGTGCTGTTTCCGAAACATTGGCAGAGGACTCGGCAATTTTCTGAACACCTGCTGCCATCTCACCCATCGCAGTTGCTACTTGCTCTGAGGCTTCGTAGTTCGCTTCAGATCCTTGCACAACTCCTTGAACAGCTTGTTTAATGTGGTCGGATGCTCTCGTTGACTCGCTTGCGATCGCAGTCAACTGCTCCGAAGAAGCAGCCGTATGTGAAACTGCATCCGATATTTTAGTAATCATCGCGGAGAAAGCATTCAGCATAGCATTAATGTTGCTGCGCATGACGGCGATTTCGTCAGTCCCCCGTTCGCTCAATCGACTGGATAAATCACCTTGTCCAACTTGCTGCATAAGTGAGGAAATCGTTAGGATGGGGCGAATGACCATGCGAGATATAACGATAGCTAACGCAGCAACAAGTAAGGCAGAAATAACGACGATCAAGTAACTTACATTCCTAATATGATCTACTTTCTGGAATACTTCTGATTCTTCAGCAGTTAGGAGCAGCTTCCAGCCTGTCACTTCAATCGTATTGTAAGCAGCGGATTTCGCAGTCCCGTCTGGCTCCTTGTACTTTATATAGCCTTCCTTTTCGGCGAACACCGTTTTTTTATAAAGATCTAGCTTCTCAGGCGTGGAGGATTCCTCCAATTTCTGCCCTGTTTTCTTGGGGTGTACCAAGTACGTCCCACTTGGCGAAAGCAGATACCCATAACCCGTCTCTCCAAAAACAATCATTTTCATAATAGACTGCATTTGCTCCGGACTCACGAAGGCCTGTACAATTCCACGGAAGACGCCGCCGTTATCAACCAGAGGGACATCAATGATGAGGATGCTCTTGCCCGTGCTTTCCTCCTTAATGATATCGGAAACAGCCACTTTCTTCTCTGCTGCGGCTTTTTTATAATTCTCAAACTTGGTGGTGTCGACCTTGCCACCTGCGGTATCCATGGACATTCCCTTCGCATCTACATAAGCAAAACGATATACTTCTGGATCGCTCTCCGCCATCACCTTCAGTACAGGCATAACCAGCCCCACATCGCCACCCATAAATTCAGGATGCGTCTTAACAACGGATTGTATAGAAGCAATTTTACTATTTAACCAGGAATTGATTTCAGTCGTATTAAATGCTGCCATTTGTTTCTGATGCTGCATCGTTTCTGATTCAATGGTGGAAGTGGACTCGGAACTTAAAATGAGCGTAGAAATAAGAAGTGGAATAATGGATACCACTAATAGCAGTAACGTCATTTTCATTTTCAGCGACTTCATACGAAATAGATTTCTCATAACAGGCATAATGGAGTCCTTCCTTACTAAATAAAATTTTTAAATTAAAGAATTAGGTATGAGGTCATTCGCCTTTTTTCGACAATTATCCTTCAAATTTCGACATCTTTACACAAATTAAACGCATCCGCCGTCCTTCAAGGACGGAGCGTTGTTTATGGAGAAATACAAGAAATGGGTTGTACGGCAGCCACGTTGGCGCTCCTCTCTCGTGCAGGGATGCGGGCAGCCGTGGACCAAACACTAGAGTAACTGTATTTTGTACAGCTAAGTTCACGTCTATTTCGTGTTTCCGTGATTTAACTAGAAATTATCCATGTAATTTCAAGATTTCAAGAGAATACGGATGAAATCGAATGATTTAACCACATAATAAATTCCATCTAATCGTGAAATTCGGAGGAATTTGCGATAATTAACTGTATGTTTTCCATTTAGCCGGGTGGGAAAGCCGAAATCAGATAAAGTGAAGTCTGATTATAGATGAAGGGGAAAGCTTCGCTTACCCAAACCCAAAACATATAAATTTCTTTTATGTCAAAAAAAACATGCATTGCCTTGAGATTGCTCTCTGGCTTTGCATGTTTCATTTACGCTATCTCTTACCCGGATCGTACGGCTCACCCAGTGCGGACGGTGCTTTCGCACGTCCCACGGCCCCAGCCAATACGAGGATTGTCAGTACGTAAGGCAGCATGTAGAGGAATTCCTGCGGGATGTCTTTGGAGAAATCGAACAACCGCATGAAATTGTTTAGCGCTTGCGCCATCCCGAAGAATACCGCGGCGCCCAGTGCGCCAAATGGATGCCATTTGCCGAAAATCATCGCGGCCATTGCAATAAAGCCTTGACCCGAGATCGTGTTATGCGAGAACGCACTCGTTGTCGTTAGCGTGATCGTCGCCCCGCCGAGACCGCCGAGCAGACCGCTGATCAGTACAGCGAGATAACGTACGCGCTTCACTTTGATCCCAACCGTATCCGCGGCACTCGGATGCTCACCAACGGCACGCAGACGCAGGCCGAATGGTGTTTTGAACAACACATACCACGTCACGAAGACTAGGATTAACGCAATATACGTCGTCGGATAGGCAGTAAAGAGTGCATAGCCGATATACGGAATCTTGGAGAGAAGCGGAATTTCCCATTTGGAGAATACATCATTCAGGGTTTCGGTTTGACCCGCACCATTGAACAATACTTTCACCAAATACAACGTTACGCCAGCTGCCAAGAAGTTAATAACCACACCACTGATAACTTGATTCGCTTTGAACGAAATCGTCGCAACCGCGTGAATCAAGGCGAAGATCAGTGCGAATAGCAGCGCGCACAAGAGTCCAATCCACGGGGACCAGATCCCCATGTTCGCTTCTTCCGCGTAGTAAGCGCCAACCGCGGAAGCGAATGCGCCGGAAACCATCAGACCCTCGATCCCGATATTGACGATACCGGAGCGCTCCGAGTAAATCCCACCTAAAGCCCCGAAGATTAGCGCTGTGGAATAAACCAGCGTTGTATTAATAAGTTCACTGAATTTCGTGAAGAACGCATTAAGCATACTGAGCAGGTCCATATTACGAAGCCCTCTCTTTCTTGCGTTTGCCGTAGAACGGGATCAGTACCCATTTGACAATACCTTGGGTAGCGACGAAGAAAATCACCGATCCGATGACAATACGGATAATTTCTGGTGGTACATCTGCACCAAAGCTCATCCCCGCAGAACCATAAGATAAGCCGCCGAAAAGGACAGCGCCCAGCACAACGCCTATCGGATTGTTGGCCCCGAGCAAGGATACCGCGATACCATCGAACCCATACCCAGGTGTGCCTGCCGCAACGACCTGATAATGGAAGACACCAAGAACCTCGAATACACCAGCAAGTCCAGCAAACACACCAGAGATGAACATTGCCTTGATGATGTTCTTATTCACGTTCATGCCCGCATATTTAGCGGCATCGATATTATGCCCTACGGCACGCAGTTCGTAGCCTTGCTTCGTTTTCCAAAGAATCAAGTAGAAGACGACTGCTGCCAGAATGGCAATCAAGGTCCCCCAGTGGAGCCTCGCATGGTTCATCGCTTCTGACAACCAGCCGATACTGAGTGAGGCCGAGTCTTGAATCATATACGAACGTTGCTGCTTCGGCTCAAGTAAGAACGTGTTCACGATATAGTTGGACAGGAATAAGGAGATCCAGTTCAACATGATCGTGGTAATCACTTCGTTAACTCCACGCTTCGCCTTCAAATAACCGGCAATAGCCCCCCAAAGACCACCAACCAACGCACCGACAATAACCGCAAGGGGAGCATGGATGATCCATGGCAGACCATGGATTTTGACACCAATAAAAGTAGCCCCCGTCATCCCCATCACGAACTGCCCTTCCGCACCAATGTTGAACAACCCAGTACGGAAAGCGAAGGCAACAGATAATCCGGTTAAAATAAGTGGCGTAATCGCCCGAATCGACTCCCCGATATCGTACGGACTGCCCAAAATCCGAGAGAACAATGATCCATACGCAGCAATAGGATTGTAACCGCCAGCCAGCATGACAAGCGCTCCGAATAGCAGCCCCAGCACAATCGCCACAAGGGGATTGACCGCTGATTCACTTGTAAAAACGCGAACAATTTTATTCATGAAGGGCTCCTTTCTCCGTGCGCTTACTGCCCGCCATCAGCAGACCAATCTCCTGATCGTTCGTATCCTGCGGCATCACTTCGCCCACAATCTGTCCTTCGTAGATAACAGCAATCCGATCGGAAACATTCATAATTTCATCCAATTCAAAAGAAATCAACAGAACGGCTTTCCCTTTGTTCCGCTGCTCAATCAGCATCCGATGAACGAATTCAATCGCACCAACATCCAAACCACGCGTCGGCTGCGCCGCAATCAACAGATTCGGATTCTTATATATTTCCCTTGCAATAATCGCCTTTTGCTGATTACCGCCAGACAAGGAGCGTGCCTTGTTGTAAATACTTGGTGTACGCACGTCGAACTGCTTAATCAACGCCTCCGCATGCTTATCAATCGCGTCATAGTTCAAGAAGCCGCCTTTGTTATACGCAGGGTGGAAATACGTTTCGAGCACCATATTTTCACTCATTGTAAAATCAAGCACAAGCCCGTGTTTATGCCGATCTTCAGGGATATGCGACAGCCCTGCCTCCGAAATCTCACGCGGTGTCTGATTCGTTATGTCACTGCCCATGAGCAGCACTTTACCCTCATCCACGGTACGCAAGCCCGTCAATGCTTCGATCAGTTCACTTTGACCGTTGCCATCTACACCCGCGATACCTAGAATTTCGCCAGCTTTCACTTCAAAATTAAGCCCTTTAAGCGAAGCTAATCCTTGTTGATTACGCACCATTAAATCTTGCACTTGGAGAACAGGTTCTCCAAGTTTTACTGCTTCTTTAGTAACTTTAAAGGAGACATCACGTCCGACCATCTTCTCGGCCAGAATTTGCGGATTCGCTTGGGCGCATGCCAAGGAATCAATCACTTTACCACGACGAATAATCGTCACTGTATCGGCAATCTCCATAATTTCTTTCAGCTTATGTGTAATGAGAATAATGGACTTGCCCTCTTTCACAAGGTTACGCATAATGACCATCAATTCACTAATTTCTTGCGGCGTTAGTACAGCTGTAGGCTCATCAAAAATTAAAATATCGGCGCCGCGATACAGCGTTTTCAATATTTCGACACGCTGCTGCATACCGACTGAAATGTCTTCGATTTTGGCTTTTGGATCCACACGTAAACCATATTGCTCAGATAGCTTGCGCACTTTATCTTGTGCTGTTCGGATATCCACATTCATACCACGTTTGGGTTCCATCCCCAAAATGATATTTTCAGTTACTGTAAATGGTTGTACCAACTTGAAATGTTGATGCACCATCCCGATGCCGAGCTCAATCGCTCGATTCGGACTGTCGATAAAAACCTCGTTGCCTTGTACATGGATACTACCTTCGTCCGGCTGATATAAACCGAACACAATGTTCATCAGTGTTGACTTTCCTGCACCATTCTCGCCAAGCAAGGCATGAATTTCGCCTTTTTGCAGCTTCAGGCTAATAGCATCATTAGCAACAATGCCTGGAAATCGTTTCGTAATGTTGCGAAGTTCAACAACTGGGACTGCTTCACTCATAAGATCACCCTAATGATCAATTTTTTATTATTTGTTTCCCATTTTCCATTAAAACTAAAGAACAAGGCTAGTTAGTATAACTAGCCTTGTTTGTACAGAAGCAAACCTATCGTTCTTACCAGTAACGTCGGATCGACGCTTATGGTTTTTCAGGAACTTTGATTTCGCCGCTAATAATTTTGGCTTTGTACTCGTCAACTTTTTTCAAGATGTCAGCAGAAACGTTTTTCTTGGATGTTTCAGGAAGGCCTACACCATCGTCTTTCAGACCCAACGTAACAACTTTGCCACCTTGGAATTTACCTGAAATAACATCTTTGGATACACGAAGCACCGCGGAGTCAACACGTTTCAACATGGAAGTTAGTGTAACTTCGTCGCCAAACTCAAGAGATTGGTCTTTATCTACACCGATAACCCATACTTTTTTACCGTTTTTCGCACGATCTTTCGCTTCATTGAATACACCGTTACCCGTGGATCCAGCTGCGTGGAAAATGATATCAGCGCCATCGTTATAGATCGTTGCTGCTGCTGCTTTACCAAGATCAGGCTTGTCGAAAGCACCTGTGTAGTTGATTTGAATCTTAGCATCTGGTTTTACCGCTTTAACGCCAGCTACGAAACCAGCTTCGAAACGTTTGATAACCGGAATGTCGATCCCACCAACGAAACCGATTTTATTCGTTTTTGTTGTAAGACCTGCTACCACACCAACAAGGTAGGAACCTTCTTGCTCGGAGAAAGTAACGGACTCTACGTTTGGAGCTTCTACTACATTATCAATGATCGCAAGTTTTGCGTTCGGGTTTTGAGTTGCTACCGTTTTAACTGCGTCACCCATCAAGAAACCAATACCCCAAGTCAGGTTGTAGCCATCTTTAACGAATTGATTCAAGTTAGGCGTGTAGTCTGCATCGCTTTTACTTTCAAGGTTTTTCACGTTAGCGCTTGTTTGTTTCTTCAGTAGTGTCAAGCCTTCCCAAGCGCTTTGGTTAAAGGATTTGTCGTTAACCCCACCGATATCTGTAACCATGCCGATTTTGAAGTCCTTGCCTGTGTTGTCGCTAGCTACTGCACTTGCTGCTGGTGATGCGGATGAACCTGTCTCTTCTTTTTTGGCACAACCGGAAATCACTAATGCAGAAACCGTTACAGTCATCAGAACTGTTGAAAAAATCTTCTTCATCGATTTTACCCCCATCGTATCATCATTTAATTGAAACTATGAAGCCCACACTGTAGGTTGACCAAATTCAGTTAAATTATGTAAGTTGACTTCAAATTAAGTGTATCATTTTGATTCCAAACAGAGAAGCAAATCTATCAACGATTCACGTAATTCGTCATGTCACACAAGTTAACATGTCCATTTTGTTTTTGCCGACAATATAGGTTCTAAGCCCCGATTATTGATTATACAACCAGCGGTTAATAAAATCTAGATTGCTCCATGTTAATTTTATGACACTCACGTGTTATCAAATCCTAGATTAGCAAATTAAATAGTTTTGGATCTTTATTGATCTCAATATAGCCGTAATCCTTACGAGAAAGGCGCTCGATAAGCCCTGCGTAATCGTCTTTATTCTTAAGCTCGATCCCTACCAGCGCGGGTGCATCGTCACGATTATTCTTCTTCGTATACTCAAAACGCGTGATGTCATCGGAAGGCCCCAGCACTTCCTCCAAAAATTCACGCAGAGCTCCTGCTCGTTGGGGGAAATTCAAGACGAAGTAGTGCTTTAAGCCTTCATAGACAAGGGATCTCTCCTTGATCTGCTGCATCCGGTCGATGTCATTGTTTCCACCGCTAATGATACAGACAACGTTCTTGCCGCGAATTTGTTCGCGGTATGCATCCAGCGCTGCCACTGGAAGCGCCCCTGCAGGCTCAATAACAATCGCGTTGCTGTTGTAGAGCTCCAGAATGGTTGTACACTCTTTGCCAGAAGGAATGATGACGATATCCTCTAGCTTGTCTTTACAGATGTCAAAAGTCATCTCACCCACTTGTGCGACAGCTGCGCCGTCAACAAACTTCTCAATGGAAGGCAATTTGATGACCGCGCCTTGTTTCAATGCTTCCGTCATGCTGGCCGCACCCTCTGGCTCTGCACCAATAATGCGCGTCCGCGGTGAAACACTTGCCACATAGGTCGCAACTCCGGCAGCTAGTCCACCTCCACCAATCGTTGCAAAGATGAAATCCGGTGTTTCCGGCATCTGATTCATGATTTCCAAGCCAACAGTCCCTTGCCCCGCAATCGTACGCACATCATCGAACGGGTGAATGAAGACTTTATTCTCTTTCAGGCAGTACGCCTTGGCTTGGGTCGAAGAATCGTCAAAGGAATCGCCAACGAGGATGACTTCCACGAATGAGCCTCCGAACAGCTTCACTTGCGAAATCTTCTGACGCGGTGTCGTAGTCGGCATGAAAATCTTGCCCTCAATGCCTAGCTGCTTACAGGAATAAGCTACACCTTGTGCATGGTTGCCTGCACTTGCACACACAACCCCCGCTGCGCGTTCCTCTTCCGTTAAGCTTTGAATCACATTGTAAGCTCCGCGAATTTTGAACGAACGCACGATTTGCATATCTTCACGTTTAAGATAAACGTTACATTCATACTGGTTAGAGAGCAGCTCATTGCGTTGCAGCGGCGATGGTTCAATCACCTTGCTGAGCACATGATTGGCTCTAATAATATCTTCCAAACCCACTTTACCAGATACAACCATCTTCTCGAACACCCTTTCTTTGTTGAAGCTTCTTTTAAGTTTTAACATCAATTGTAACATATGTGGTGCGTTCTGTACGCAAATATAGAGGAGAGTATTTTTCTCTATCTGTAAGCATGTTTTTCATCACTATGGAAGACACGTTTTCGCGTTTCTGTGGCTTTAGTGATGTATTTCATCACTAACTTGGGAGATTCACCCAGATTCAACGCAGTTCCTCAGCTTTAGTGATGTTTTTCATCACTATCTCGGGAGATTCACTCTAAATCAACGCGGTTCCTCAGCTTTAGTGATGTTTTTCATCACTAAAGCGCTTATATTTGATTCACCGTACAGCCGCCTCGTTGTAACAGACAAAAGCCGCCCCCCTAGTCAATTGACCTTGAGGAGCGGCTCCTATATACGTCCAAACTTACGGATTAATGACCAATCATCATCGGAATTTCAGCCGTATTCTCTGAATCGCCTTCAATTTTCTTAGGTTTCTGCAGCATCAAACCAAGCAGCCCACCAACAACAGCGATACCCAGCAAAATGAGGAACGTATGTCCGAATGCAGAAGCATATAAGCCTACATCTGGCTTTTGTGCGCCTGACTCAACCATCAAATCCTTAAATTTCGTACTGAAAATCGTCATCAAGATCGCAATCGCGAAAGACATCATAACTTGCTGCGCCGCGTTCGTCAAAGACGTTACACGACCAACCAAATTCTGTGGTGCCGATTGAATCAAGTGATTGTTCAGCGGCATCATGAATAGTCCCATACCCGCTCCCAGAAGCGTAAGCGGCAGCATAACCGTACCCACTCCGGAATCACCGGAAATATTGGAAAGCAAGAATGCCGAAATCGTTGTTAGTACCATTCCCGCTACAACGAGCGGACGAGAACCGAAACGGTCGGACAGCTTACCCCCGATTGGCATGAACAATCCGGAAGCCAAAGCTTGAGGAAGCATGATCAATCCTGTTTTCAATGGGCTGTAACCATGTGCTTGTTGTAAGAATAGAGGGACAAGGAACATCGTACCGAACATGGCAATTTGTGAAATCCATTGAACGATAATCCCTTTCGTGAAGTTCCCTGAACGGAATACGCGAAGCTCCAAAAGTGGATTCTTCTGTTTCAATTCAACAATTATGAATAGGATAAGTGAAATGACACCAACGCCAGAACCGATCAGCGTATCTGCATCTGTCCATGTGGATTTCCCCGTAATTGGATCAATACCACCGTTGGAAACACCATAAACAAGTGCCGCGAAAGCTAAAGGCCCTAACAACATACCCAACAAATCTAGAGAAGCAACGCTTTGACGCTGCATATTTGGCAATGTACGAATACCTAAAATAATACCAATGACACCAATAGGCAAATTGATAAGGAAAATCCACTGCCAGCTGTGATACTCAACTAACCAACCTGCAATAACAGGACCAAGAGCAGGACCCAGTAGAATCGGAATCCCCATCATCCCCATAACAGCCCCTACTTTACCTGGAGGAGATAGACGATAAATGAATGCCATTGCAATCGGCACCACAACACCGCCGCCTAGTCCTTGAATGATACGGTAAGCAATCAACATTTCAACCGAGTTCGCTAGCGCACATAGACCAGAGCCTATTGTGAAGAGACCTACGGAAATCAGGAAAATTTTCTTGGCACCGAAACGATCCGATAACCAACCTGCCAATGGAATAACCGCGGCTTGTGCTAAGGCATAACCAATGACCGTCCACTGAACGAGCGATAAGTTCAACAGATTGAATTCTTCTTGCAGCTTAGGAAGTGCAACGTTAACCGCTGTTCCGTCCAAAATAACCATGAAAATACCTACGACAATCGCGATCAGCGGCCCCAGAATGCTGCGCATTGAGAACGGGGCTTCTGTTTCTTTCGATGTTGCTTGTGAAGACATGTAATCCCTCCATCCGATTAATTTCTCTCTTTTTGTCTATCGTTGACCGTATATAGTATACCCTGTACAATACATAGTGGCAGACATACACGAACATCAATAACTTTCGTTGTAAACGGACAAATGTCCGCTTACATTCCTGATGCTAACAGAAATTTCGTTTCTTTGTCAATACGAACATAATAAATTCACATCTAAAGAGGTGGTTACAGATGTCCATTCGTCATGAACGCAAGGACGCCATGGAAAATCGCCAATTAATACTCCAAACCGCCAAACAACTCTTTCATGATTATGGCGTTCAATCGGTCAGCATGCATCAAATTGCCAAAACAGCGGGCATTGGACAAGCAACCCTCTATCGCAGATATGCGGATAAAGGAGACCTTTGTTTCGATGTTCTTCAACATTATGGGAAGCAATTTATTAATGACATTATGATGTATCTCGATAAACATAACCAAGCCGCACCCATTGATCGACTGACTGGCATTTTGGAGTTATGGATTGATGAAATTGAGGAAAAAGCCGAGCTAATCGTTGCCATGTCAACTAAGATTAATATCAACTGCGAGGATGGCCGCAGCAACTTCTTCCTCTCCCCTATTTACCATTTCATACGCGATAAATTGTCGGAGCTTATTCTCGAATCCCTTGGCCCTGGGCAAGAGCCACAAGCAGAGCCCGATTTTGCAGCCCACACGATCATTTGCTCGATGTCACCGATTGGCTATTTTCACATTAAAAACGAGAAAGCCTATACGAAAGAGCATATGAAGGCACATTACCGTCAGTTGTTCTACTTTCTTTTCAAAAGAGATTAGCTCTCTTGATACAAATGCCTAGACGGCTGAATAAAGACCTCTCAATACTGCATTGAGAGGTCTTTTGTCGTTTCACTTATGCGATTCACGTTAGAAAGATTAATAGTAGTATCGCGGCTTATCTTGCAATTTGGCTCTCGTTTGCAAGAAGCGATAGAACGCGCTTGCAGCCTGTGCTTTCGTCACTTCATTCTGTGGGGCAAAGTAGCCATCGCTGAGCGTCATAATTTTCAGCCCTAACACAATTGCAGCATCGCCAACGTTAGACACTTTCCCAGCATCCAAGAAATCCTTGTTAAATACGCCGTCAAATTTCGTTAGGCTGTGATAACCCAGCGCTTTCACGATCAATTGCGCCATTTCTTCACGATTCATCGCAGCTTCCGGATTGAACTCTTTCCCTACATCAAGCAGCCCGCGATCAACGGCATTTTCCACATAGGCAAAATATTTAGAGCCATTGCCCACATCCGCGAAAGAAGCAGCACGCTCAGCTCCGTAATAGATGCCGCCGTTGCCGCCATTCATGGCGATGACCAGCATTTTGACCAACTCACCGCGCTTAATTGTTTGGTCAGGGTTCACTTTGCCGTCCTTCACATCCAAAGCTTGATAATCAAGCATCAGTTGAAGTTCATTTTGTGCCCAGTGCTTATCAATATCACTTACAATCACTTTATCCAACGAGATAACCTCGCCAGTTTGCGCACTGCGCCATTGACCCGATTCGGCATCCAGAATAAAGTTATCGCGATTCACATTTTTAGGAACAAGGGAATACACAAGCTTCGCCTTTGGCTGCGCTTTGGCATCCGTCACCGCAGATGGAGGTATCTCCCCTGCCGCTACCATTACACGGTATTTCTCGATTGGCATAGCGCCTGTGTATCCGTTACTCTCCAATACGTAGCCAAGCTTCACGTCGAACTGTGCCAGCCACAGAGCCTTGGCCTTATCGATGGAAATAACCTCAGGCTTTTGAGCAGGATACGCGATATTATCACTTAGAGATACATAATAGTTCGAGATGGCTCCAGTTACACGGTCAATGCTTACCCGCACCTCTTCATTCCCCACAGCAACGCCGTCAATGACGCGTTTGTAGCTAATTTCCCATGTGCGCATTTGCTTCAGCATATCCTGAGAGTACTCTTTCTGAACATTCAGCACGAGTTGATCCGTAGAAGCAGGAAGCTGCGCTTTGACAAACTCCGTGCTTTTCGCAATCGCATCATCTAATGAAACTTTGCCTTCGATAGGCTTATCATTCTCACTGCTATATGGAACATAATAGTTAAAATTAGTAATAACGCCAGTTTTACTGTTCACGGAAGCCCAAACGTTATTTCCTGCACCAATTTTTCCAGTAGCCGCTGTATCCGACGTTGCCTTGGCCCAGCTCATGTTCCAGCTCGATAAGGTCTCACCCGTCTCAGCATTCTTCGATTCATTGTAGGAAGCTTCTTGCAGCTTGTACTCAGCGGATAGGTTAAACGTCGTTGCCACTTTCTTAACGGCTTCTTCCTTCGTCAAATTCAAGGTAGCTGGCGGTTTCGTTCCCAGTGGCTTATCTGTTAATGGCTTATTGTTACCATTCAAGCTAGGAAATGGTTGCCAAACCTCGCCTGTTGCCGCATCCAAAGCAACACTGTTCATGAAGTAGGAAATAATCGGTACTCTTTTCCCTTGCGTGTTATACGGGATTTGATATTGTAAGGCAAGCTCCATCTTCTCACGGAAAAGCTGATCTGCCTTCTCTTTCGAAATCGGTGTGCTCACCTTATCAAAAATCACCTTATCGTCCCAATTGTACCAATAGCTCGTAACCTGACCCTCACCATTGACGTTGACATTAAGTCCATTCCCGGAGAAAGGAACTCCCCCAACGGATCGATCATAGCGAATGTTATATTGATAATTGCCGTCAAGCGGGGTACGGAAAGATTTTTCTACCGAGTCATCGTACAGCAGTTCCTTTTGCTTCGATGGATTTACTTTGGCTACAAATGCTGCAGCCAGCTCCTTCGCAGCCTGGAAATCCACCTTAGGCGGATACGACGGTTTATGTTCAGGATCATTGTCATTCATATTGTAAGACGTGAGTGTTCCATCCAAACCATTGATGGCGATATTAGCTGAGCCATAGTAACGATCTTTCACTTTCTTCGAATAGCTAATGTTCCACGTTGGGATATTCTGTCCATTCTGGCCATAGAAAGCGTTTAAACTTATCGATTGGAGAATATAATCCGTAGGTAGTGTTATGTAAGCTTTGGCATACTCAAGCGCTTGTTCTTTTGTAATTTTGGCATCTTGCGCCGAGACGTCGGCTTGCCCTGGGTAGGCAGGGGATGACATCGCGGACGTAGCTGAACCAGATTCACTTTCCGCCGCCCATGCCCCCATCGGGGCAACTGTCAGCAACAATGTCGAAGCGAGTACCATTGTGCCTGCTTGTTTCAATAATTTCAAAGTCATCTTCCTCCTCAAGTAGATCTCCATACGACATGTGGACCCACATGCTTGGACGCGTCCAACTGCCATATAGTACTTGACGGTGTGCTCTGGAAAAAGGTTGCAACTACGCAAGAAAAAAATACCAATATTTTTCTCTGATTCATTCTCGCACTTCATAGAAAAAGACCTGAGCATCCTACACGGAATGCTCAAGTCTATTCATGCGATTCATGTTCAGTTATGGATTCGTCTGCGACTTCTCCTGGCTAAGCATTTGCATCAAATCCTTTAATTCTCCTTGCGTCAAATCCCGCCACTTCCCAACTTTCAAAGAGCCCAAATGAATATGCATGATGCGCACACGCTGCAAACGCACTACACGATATCCGAACGCTTCGCACATCCTACGAATTTGCCGGTTCAGCCCCTGTGTGAGAATGATACGAAATACACGTTCGTTGACTTGAATGATTTCACAAGGCTTCGTCATCGTGCCCAGAATCCGCACCCCACTAGCCATTCCCCGCAAAAACATCTGCGTAATCGGCCGATTCACCGTTACGATGTATTCTTTATCGTGATTGTTCTCTGCACGAAGAATCTGGTTAACAATATCCCCGTTATTCGTCAGTAGGATAAGACCTTCTGAGTCTTTGTCCAATCTGCCAATTGGGAAAATCCGCTCCGAGTGCCCCACGAAATCCACGATATTCCCACGAATATGCGCCTCCGTTGTCGAGGTAATACCCACAGGCTTGTTAAGCGCGATGTAGACGTGCTCTTTTTTCTCTCCAATTGCCCGCCCATCGACCTTCACTTCATCACCAGGACCTACAACGCTGCCGAGCCCCGCAATCTCACCATTGATCGTCACACGCCTAGCTTCGACCCATTTGTCCGCCTCACGTCTGGAGCACACGCCGGTTTCACTTATAAACTTATTAATTCTCATGCCCCTGAAATTCCCTTCTAATTCCGTATTCACTTGGATTCAATACCTTCTATTATGATGGATTCGAAGCGACGGTTCAAGTTTGTTATACTAGGAGAACAGATGACATACGAAGGAGTACGATGATGCACTTTCTACTATTAGGAGCAACTGGCCGTGTGGGTCAGCGCGTTCTAGCTCAAGCCCTGCAGGATGGTCATGAGGTAACGGCAATCGTGCGGAGTATGGATAAAATATCACTGCATTCCGATCGGCTCACTTTGCTGCAAGGTAATGCTTGTTCCGCAGAGGATCTCGCAGGCGCCATGACAGGCGTAGACGTCGTCGTGAGCTGCCTTGGCACCGATGGCGGCACCGTGCTGACCGAGGCGACGCCGCTGCTCATCGCGGCGATGAAGGCTGCCGGCGTGAGCCGCGTGGTTACCGTCGGCACGGCCGGCATCTTGCAGAGCCGGGAGCATCCGGGTCTGCTGCGTTTTGAAGCGCCGGACACGCGGCGCTCGTCGACACGCGCGGCCGAGGAGCACCGCCAGGCGTTGGCGCTGCTCGCTGCGTCGGGCCTAGGTTGGACAGTCGTGTGTCCAACCTATTTGCCTGACGGCGAAGCGCAGGGTCTGTTCCGCGCGGAGCGCGATTTCTTGCCGGACGGCGGCACGTCCATCTCCGTCGGCGACACCGCGGCGTTCACCTACCGTGTCGCGGTGGAGGACGCGTATGTCGGCTGCCGCGTCGGGTTGGCGTATTAGCGGGGGAGCGAATAACGCCGAACCACACCTGTACGCCACCTCGTCTAACGGACACAGATGACGTTATTCAGTCATTTAACTGGATTCGCCTATTCTATCGGACAACACGGCCGTTATCCTCGTGTTTCGGGCGTTATATTGCCTCTCAAATAGTAAATAACGGCACTGGTGTCCGTTACACTAGAAAACTGTTTGCTTTTTTCGAAATAGCGGCGCTGGTGTCCGTTAGAATTACACAGGCCGTGGGAGCGAGCTAAAGCGGAGACTGCCAAAGTCGCCTTCTCAACCATACAAATTAGCTATATTTCCTGTTAAAGAAAAAAAACGGATGCGCGCCAGTTCGGCGCCATCCGTTTTTTCACTACATCTAATAGTTGTTTCTTCTCTTGGACAAGTCTCTCATATTCAAGCCCGACACGACGATGCCGCCAAAGCGGAATACATAACCGAGCAAAGGAATGAGACTTAAGAAGGCCAATGCGATGTTGATGATCGTTTTCAGCGTAGTCCCATTGCCCGTGAGGATGGCAAACACCAAATTCACGAACACCAATGGAATGACCCAAGCACATGACCATGCATACACGAATGGGATTAACCCAAGTAAATACCCTACTGCAATTGCTACTTCTGATAATAGCTGCAGCAGATTAAGCAGACGAACCGTATCTGAACGCATAAATTCTCCTCCACTTCCCATAAGCATCAATTTGTTTTATTGTAGCATATTGGAAAGTCAGCGTCGTTAGCCTTTTGTCGAGATTCGTCTACGACTCGCGACCTAGATCTTATGCCCAATCGACTCGCCGCTCTCCGCAGCAGCGGCAATTTCCGGATGTCCAGCTTGCAGCTGGTACATCTGGTAGTACCGCCCGAGGAGCCCCATGAGCTCCTCATGCGTGCCACGCTCGACGATCTCGCCGTGGTCGAGCACAAGAATCAAGTCGGCGCTGCGAATCGTCGACAGCCTATGAGCAATGATGAAGGTGGTCCGCCCCTTCGCAAGCACTTCGAGCGCGGCCTGAATGATGGCCTCGGTCTCCGTGTCGATGGAGGCCGTCGCCTCATCGAGGATCAAGATCGCCGGGTCGAACGCCAGCGCCCGGGCGAATGAAATCAGCTGCCGCTGCCCAGCAGACAGCGTGCTGCCCTTCTCGATGACAGGCTCATCGAGGCCGCGCGGCAGCGCCCCAAGCATCTCCGCTGCGCCAACTTCGCGCAGCGCCGCCTCCACCCGTTCCCGGGTGATGGACGGATCGTCCAAGGAGACATTGGACGCAATCGTCCCCGTGAACAGGAACGGATCCTGCAGCACGATGCCCATGTGCTGGCGAAGCTGCTGCTTCGACAGCTCGCGAATATCACGGCCATCGACCGTGATACGGCCTTCGCTGACCTCATAGAAGCGAAATAACAGATTCAAGATCGAGCTTTTACCCGATCCGGTATGCCCCACCAGTGCAACCGTCTGCCCTTGTTTGGCCTCGAAGGAGATGTCTTTCAACACATCCTCCCCTTCTTTGTAGGCGAAGCCAACATGCTCAAAGCTCACGTGGCCTTTGTAGCGGTCTGCTTTTTCAGCAACAACGTCGATTCCCTGTTCATCTAGCAGCTCGAACACGCGGTCAGCCGACACAAGCGCTCGCTCCAAATTCGGCAGCTGATTCACGATACCTACCATCGGATGGAACATCCGGTTGAGGTAATCGACGAAGGCATAAAGCACACCAACTGTAATCACCGCATTGAGCGAACTGCCGCCCACATACCAGATCAACCCGAAGAAGAACAGGTTCCGCACCACGTTCATCAAGTTATGAGAGGTTAAGGAATTCAAGCTGAGCAGTTTATTTTGATAGTGCGTGTACTCTTCATTCAAAACCTCAAATTCCTCAGTCGTTTCCTTTTGCCGACGAAAAGCTCGAATGATTGTCATCCCTTGAATCGCTTCATTGATCATCCCGTTGATGCTACTAATCCGTTCGCGAATTTCATGATTAATCGTCGACGCATACTTGCGGTACACGATAATCCACGCAATGAGCAGCGGAATGATCGGCAGCGTGAAGAGAGCCAGCCGAACGTCGAGAATGAAGATGGCCGCGATAATTCCTAGAATGTAGATGGTGCCTGTAAAAAAGTTCGCCAACACCTGCACATACAGATCTCGGACCGACTCCGTGTCGTTGGTGATGCGTGAAACGACTTTGCCTGCAGGTTGATTGTCAAAATAATTAATCGGCAATCGCTGAATTTGCGCGAACACATCTCTGCGCATGCGCTGAATGATGCGATTCGCTGCCGCTTGCAGCAAATATCTCTGCCCGTAGGTAAAGACGGCTCCCACGAAAATCAAGATCACATAGAACCCCGCCAGCTTCATTAACTCTGCAAATTGTGGTTGATAAAAGCTATACAGCTCCTGCACACTCAGCTTCCGAACGGCATACTCCGCCTGCTCCGTGCCTTGCGTAACCAGCAGCTTGCCATCATCCGTCAGCTTGCGGACGCCATCCCAGGGGAGCGCTTGATCCAGCCACACGAACTTGCTGCCTACTTGCAGGATACGGACCTCTTTGCCCTTCGGCTCACCCTCTGCGTAGTTGTCACCCCGCTTATAGAAGGTCTGCTCAAAAGCAACAGCCTTCTCACCCTTCTTTGCCGACTGTGTTTCGTACCACGGCTTCTCGATGCCGAGAATGTGGGTGTCGATCATATGCTTGGCAATGAAAGGTCCCGCCAGCTCAGTAGCGACAGCCAAAGATAAGAATAGCAGCGCGATGAGCAAGGTTTGCTTGAATTTGGCCGCATATTGGAACAACCGTTTTCCGGTTTGTTTCGTTGATGTTGTTTGTTTTGTTTGTTTCGTTTGTTGCGTTTGTGTCATCAGGAGTCTCACCTACTTTTCTTTTGTCTCATATCGTTGGGGGCTCGATGTGCCCCATCATCTATTCCATCCCAACCGTCTGCTCCTCGAGCTGTTGACGGTCATATTGCTCTTTATACCAGCCGCCGAGGGCCAGAAGCTGCTCGTGCGTGCCTTCTTCAATGATATAACCCTCATCGAGCACGACAATCCAATCGGCATGCTGCACGGCAGAGAGTCGGTGCGTGGTGATTAGGGTGGTTTTGCCTGCGCGTTCCGTGCGGATACCGCTGATGATCTCGGCCTCCGTCTTCGCATCGACCGCAGAGAGCGCGTCGTCGAGCAGGAGAATCTCCGGATCGACGTACAACGCCCGCGCGATGGAGACGCGCTGCTTCTGACCGCCGGATAAGGCGACGCCTTTTTCCCCGACGAGTGTCTGCAGACCTTCCGGCAGGAACTCGACGTCCTTGCGGAACGCAGCTAGATCAAGCGCGCGATGTAATTCTTCTTCGGTGCCTTGCCCCTTGCCGAACATAATGTTTTCGCGCACGCTTTTGGAGAATAGAATCGGCTCCTGCGGCACATATCCGATCCAACCATGCAGCGTATCGATCGCGATCTGTTCAATTGGCGTATCCGTGATCGTGATCGCGCCTTGACCGACAGGATACTCGCGAAGCAGCTGTTTCAGCAGGGTTGTTTTGCCACTGCCTGTTCGGCCGACAATACCGAGCGTCTGTCCGCGTTTTAAGCGAAACGTCATGCCAACTAAATTATCAATGGATGAGGACGGATAGCGGAACGTTACATTGTCAAAGGTGATTGAATCTGGTTGTAGCTGCGTCGCAGCTTTCTGAGCTTCTATGACATCCGGCTTGTAGCCAAGGGTCTCATTGACCCGATCTAGCGATGCATTCCCGCGCTGCATAATATTCATCAGCTCACCGATCGCAAACATCGGCCAGATCAACATACCCAGGAAGGTATTGAAGGACACTAGCTCTCCGAGCGTCAGCTCACTGTGGAACACGAGATAGCCTCCGTAACAAAGTCCGATCAGGTAGGAAATACCGACCAGAATTTTGACCGTTGGTTCAAAAAGAGCATCAATTACCGCTACGGCGATATTTTTACGATAAACGTCGTCCGTCATCGTCGCAAAATTGTGCTCGCTCGCCTTCTCCTGCACGAATGCTCGGATGACCCGAACGCCTGCGATGGTTTCCAGGACGCGGTCATTCATTTGACCGAAAGCATCCTGTGCGAGGATGAACCTTTCATGGATGCGGCCGCCAAAAATCGTAATCGCAACAGCCATAATCGGCAGTGGTAAAATCGAGGCAAGCGTCAGCTTCCAGCTAATGAAGAAACCCATCATGCTCAGAATCGTTAGCATAAACAGCGTCGAATCGACGAAGGTCAAAATCCCGAACCCGGCGGTAGTCGATACCGATTGCAAATCGTTCGTCGCTCTAGCCATCAGATCACCCGTGCGATTGCGCTCATAGAAGGTAGGCGTCATCCGCAGCAGCTGCCGCATGAATCGGGAGCGCAGCACACGTTCAAGGACGAAGGCTCCGCCGAACAGCTGGTACAACCAAATGTAAGACAGCCCATAACTCACGACGATGAGTGCGCCCCAAAAGGCGAGTAATTGCCCCAATTTGGCTCCCGTTAAGGTACCCATGTGTATGCCATCAATCGCGTAACCAATCAGCTTTGGCGGTAAAACATCAATGATGCCAACGATGATCAGCAGCCCAATCGCGAGGCTGTAGCGTTTCCAGTTCATTTTGAAAAACCAAGCTAATTTCTTTAATACAGTAAACATACGATCTTGTCACTCCTCTCAAATGGCGCATAGACACCCAAAGACGCAAAAAGACACACCGCGCGCAGCGATATGCCATCTATAGAAACAGAAAAGCGCTCGTTACGAACTTCGTAACCCGCGCTTCACAACTTAACGTATGGGAAGGGGTGCTAACAGCCGAACATGCGTATGCAGTCGCTCGGGCCAACCAGCGGGTTACCATCTATGAAATTAGGTTGGACGCGTGTCCGTTTATGATGTGTGTTAAGGACAATAACCATAATATCCATAGTGAAACCCCCTATTTCGTTTGATGAGCCCGGCACATTAAGTGCCTGTTAATTTTCCAAAAGCTGTCTATTCGAACCTTACAGGGTGATCTTACCATCCCTCTTCTGAACGTGTCAATCGGATAAAAAGATTAAAATGCAACTCTCCCAGCCCGACATTTCCGATGTCTATACTCGTGATGAGAAGGCTTTCAAATGTCACACATGTTTCAAATTCATCAGGCATATGGATAGATTAGGAGTTCATCGCGCCTCAAAGGAGTGAATGCACATGGTCGATCAAGTGTTTGCATTGATGGGATGGATTGTGGGATTCGGAACGATCATAGGCGGTGTTATTACAGCTACAGCAAGGTTTGTCTCGAAGGACTCAATAGCGTATGACATGATTTTTTTGTGGGACAACCGGTATACGTTGGAGGAGTTGGAGCTTGAGCTAAAATAATAAGAACGCCGTCCTAATAGGACGGTGTTCTTAATTTAGTAGGGCTTGAGTACACGTGTGAATAGCACTATGTCATAACGTTATCTATATGAGCATATTCTACGCCCTACGCTTCCGGTGCAGTCAGCAACTCCCGCTTCTCAAATTCGGCAATAACCTTGAATTGGTCGCCGTCAATGTCAATCGTGAGCGTGCCGCCCTGCAGCTCAACGATGCTCTTGGCAATGGCCAAGCCGAGGCCAGAGCCTTCTGTTCCGCGAGACTGGTCGCCGCGTTTGAAGCGTTCGAACAGCTCCTCTACGCCGTAATTGAGCTCGTGGAGCGAGATATTCTGAATGATGAGGATCACGCGCTCTATGTTTTCCGTCAACGTGACGTAAACCCGAGTTCCCGGCAAGGCATATTTCAAGGCGTTACCGATGAGATTCTCGAAGACGCGCCACGTTTTTTTGCCATCCAGCAGCGCATACATATGCGGGCTTTGCACGTTTACGCGAAAAGTCAGCGTGGACGCCTCGATTTTGTCGCTGAACTCCGCCAAGGCTTGTGTCAGTAGGGCGGAAACGTCGACTTTTTCCCAATGAAGCTCTGTAGCTCCGCTTGCCATCTTCGATGCCTCGAAAAGATCTTCGATCAGCACTTTAAGCCGCTGCGTTTTTCGATCAAGCACCTCGAGGTAGTGGGTGGATTGGTCAGCGGTCAACCCTTCCTTTTTAAGTAAATCTACATAATTGATAATGGAGGTTAACGGTGTTTTCAAATCATGGGAAACATTCGTAATCAACTCTGTTTTGAGACGATCACTGACGCGTTGTTTCTCCAGCGAAAGCTGCAAGCCGTACTTCAAATTGTTAATGTTCATCGCCATCCGGGACAATTGGCCTTTGCCTTTGGCAGGAAGGGTCACATCGAAGTTGCCTTGCGACATTTGTTCCACGCCTTTGATAATGGCACGAAGCTGCTTAATCTTCCGCATCATATATGGCAGTACCACGAGTAGGAACAGGATGTACCAGACGAACGTAAAGACGATAACAGCCTCTTCTCCGCTAGAAGCTACCACACACACAGGCAAGAAGCCCATGATCGCGATGATCGCCATAAAGACGACTAACTTGAACAACAAGCCTCTTTGCTCCAGCGTATCTTTCAGGGTTTGCCAGAATGACGCGGTTAAGCTACTTCTCCATTCCATAGCGAGATTGTCCGGATGTTTCAGCAATGCGACTGCACCGCGAAAACCACTGTATACAATGACAAGTAAAGTTGTTGCGATGAGTACGATACTTATTTGATAAATACTGATATACGTCGGAGACCAGTAGTATATTTCAGCATCGAAGAGGATACCGAACAGGGCAGCTGCCGCAATAAAAGTTGTCCAAGCCCGAACATCGATCGGCAGGCGTTCCCTTACCACCCTTTCGATATCGATTAGCGATATGGTATCTCCCCGATATTTTCTTGCCAAGTAGGTTAGCCCAATTGTCAGAACCAAGAGTGCTGCTAGCCAGAAAACCGTTGCTGTCGCTTGCTTTTTTACTGATTGGTAAGAGAGATAATCTGTCTGAATAATGCCCGTGCCTTGCGATGGGTTTAAGATATAGTATGTAGCACTGACCTGGTCATAGTTCATGGCGTACAACATTCTGTTCGGTTCATCTAACTTGGGTACTGTTAGTGTATACATGAACGCCTGTTGATCTACCTTTTTTTGCAGCGCCTCAGATGAGATATTGCTATAGGTTTCACCGGTTTTCAAGTTTTTCACGACATAGTAGAGTGATTTAAGACGGTTATCCAAATTTGTCTTGGCGGACAAGAATTGCTTTTGCTTAGCCGTAATCGCAGCCTTCAGATTTTGTTGAAAAGTAGCTTCCTTCTCCTTATTCAGCTCCGCCATTTTCGCGTCTCTTTCAGCTTCCAGCCGATCAACGTCTGCATTTGTTTCATGATTGCGAGCCGTGTCGATACGCTGGCTGTACTTCTGCTCCAGATTTCTGACACGCTCCTCTACGGTTCGCTCCGCATCTCGTATCACGTTATAATAGTCATTATTGCCTAGCTGCTCTTCTGGTGTTTTCTCACTAAAATGCGGAGCCTCCAGATGGTACAACTGAATATTCTCGTAGATGGAATTCATTTCCCTCGCGAATGCCCCGCTTTTGAAAATAAGCGTCCTCACCGAAGTACACACTGTTCTTATAGGCATTCGTTACTGCGAATAACGTCAATGTCCACATGATGAAAACACCGACCAGCAGCACCAGGGAGAGTGATCTACTTCTCCATTTTATAGCCAACACCCCACACCACCTTCAAATATTTAGGATCCTTCGGATTAATTTCGATTTTCTCGCGAATTCTGCGCACATGCACAGCCACGGTATTCTCCGCGTTAAAGGCGGGATCTTTCCACACCTTTTCATAAATATCGTCAATAGAAAAAACACGTCCCTTATTCACCATCAGCAGCTCCAAAATTTTGAATTCTGTTGGCGTCATACGTACTTCCTCGCCATCGACTGTGACTTCCTTGGTGACAGGATTGAGCACAAGGCCGCGGACGCTTAACTCCTCATTTGCCGTCTTCTCCGTTCCAAATGGCCCTAGCGTTGTGTAGCGCCTTAACTGCGACTTCACTCGGGCGATTAGCTCCAGCGGATTGAAAGGCTTCGTTAAATAATCGTCAGCGCCAACATTCAGGCCCATAATTTTGTCCATATCCTCTGTTTTGGCGGAAAGCATCAGGATGGGGACATTACATTTCTCTCTAATCTTGAATGTCGCTTGAATCCCATCCATCTTCGGCATCATGATATCAAGGATGATCAAATGGAACTCCTTTTCCTCCAGCAAAAGCAGCGCTTCCAGACCGTTGTTCGCTTTGCTGACTTCCATCCCTTCGCCCCTCAAATAAATCTCAATCGCTTCCTGAATGTCGATATCGTCATCGACGACCAGCACTTGGTATTTCGTCACGTCCACGCACCTTTTCATCATCTCACTTCAAGCCACCGTACTAGCCTAATGATAATAGACACTATTTACAAAATAGTTACCATAATTCTTACGAAATTATGAAGACAGGGCTAACAAGCTATTCGTCTCTTTAGTGTAGCACGGAAGTACCATTTCATCATGAGGTCTGTTGTACAAGCAGAAAGCGCTGGAAGACGCCAGAAAAACGCCTCCGCCGTCCTTCAAGGAAGGAGCGTTTATGGAGAAATACAAGAAAGGGACTGTACTTGAGAAGTACGTCCCTTTTTGTATACGGCAGACACGTTGGCGCTCCTCTCTCGTGCAGGGATGCGGGCAGCCGTGCACCAAACACTAGAGTAACTGTATTTTGTACAGCTAATTTCACGTTTAATTCGTGTTTCCGTGATTTAACTGGAAATTATCCATTTAATATTAAGATTTCAAGAGAATACGGATGAAATTCGATGATTTAACCACATAAATTCCATCTAATCGTGGAATTTGGAGGAATTTGGGAGAATTAACTGTATGTTTTCCATTTAGCCGGGTGCGAAAGCCAAAATCAGATAAAGTGAAGTGTGATTATACATGAAATAAGGGGTAAGCTTTGCTTACCCTAAACCCAAAACAAATAAATTCCAAAAAGCCGCATCCACTGTAGTTGTAAACTACGGGATACGGCCTTCTTCATCATTTCGATATCTTCATTGCAATTGTGTTTATTCCAAATCCGCAAGTCGTGCCTTATCTTCGTCCAAGGACTCCGTAGCTTGCTGTACCGCGGGGCTGTCCGATTGGAGACTTGCCTGTGCTACAGCATTTTCAGCTTTGGAAATGGCATTTTGAGCCTCTTCCGTCGTTTGCTCAGTTGGGTGAGATAGGGCATGATTTACGGCTTGGTGAACGTTGTCGACGGAATTTTGTGCGGATGAGATCGGATTTTGCGATTGTAAGCTTGAATCAACCTTTGTCATATGGTTACCTCCTGAAGGCGTTATGCAATACCTCTGCTAGGATGAGGTATAAGAGGTAATTTTATTCGTAGCTTAATCGCAGCTAATCTCCCTTTTATTATTTAGCTGGTGCAGGTGACGTTTGAGCACCTGGTTGCTGCTGTCCTTGGCCTTGGCCACCTTGACGCTGGCCACCCTGCGTTTGACCTTGGCCCCCTTGGCCATTCTGTCCGGGGCCTCCTTGTATGCCAGGCCCGGCGCCGCCAGGTCCACCCTGCATACCAGGCCCGCCACCTGGGAAGCCTTGCATGTCGCGATGTACCATTTTGCCGCCAAGATGACCTGTGTAGCTAACGAGTAGCACCGCAACAAGAGAAGCGACGAGAAAGATCGGGTTGCTGCCGAGCTCGAGCTTTTTCCAAACAAGCAAGCCTACACGTACTACGGCTAATACAATAGCAAGGATCATCGTTAGCCTAGCATAGAATTCATGCGAGCCAACGAGCGTATTCCGTGATTCTGGCCCTGTAAGAACGCTGGCAATCGCACCAAGCGCACCAACGACAAGGCACAGCATACCCGCTGAGTGCCACTCCTTCTTTTTAAAAATAAGGGCCACAACATCAAAAACAAAGCTGAAAATTAATAGCGCAATGGGAACGTGAGTGAATATAAAATGTAGATTTTTCATTATGTAGTCCATGCTATTCGCTCCTTTATGTATCCGAAAATAGTTTACACTACAAAGCGTAGTGTAAAAGGTTGAAATTGTCAATTCTTTTTCTGACAAGCCCATTATCAAGTAAAAAAAGGACTTACTGGTTAGATAAGCCCCATAACGACTATGAAGATAAGTGCAGAAATCGCTAACCGAATAAGTGGCCAGCGCAAGGCAACTTCCCTCTCGGGGTCCAAAATATGCTGAATACGCACATTCATAGACGTCTCCGCAAAGGAAGCGTGTGAGAGTGGAAACCGCGGTTTCCCGGTTTGTTTGAGCAGCTTCAATAGCGCACTGCCTAGGTCTGTCGCTTGCTCCATCCGTTCGATGGCGTACTTGTCCGCGCGGARCTCGATCATCATCGGATATTTGTGGGCAATCCAAGCAAAAATAGGGATATACCGCATCGACTTCGAGATTAGCGCCAGCAGGAAAATCGCCGCAGGATCCCGGTGCTGTACATGGCATTTCTCATGCTCAATCACCGCACGAAGCTCACCCGGCTCCAGCATGTCCATCAGTCCCGTTGAGACCAGTATACGCGGCTTCCATAACCCGATGGTCATGGCAAGTGGTGCTGGGTAGCGGACGATTTGGAGTTGCTGCTGCGCGAGAGCGAAGTTCGCAGCATACGCTTCGGAAAGAGCGACATCATGGTATTTCTTCACAAGCTTATTCGCCTTGACCACATCATAGCTGTGCTTTACCGTGAACCAGACCATTGTCCCCATCGTGTAGAGAATCAATAGATTGACTAAGGTCATAGGTACGTGCCCTGGCACATGCAGATAGTGAAGGAGAATCATACACAAATCAAATAGATTGCGAGAGGGTCTCCAGTGGAACATATGCCCTAGGAGGAAGGCCACCATTTGCCACATAATCGTGCCCCCAACCACTAGTGCAGCCGCGTACAGCCATTTGAATCGCGATTCCTTCATCGTTATCGATCCCTTTTCAGAAGTAGAATATGCTGCTCCAACTGGTCAAGTAGCTCAGGGTCCACTTTATCGAGCGCATCAACCATATGGGTTACTGCCAACGAGCCAAATTGTTCAATAAGGTCATACGTCAGCTCTTTGGATTGCGTGTCCATGAACTCTTCAATCGTGATAACAGGCTTATAGTGAAACGACCTGGCAACGGAACGCTTTTGTAAAATCTTTTTGTCCACGAGGCGGTTCATCACCGTCATCACGGTATTGAAATTAATCGCTTTGTCTTCGTCCAGCTTTTGTTGGACGTCTTTGATCGTCATTTCCGAGGGGCTGGTCCAGAGAATTTCCATAATTTTAGACTCTAGTGGACCGAAAAAGCGGTTAAGTCCGCTTTCCTTTAATTTAAAGTTTTGCATTTTCACGTTAGCCACACTCCTTACACTATAAATTGTAGTGTGATCATAGTACGGAAGTCAAGAAGCACCACGATGTGTGAGCGACATGCTTTGAAATTACTTTGAAATTACTTTGACATCTCCTTAATTTCGCGATATAATACTTACATAAAGTTAGTTATTAAAAATAAGTTAGTTAAGGATGGTTCTGATGAGCATTCACATATATTCGGTAAGTGAGCAAGGCGTAGGCGCATTCGATGGAGGTAAATTCGTCGAACAACGGGCTATCAGCTTTCCCGGCGAAAAGACAGCGGTAGATCGTGTCGGCCCTCTATTCTACTGGGCATGGGGCAAAGCGACCGATGTATCGGAAATCGGCATGCACCCGCACAAAGCGTTCGAAATTGTCACGTACGTGATCGACGGACTTGTCGAGCACCGCGATTCCCTCGGCTCTTTGGAAACCGTGACGAACGGCGGTGCGCAAGTGATTCAAGCGGGTTCAGGTATTTATCACGCCGAGGCCTTCCGCAGAGCGGGCAGCGAGGCGATGCAGATTTGGTTTGAACCGCATTTGAGTGAGACTGGGAAAAAGCCGGCTGCCTACCATCAATACCAGCATGAGTTATTCCCCGTTAGCCAAGCTGCTGGTGCAACCGTGAAAAAAGTGATCGGCGGAGAGGCTCCTATCCAGTTGGATACAGATGCGCGGATGTATGATTGGGAGATTGAGCCTGGTGCGTCGTTCAGCTATGAGTTGGAGCTGGGACGCAGGATGGCGTTCCTCGTGATTCGCGGGGAAGGCGTGGGGAGCGTTGTTCGCGAAGAGCAAGGGCTAGAGCAGGAGCGGAAAACGCTGTCCCACAAGGATTTTGTGGTAGCGCAAGCGGCAGGTGAGGGCGAAGCTCTTCACTTGGTGGCGGGCAGCGAGCAAGCCCTGCGGATCATTGCCATTGACGTACCTGAAGATCCAGGCTATGCACTGTATCGGAAGTAAGCATTTTTCACACGTACCTCTCCATCTCTAAAGATGGAGAGGTATTGTGTTTATAAGAGCTTCACTTCTCGGCAAACATCCACTCTCCTCCTTCTCCTATTTACTTCATTTCACCAACTCCATCACACCTCCAGCAATTACTTTATACCTCCAATTCCAACACGAGCTCCAACAATTACTTCATACCTCCAATTCCAACACATCCGCCAACAATTACTTCATACCGCCAACTAGCCAGCACTCCCCGCCAGAATAACTGGATTTCCTCCAGCTATTTTGAGCCTTTCCGCCTCTTTTTCAGCAATAGATGGAAAACATGCAGCTAATCTCACGCCTATCCGCCCGAAAGGCCCAAATCAGCGAAATTAGCTGTACTTTTTCCATCTAACCTGGCGAATCAGAGAAATCGGGCTAAATTACATGGACTTTTTCCATGTATTTGTAGGATTCGCCTTCCTTTTTTGGAAGAAACCAAATTGACACTTTCGTCACGTCTCTTGTATGATCAAAGGAATTATTATGATAATGATAATCATTCTTATATTTGGAGTGTGCTGACGATGCCCATCGAAACAAACGTCGATTTTTCGCTAGTTGAGATGTACTTTCATATTTCACCAAAAGGAATGGAAGACCCCCTCCTGCACATTCCTGCACGGCAACTCCTAGAGGGACCAGTGATGCTGGACGTCCTGCAGCAAGGGCAAACGTTACTTCGCGGCAAAGGGTTAGACATTTCTGCGTCGTACTTGGGACTCACTCTTTTCAATCTGGTGGCTACGATCCACCTGTTTCTTGCTCAGTACAACCAATGGTTGGATTTGGAGTTAGATCATCTCGCACTTGAAGTCGAGAATCATGGCGACCATGCACATGTCGGATATAAGCTTGTAAACGTACAATGGAAGGAAGTTCCGACAGAAGATCGTGACCTGTTCATTGAGTTAGAGATGCGCAAGCTGTTCTCAACCCTCATCACGCCAATGATTACGGTCATCGCAGAGCAAGCCAAAGTGAATCAGGCTATGATCTGGAATCAATTCGCTGCGCGCATGACATTCGTACGTGACTATGTGTTGGAAAATGACCCACGTCCCCACGTCCGTGAACAGTTCACTGCCGATTATGAGGTGTTGACGAAACAGTTGACGGCCGATGTTTTTGGTCGCAAAGTAAATCCTTTCGTCCATGAGCCGAAGTACATAGATAGCCCTTATCAAGAAGGCAAAAAAATTCTGATGCGCTCCTCCTGTTGCATGTACTACCGTCGCGAAGAAGGAACAAAGTGCTTCAATTGCCCGATCCTCAAGGATTCGCAGCGTGAGGAAATGTTCATTGAGATCAAGAGCAAACAGGCCAGCACAGCTACAGCTGGATAAAGAAGACTTGAATATTCAAAGCCCCTGAGGAATTTTCCTCGGGGGCTTTGGTTTGTTTAGCTAGTTTGATGGACGTTGGCGTTAGTTGGGTCGGGTGCGAATGCGGGTTCTGTGCTGGTAGGTGGCAGGCGCAGGGAGAGTAATCAAATTGGAAGTCGTCCCTGAGATACGTACAAGTTTCTTAAACACAAGCTGTTATTCCCACGTAACGGAACGTAGATCCCCTATTTGGGCGAAAACAACGAATCTAGCCTCGAAACGGAACGTCAGTACCTTATTTGTTCAAAAAGCGGTGCTAAACCCAGCAAAAGTGGAAAATAGCGGATCTACGTTCCCTTAATCCCGGAAAAAGGCCATTCCTTCACCAAATAGCGTACTGACGTTCCGTAACTGGCGAGGATCATTACTGTCGGGGTGCGGGTACTGACGTTCCGCATCACAACTGCCGCACATCCCCCAAACAGAAAAAGCAGCGGGATTCCCGCTGCTTTTTCCTACTCCACTCGCTCGAGCGAGGCTCTACTTCCCGCCCGTACCGCTCACCAAGGTGAACGAAGTGAACGCCTTGTTCAGCCGCGCAACATTCGCTTCCGTGCTCACTGCAGCATCCATACGAAGCGTCACCGTATACGTGACTTGCTTGCGATTAAACAAATAGACCGTCTCGGCGTACGGAATGTGCGCTTTTGAATAGCTCACCGTGTACTTCTTCGCTTTCACATCACCGAAAAGTGTAACATCCTCTGACGAGTACGTGTAGTCACTATCATTGGTGTGACTGACTTTGTGCTCCTCTTCGGCATCCTTCAAGACTTCGGCGTAAGCCTTCTTGCTGTCTGCCTCTACACGTAAGTAACCACCTGTGAAGGTAAAGGACTTCGTCGCCTGATCGTTACCATCGTAAGAGCGGTTCGTTGTCCAATTTTCAGGAATACGCACGGTATAGTTGAACTTCTCGTTCTTATATAGCGTTGAACGATCCGGATCGGCAAGCTCATCTAAATCCTGAATGAAGCCAAGTTCCCCATCCATCTTTTCTTTATCCACGGAGATCGACGCCACCACGTTATCCCAGATCTTCTTCAGCTCATTACCTTGATCATCTTGCGGATAGGCCAATTGCACTTCATATTTGTACTTGTCTTTGATGAAAAAGAGCGAACTTCCCGCATCCCACTCGTCTCCCAAGGAACTCGCAAAATCTACTTTCCACGCTGGCACACCGTCTACGGTTACCTCTACTGGCTTGTCTACACGGCGATAATCCGCCTTATATTTGGCCTCAAACTCTTTAATCCCCCGGCCAACCCAATCCGACAGGGTATCACCCGAAGACGCTGAGGTAACATACACATGGATCGTTTGCGAATAATCCTCATTGTAAAAGGAGTTGCTTCCACGATGATCCTGCTCCCAATCCGCAGGCAAATCGATCGATAACCCGTACTCGCTCGTATAGGTCACATCATCAGAATTAAAGACAGAAATATCTTTCAGAGAGTTATCTGCCGTATTAAAAGCAAGCTTAAAGCTATCTAACAAATCATTAAAGCTGTTTTGCTTGGAACGATTCGTGTATTGTTCTTTGGTTACGAAAAGCTTAACCGTATACAAACGACCACCATGCAGGTAGCCTCGCGTCTGGATATAGCCATCTTCACCGGATCGGCTCACGATTTTGGCATAAGGACTTTCTGCCCGCTTCACATATTGACGTTCCAGAATCGTCGCACTATCCCCATAGCCCGAATATTCACTACTATTATCACCTGCGAGTTTGTTCAAAAGAGCCGCTGCCGACAGCTCATCACTTTKGTCACTGTCTACGTGAATAGAAAGCGCGAATTCGCMCTTCGCATCAACGAAGCTTACKGTATCACCGTCGTCGGATTGTTGTCTTTTGACAAGACCCGCCGGGTACTTCATGGACCAGCCGAAATGGCTGTCGCCAATCTTCGTTTTACCGCTGTCCGCATCCAAAGAACTTCCCTCGGTATCTTCTGTTAAAGTCGCTTCTGCACTGTGCAATTCACCAAGCTTCACAGTTTTGGTCAACGTCGAGCTTCCAGCCTGAAGCTTAATATCCACGGATTGGCCTGGCAAATACTTTTTAATCGCCTCGTTGTAATCGACGAGTGTTTTGACCGAGTTAGGGCCTACAGAAACTAAAATTTCATCTTGTTCAATTCCCGCTTCAGCCGCAGGTGAATCTGCGCCCACGTAAGTTACTCGGAGCCCGGTCGAACTCGGCAAGCCAACAACGGCTTCCCAGCTCTCTTCTAATTCCAGCCCTGTATAAGCGCGCTTTACTTTGCCATACAGTTCAAAATGCTTCAAAACATATTTCACCGTATCTACGGGTATAGCAAATCCTAGATTTTCTACACCAATATCGGCGTATTTCATCGTATTAATCCCAATGACTTCGCCCTTCATATTGATCAAAGCGCCCCCGCTATTGCCCGGGTTAATGGCTGCGTCTGTTTGAATCAACTGATACTGCGAGCTCACCGAGCGATCTAGACCGCTGACAATGCCTACGGTTACAGAGTTACGTAAAGCGAACGAAATTGGCGTTCCAATCGCAGCTACCGTTTCACCAACTTTGATGTCCGAAGAGGAGGCGAAGGTGGCCGGTTGGAGGCCAGAGGCGTCAATTTTGACAAGTGCCAAATCGCTCTCCTCATCAATATTCGAGGCATGCCCGCGATAGGTTGTCCCTTCGGAGGTCACGACGACGATATTTTTCATATTTTTCACCACATGAGCATTCGTAACAATCACACCGTTGGAGGCAACAATGACACCCGTCCCGTGTGCAAGGTTAAAGCGATTCTTCTCTAATGACTTATCCATCTCCGAAGATGGTTTTCCTATAATGGCGACCACGGAAGGTGAGGCTTTCTCGATAACCTGCGGAATCTCTGCGTTAATTTCAGCAGCGTAAACATGCGAAGACATCGGCTGTGCATACGTCACAAGTACGAAAGCTGCGACCAGCGAAATGCTCCCTTTTTTCATCCAAACTTTCCAATTCCCCATTATGTCGTTCCTCTCTTAACAAAAGTTGGCAATAGCTAGAATCTAGCACAATTCTGGTAGAGAGACAATATAAATATTTCCACAAAAAGGTAACTTTATCGACATTCTGCAATGCGCTCGGGATGCGTGTACACGGTTAAATGGTCCTTCCGAATGAAGCCAACCACCGTAATGCCAAGATCGTGAGCGAGTCGAAGAGCTAGATCGGTCGGTGCTGATTTGGACAAAAGGAGGCCGACGCCGATTTTCGACGTCTTCAACACAACCTCGGAAGAGACTCTTCCGCTGAAAGCGAGAACCTTATCCCGAACCGAAATCCGCTCCCTAAGGATGTGTCCGTATATTTTATCAAGCGCGTTATGCCTGCCGATATCTGCTCGGGTAACTCGAAGCTCACTGACCGTGCACAGCGCTGCGTTATGTAACCCTCCTGTCGCCCGAAATTCCGCCGATTGCTCCTGAAGTTCGCTCATTAGATGAAAGCATTGAGGGATAGTCAGACTGAGCTTCGTTGTCACCGTTTTGGCCGTGCGCATATCATTGTGAAAATAAAACTGGCGGCTTTTCCCGCAACAAGATCCGATGAATCGCTTGGATACCATCTGACGGCTCAGCTGATGAAGATGCCGCAGCTTCACATGAGCGAAGCCGCGATCCTCCTCGAGGGATAGGGATTCAATCTGATCGACAAAACGGATCATCCCTTCGGAAGCAAGAAAACCCGTAACCAAATCTATCGTGTCGCTTGGTGTGTAGACGAGTGTAGCAAACTCTTCACCATCGAGCAGAATCGTCAGAGGTGCTTCGACGGCAATCGTATCCTCCGCTGGAAGCACCTCAGAGCCGTTATAACGGTGAATCGACCATGTTGTGGTCGCAGGTGATGGAAGCTTTTCATCATCCAAGCTCATCCCTCCATCTCCGTTTCCAACTCTAAAATGCGCTTCTCTACATAACGTGTGTCTTTGTGTGCGTGATACGTTTCTGCCTTTTCAACGATAACAGCCGTGTTATACTCCGGAATGCCAGCGAATGGCTCATATACCCCCTTGGGTATTAAACTGTTACCCTCAGGCCAATGCACCTCAATGTTGCCCTGCTTGACATCCGCTTGCTTCACTCTGCCGTGCATGCTGCCAAACCCATTGTAGACCACGATCGCTTCTCCTTCCTTTAAGGCGAGTCCCTTCGCGTCATCTTTATGAATCAGCACGTCGTAGCGATCCGCTTCATTGAACGGATCGACGTCACTGTAGATCATCGAATTGAATTGCTTGCCGCGGCGCGTCGTCACCGCGAAATGCCCCTCCGGCTTCCG
Source organism: Paenibacillus sp. 2RAB27 (assembly GCF_052115445.1). Lineage (NCBI taxonomy): Bacteria > Bacillati > Bacillota > Bacilli > Caryophanales > Paenibacillaceae > Paenibacillus > Paenibacillus sp. 2RAB27. Next base: position 117,435 of record NZ_JBFRGR010000012.1, read on the forward strand.
CAGCTCCGGAAGCTCGATCGGCAGCAGCCGGCCGCGGCCATCCGGCGTCGGACAGACGCCGTCTTCGCACAGCCACGCGCCGCCGGACTGAAACACATCCCCGCGCTCCCGCAGGTGCTGGATGCCGTCGTAGCTCGGCGCGGCCTGCGCGATCTCCGCGCGGATCGCTTCCGCTGTGCTGCAGCCTAGCAGCGCTACGGCTTCGGGCTTCACCCGGCGGGCGAGATCGCCGTAGATGTCCCACTCCGCACGGGCTTCTCCGATGCGGGGGCCAGCGATCTCGGGCGAGAAATACACCATCCGCTCCGTCGAGGTGGATGTGCCTCCCCCAGGCTGCTCGTAGCGCGTCATCGCGGGCAGCACCACTACGGCCTCCCGCGCGTCGAGCAGCGTGGAGGTGTTGAGAATAATGTCCTGGTGGACACGGACATCGATTGATTCTAGGGCTTGCCGGACGAACACTGGGTCCGGCATCGTCTCGAGGAAGTTGCCTCCGGATGTGTAAAACAACCGGAGCTTCCGCTCCTGCTCCTCCGGCAGGAGCGCATTCTCGAGGGTGACGCCGACGATGTCACCCTGCCAGCTCGGCAGCTCGAAGCCCCAGAGCTGCTCGATGCGCTCGCGATCGGCGGCGCTGCTGATCTCGCCGCCCGGCAAGGAGAAGGGATCGGCGCCCATTTCGCCGGATCCCTGCACGCCGCTATGGCCGCGGATGGGCATCAGCCCGCAGTGCTCGCGGCCGAGAAAGCCTCGCAGGAGGGCGAGATTCGCCACCTGCGAGATGTTGTCCGTGCCGAAGCGATGCTGTGTGAGCCCCATGCTCCACACGAATACCGCGCTAGCGGCACGGGCTAGGATTGCAGCGAGCTCGCTGATGCGCTCGCGGGTGAGACCGGACGACTGCGTGAGCGTCGTCCAGTCCTGCTGCGCCACGTGGGCGCGCAGCTCTTCAATGCCGTTCGTGTGCGCAGCCACGAACGCATGGTCAATCGCGGAGCCGGGCTCGCGCGCCTCCATCTCGAACCACACCTTCATGATGCCATTCATGAAGGCAATATCTCCCCCGATGTTGACTTGGTATACATCGTCAGCCAGCTTGGTGCCGAATAACGCTGATTCGGCAATCGAAGGGATCCAGTACTGCTCCATCGACGGCTCGTAGTACGGGTTAATGACGATGATTTTCGTCCCTTTGCGTTTGGCCGCATACATATACTTCGTCGAGACCGGCTGATTGTTCGCGGCCACGCTGCCCCAGAACACAAGGACGTCCGTGCCGATCCAGTCCTTGTAATTGCAAGTCGATGCGCCCACGCCTACGGAGCGCTTCAGTGCCGTCTTCGACGGCGAGTGGCAGATGCGTGAGGCATTGTCGATATTGTTCGTCCCGAGCAATCTCGCTACCTTCGCTGCCACATAGTACGACTCGTTCGTAATCCCTCTCGCCGTTAAATAGAACGCCATCTGCTTCGGGTTCAACCCGCGCATCTTCGACGCAACCGTTTCCAGCGCTTCGTCCCAGGTGGCGCGGCGGAAACGTCGCTCACCTTTCTTCCGAATGAGCGGATACGGAATGCGTCCGAGCTGGCGAAGCTCGGTGGAGCTCATGCGGCTGAGCTCGTCGATGTCCGCATGAAGCAGCTCCTCGCGAATGGCTGGCATCGTATTCAGCCGCAGGACGTTCAGCCTTGTCGTGCAGATATGCGGCCCCGCCAGCGTTTGATCGTATAGCCCCGACACACCAAGCGCACAGCCGTCGCACACCCCTTGTGTCAAAATTCTCACCGCATAGGGCAGATTATCCCGATTTTGCCATGCGATTTTGGCTGTTTCTCGAATATGTTTCGGCTTCACTTTACCGAGACCGAACGGTATCTTACTGACCCAAAGCTTCGGGTCTGGTTTCGCCGGCAACTTGATCGGCCCTGTGTGCTTCGTTTTCCCCAATTGAAGCGCCTCCCATTGTGTGTATGTATGGCATCACTATGTATTCCCATGTAATTTGCATGTTGCCTAGCCTATTGCGTTTGTATGCCATCACTATGTATGGCATCTAGTTTGCATGCCCTCTTACCCAGACCATTCCCCACTGCCTCCACAACCAACCGTTGCCCCAAATAACTGCAATAGTGCAACCTTTCTCCAACAAATTCGCCTACTTTAGAGAAATAAGTGCAAATCTGCAACTATTTCTGGCGCTTCTGACGTTTGTAGCGTATTTATCACAAAAAGGTTGCCTATTCGCAACAATTCCTACTCAGCGAGGAGTCTAGCGTGAAAAGGTTGCCTATTTGCATCTTTGAACGCCTAGAAAGGCCGGCTGAGCACTTAAAGTTTGAACAGCTTGTTAACAACCGCTCCTCGGCTCTCTAGAAGCAAAAAACCACCGCAAAACAACCCCAAGCCCCTCTTTACGAGAAGAGTCTCGGGTTGTCTCACAGTGGTTAGTCTCCGGCAGGTTCGCTACCAAGTGCCAAGCACCTTACTTATGTATATGTAGATGTACGAGCGGATAGTTATCCGTGTCTGGTACTGAACTTCTTTTCCAAATCCTCATCAAAGACGAATATCGACATCCCTATATCCTGCGCAATATCAATATCAACGAACAGCTGAACGAACTTCGCGCCCAGCAGCGCTTCCATCTCTACAGGGGGATGATCCTTGTATATTTCTTTGACCATTTCTGTGCGTGCCGTGCGGAGCATTTGCCTGCCATCGCCCGTCTTCGCCATAAACTTTTCTACGGGAGAAAGGTTTCCTGCCATTTCGCAGATTGCCCAACTTTTGCAGAAGGTCGTCGTCACGCGTTCCGGCCCTTTGCCCATATGCCTCTTGCGGTACGCTTTTACCAAGTTACTGAATTCGGCCTCCATGCGATTCATTGGTCAGCCACCTTTATGTTTACTAGCTTCATCATAGCAAGAAAGCCCTTACCTGACAACATCATAAAGGCCTATCCGTGTGGCTTACCGTTTACCACTCCCCAGGCCATATAATTTCTGGCGTGTCAAAAAAGAGCGATCAAGACATTCGTCTTGTCGCTCCACCGCTCTGTTCAGCCGTTCACCCCCGTGAACCGCTAACATCTCATTCCTTAATCTGAAACTGATGTGCCATCTCCTTAAGTGCTGTCGCCATGTGGTTAAGAGAACTGGAGGATTGCGCAATCTCGTCAATCGTGGCCATTTGTTCTTCCGTTGCAGAGGTAATCGTCTCGGAATTTTTGGCCGACTGCCCGGCAATGCGGTCCAGTTCCTGCAAAGAGGCAGTAATTTCTTCGGAACTTGCCGACATTTGCTCCGCCGCCGCCGAAGCCTCTTGAATTTGGCTCACGACCCCTTGAGCTGTTTCCACAATTTTAGCAAAAGCTGTTCCCGTTTGCTCAATCGCCAACATGCCTTGCTGGAATTCGTCGATGCCTTGGACAGTCGAACTGGAAGCCGACGCAATGTCCGCCTGCACTTGACTGACAAGCTCGTTGATCTGCTCGGAAGAGTTCTTCGACATTTCCGCCAGCTTTTTCACCTCGGACGCAACAACCGCAAAACCTCGGCCTTGCTCCCCGGCCCGTGCCGCCTCAATAGATGCATTTAGTGACAACAGGCTCGTTTGCGAGGCGATATCCGACATCATGGTGACAATGCTGCTAATTTCCTGGGAGCGCACATTCAGCGTCTCCATCACCTTGGAGATATTGTTGACCGCTTCCTCCACGGACTGCATTTTGGAAATTGACAGCTCAATAAGCCCGAAGCCGTATTCCGCTTCCCTCTTTGATTGAATTGATGTTTCATAGGCCAGCGAAGACGTATCGGCAATTCGCAGAATTCCCTGCGTCATTTCTTCCATCGCTCTGGAGCTTTGCTCCGTGCTCATCGCTTGTGTTTCGATGCCTGTCGCAATAAGCTGCGTGGACTCTGCAATATTCCTTGAAGCTTGTGTCGTTTCATCAATGGAGGATTGCAGCGTCTCGGAAGCTGCGGATACTTGATCCGAGCTGTGCATCACTTGCTTCACCAGCGTTTTTAAATTCGTGCTCATCGTCGTAAAATCACTGGCCAGCTTGCCGATTTCATCCCTGTTCTTAATGTACAGCGGATCCGAAGTTAGGTCGCCAGTCGCAACCTTTCGAGCTTCAGCGGCAATTTTTTTAATCGGTTTGGAGATATGATTGGAGAAAAGGATAACGCCCAGCGACCCCAAGACCAAACAAATGAGCAGCATCGTGATCGTGGCATGCAGCATGCGCTTCTGGCCATCATTGTAGTCCTGGTAATAGGAACCGGCTGCGACAATCCAATTCCAATCCGGCACTTTGAGGGCGTAGGCTATCTTCAGCGCCTCTTGGTCACTGTTTGGCAGCGGCCAGTTATAAAAGGTAAACCCGCCGCCATTTTGAGCCTGGCCAATCATATCCTGGATGTAATAAACTCCGTCCGACGACTTTTTATCCCAGATGTTCTGACCTTCCAGACTCGGATGCGCTTGCAAATCCCCTTTATCGTTAAGGACAAAATAATAGCCGTTGGCGCCCATGTTAATATTACGATTAATCGGTCTTGTCCCATCTGCCTGCTTGCTGCCCAGCATGATGAGCTTCGCGTCTTCTTCCGCCTGCTGCATCGTCAATTGACCGTTCTTGACCAGCTCATTTAGCTGATTAATATTTTGAACCATCAGTTTGACGCTGTTCTCCAGGTTTTTCTCAATGAGCCTATCCGTCTCGTCTTTGGCGTTAAAATAACTGTTAATAGATAAAAACAGCGTAGGGATCAACAACAACAATAGGCAAAAGGCCAAAAGCTTCTTTCGAATTGTAAAGCCCCATTTCAAGGGAGTACTGCCAACTTTCTGCATGTGTTCTTCGCCTCCTGAGCAGCTCGCAAGCATACGTTTATTGACCTAGGTATAAATAACTAAATCATCTAGATCTTTATGCCTATTATACTTGGGATTCTTTTTAGCTGAGCACGCATGTGTTACGAAAACAGTAATTTTCGCAACACGTTGGCTAGAACGGGTGTGCGGCTCATGTGCACAAAAGGCCGCCAGCATTCGCTGACAGCCCTATCGTCTTACTCTGATTTGAGAATGACATCCTCGCTGTGCAAATCCCCAGCAAAGGACAACCCTTCGATTGTCTTCGGCTTTGGCAGCAGCGACGCGCTCACGATATTCCCCGGGCCTACAATCTGCCGCTTATCTATTAGCGAGTATGTACTGGGAAGGCGTCATGGCCGTGCATTTTTTGAACACTCTTGCAAAATAATTGAGATCGTTAAAGCCCACCATGAAAGCAATTTCCGTAATTGGAATGTTGCCTCTTAGCAAATAAATCTTAGAAGCCTCCACCCGCTTCAGATTGATATAATCGATCAGATTTATGCCGACATCCTGCTTAAACTTCCTTGAAAGATGCGAAGCATTGACATGAATATTTGCGGCAATCTGCTGCAAGGTCAGAGGCTTTTGCAGATTTAAATCGATATGATTGACCGCATTTTTTACAATACTGCTATAGCTCTTCGTGGAATAGACATGTACAGCCTCGCAGTACTCTTCGATGATAACCGCCGTCAATTTCTTCAACTGCGGCAGATTCGTCGACCTCTCAATCGTGATCGAGAATTTCTCCGATATATTATGTACATAAACCGGATGCAAGCCACCCTTCTCGGCGGCAATCCGGCATAAGGTATTGAGTGTAATCAATAAATTTTTCGTTGACCTAATTGGGCTCTCTGGAATGCGATCGGGGAGATTAAAATGGCTTCCTATTCCTGCGGTTATCCGACGAATTTCCTCCGTATTTCCCCTTGTGACTGCATCCATCATCTCTTTCTCATAGCGATAGCGAAGCTCAATCACAGAGATACTCTCCGCGATTTGACTCTCTTGCTCCTCTTTACGAAGAACGGGCTGAATGATAGCTGGACTGACCAATTGGCTGTCTGCATGCGGATGTGCACATAGATTGACAATGAAATCCCCCATCATGTTGGAGTCATTACTGCTCATAAACGATAAGGATTGGTAGAAGGATTGAAGCTGCTTGCGCTCACTGATCGGCAGATTACTTTTCACAATGACATCACTTATAAAATCCGCATTCGGAAAGCTTGATAGAAAAGGTCCCGCTAGCACGAATCCGCAATAGGACTGTTCCCGCCATACACCCACCGCAAGATATTCAAGTCCAACCTCATTGATGTAATAAAAGCAGCTCGTAGGACTTAGCCCTTGTAAGATCCCCTTTAATTCCGGGTACGCACGGCCTACTGACTGAATCACAGCGGGAAGCTGATGGTCCACCAGTTGAATAGCAACCTGATCCTCTGAGTCAATAAATCGGACATCCAACTTAATAAAATGGTGCAGCAACTGCAAGGTTTTATTAAAGGCATGTAGATCAAAATGACCATCTCCCAACTAGCTCATCCCCTTCTTATGAATACCCCTAGTATAAATCCACCTCAAGACAAGAAGCAATTTTCGTGCTAATCCAATCAAAATCGTGCGATCTCAAACAGGATAAATCATTTAAAATAGATTTGTAATCGTTTTCAACCTCGTGTAATCCATAAACTCACAAAAGGATGGGATCTATCCATGAGACAACTTATAAATATGAACCAATCTTGGTCTTTCAGCAAACAAGATATCGCCGTTGCGAATGATATTTTTTGGGATGCGAGCAATTGGGAACCGATCGACCTCCCCCACACATGGAATGCGATTGACGGCGCGAACGGATTTGATTTTTACAAAGGAACTTGTTGGTATCGCAAAAGCTTCTTCGTTAGTACGACGGCACATGGCAATCGCGTATTCATTGAGTTCGAAGGCTCCAACAGTATCACCGACGTTTATGTTAATGGGCACCATTTGGGGCAACACCGCGGCGGCTATTCAAGCTTCCGTTTTGATATGACGGACGTGATCACCGTCGGTGCTGAAAATACCCTTAGCGTGAGAGTCGACAACACGGTTGTGGACGATGTCTACCCGCAAATGGCTGATTTCACGTTCTTCGGTGGTATTTACCGGAATGTGAACATGATCATTGCTAGCCCGGTCCATTTTGACCTGCTGGATTACGGTTCCACGGGTGTCTATGTCATTCAAGAGGACGTTAGCCATGAGAAAGCCGTTCTTACGATCAAATCTAACCTAACGAATGATGAAGCTGTAGATAAAAAAGTAAGACTATGGGTGGATATCCTCGATGCGGCGGGGCGTCATGTCGCTTATGCAGCTAAAGAAGTCATGCTAGCCGCTGGTGAAACACAAGTCGTTGAAGTGCCAGTCGTGATCAAGAATCCAACGCTCTGGAACGGTCGCAAGAATGCGTATCTATATAACGCCCAAGTGTCCTTGATCTCTTATAACGATACGATAGATGCGCTAAGCATTCCGTTTGGTGTGCGTTATTTTGAAGTCGATGCGGACAAAGGCTTCTTCCTGAACGGTGAGCATCTGGCTTTGAATGGGGTTTCTCGTCACCAGGATCGCAAAGATATGGGCTGGGCGATTACGCCACAACAACATGAAGAAGATATGGCGCTAATCAAAGAAGTGGGTGCAACGTCCATTCGTCTCGCACATTACCAGCATGATCAACATTTCTACAATCTATGCGATCAAGAGGGGATGGTCGTGTGGGCCGAGATCCCGTTCATTTCGATCATGTCCAAAACGGAGCTAGAAGGCATCAATGCGAAGCAACAGATGATCGAATTGATCCGCCAAAACTTCAACCATCCGTCCATCATGTTCTGGGGCATCCAGAATGAGATTCAAATCGGCGGCGATACACCTGCGCTTCGCAAGCTCGTCAATGAATTGAATGCGTTAACGAAGAAAGAAGACCCTACGCGTTTGACGACGATGGCGAACGTGATGTTCGTTGAGGATACTGACGACTATAACCGGACAACTGACATTATTGGCTATAACAAATACTATGGCTGGTACAACGGGAAAGCGGAGGATTTTGCCGCGTGGATTGATGGCTTCCGCCAAACGAACCCAACAGCGAAGCTTGGGATCTCCGAATACGGGGCTGAAGGGATTATTCAATACCACAGCAACGATCCGAAGGTGAAAGATTATACCGAAGAATACCATGCGCTGTACCATGAAATCGTGTGGGATATTTTCGCCAAACGTCCTTTCCTGTGGGCAACGTATGTATGGAATATGTTCGATTTCGGCGCTAACATTCGGGACGAAGGCGGCGTGAAAGGCCGTAACAACAAAGGCTTAGTCACTTACGATCGCAAGATCAAGAAAGATGCCTTCTATATGTACAAAGCGAACTGGTCCGATGAGAAATTCGTTCATATCGCAAGCAAACGCTATATCGACCGCGCAGATGACGCGATTAACGTGAAAGTCTACACCAACTGTGACACAGTTACGCTTTATGTGAACGGTACTGAGTTAGCTTCACAATCCAGTGAGAATCGGATCTTCCTTTTCGACCAAGTAGCACTTCTTGCTGGCCAAAATGAGATCACCGTTATCGCCCACCAAGATGGTCAGACGTTCGAAGATACGGCCTTCTTCAACAAGGTAGCCGTTGCCAACCCAAGCTATGAAGCGCCGGAAGAAAAAGGCGGCATCGTCAAGAACTGGTTCCAAGTTCCTGATCTTGGTGATGTGCAAGTCGAAGAGCTTGTTATCACCGATGACGTCTATTCCACTCGCTGTTCCATGGGCGAAATGATGGATAACGACGCAGCGCGCGCGGTACTTGAGAAATATTTGGGCAACTTCTCGGAGCATCCGATGTTCGGCATGGCACAAGCGATGAAAATCGATATGCTGGCTTCGCTGGCAAGCGATATTTTCAACGAAACACTGCTATATGCACTGAATAAAGAGTTGACTCAAATCCGGAAACAGACGGAAATCAATACGCATTAGTTCCTAATTACTCCCGTTCAGATGGGGCGGCTTTCGCCCCTTTTCTTGTCTTGTATAAACCTTGTCCACCTGGAGGAAAAACTATGAACACCATGACGAATTTACACAAACAACAAATCGAAGTAGCCGCGAGAGAAACTAGGAAGTTTGGTATGCGTGATAAAATCGGGTACTTGTTCGGGGATTTTGGAAACGATTTCTTTTTCATACTTGTAAGCTCTTTTCTCATGGTCTACTACACCGATATCTTCCATATCAGCGCGGCGACTGTTGGTATCCTCTTCCTCGTAGCTCGTATTTGGGACGCGGTTGCTGATCTGACTTGGGGCCGATTTATAGATACGCGCAAGGCGAGTAAGCATGGTAAATTTAAACCTTGGATTCTGCGAATGTCTTTCCCGCTTGTCGTATCTGGTGTGCTTATGTTCGTTCATATTCCTGGCATGTCGAACGGCTTCTATCTGACTTATGCCTTCATCACCTATATTCTCTGGGGAACCCTCTACAGCACCGTCAATATTCCTTATGGCTCCATGGCTTCATTCATCACGAGTGATCCTGTTGAGCGTACTAGCTTGTCTACGTTCAGAACAATGGGCGGACTGTTCGCCAGCTTGATTATTAATGTGGTTGGACCGCTGGTTCTATTCGTGAATAACAAAGCTGATGCGAACCACTTCATGATGGGTGCAATCCTCTTTGGCATCCTATCCATTTCTTGTTACTTAGCTTGTTACACGATGTCTACGGAACGCATTACGACATCAGCAGCACAAGAGAAGAATACGAATATCAAGGTAACCTTGAAAGCATTAGGCAAAAACAAACCATTACTCTCGATTCTAGTCATCTCGCTGATGTTCATGATGTTGAACATGCTAACTGGCGCGGTTAACGTTTATCTATTTAAAGACTATTTTGGAAGCGCATCCTCCCTGAGTATCGTCGGACTTGTTCAGGTTGTTGTCATTCTAATTGCCATTCCGTTGGCTAAACCTTTAGTCGCTAAATTTGGTAAAAAAGAAATCGCCGCTGCCGGCATGCTCCTTGCCGCTATCGTGAATCTTGTCCTTGCCTTCCTTCCAGGCCTAACAGCGATGCAGTTCATTGGCATATCCACATTAGGAACATTCGGATTCGCCTTCTTCAACCTCGTTGTATGGGCATTTGTAACCGATGTCATTGACTACCACGAATTCCTGACAGGCATGCGCGAAGATGGAACCGTCTACTCCGTGTACTCTTTCGCTCGTAAATTAGGCCAAGCCATCGCTGGTGGCATTGGCGGATTCGCGATTGCTGCAGTGGGCTACGATTCCATACTTCCTAAGCAAACACAGGCTGCGTTGGAAGGAATTTACCGCTTAGGCACGTTGGTGCCGGGCATTGTATTCTTCGTGATTTTCATCATGCTCGTATTCGTCTATCCGTTAAATAAACAGCGTACACTGACGTTGGCAACAGACTTGGCTGCGAAGCGTGGTGAGGTGTAGTCGGTAAGCGGGTCCAGCAGCTTCTGTCAAATGACAGCTTCATACGGAACCTCGTTCCGTATCGTCGAGACAACCTAAAAACACCCCTGCTGGTAAGCACGCTACAGTCGTGCGCTTTCCACAGGGGCATTTGAACTTCAGCAGTTCTATTCATCATCTTCCCATTTACGCGAATAAGCCTTCTTCGTAATCCAAATCGTTAGCCCAATCACAATAATAATGGCTATGATACTTCCTATAATTGCACCAACCACCTAGCACCGCTCCTTATATCTACTCTTACATCCCATTGTAACAAAAGTCGCCCCGTCCAAACAGCACCCACTTCGACAATTCCGCAACAGAAACCCAACCTCGCAACCTATTAGAACAAATCCAACTGCCTCGGCGCGAGCCCCTCGTAGTCTAAGCCCAGCATGCTCATCAACGTTTTCGCATTCCCAGCAGCATGTCCACCTGAGTTGTTGTTGAAAATGATGCAAACTTCGCGCGTCTGCTCCTGCAAGTGGAGCAACCTCACCTTCCACTCCAACAATTCCTGCGAATTGTAGTCGTACAGATACCGCACATCGCGCCAGTTAGCTTCGTTCGTCTGTACCCATCCCCCGACATTTCGTCCGTGGAAGCGGACCATCGTCATGTCTGGATGCGTCGCCTCCAGGACGATCGGAACCGATCCAATTCCCGCCTGCGGCTCGTCGCAGATGCTATGCATCCAGCCCTCGCGCTTCATGAAGGCCAGCGTCTTGTCGCGCATGTCCTCCGTGAACCAGCTCTGATGGCGGAACTCCAGCGCTAGCGGCACATCGCCCATTCTCGCCTTCGCCTCGCGAATCACATCCACACTCGCCTTGTTGCACGCAAACCAAGGAGGATACTGAAACAGCACCGCCTTCAGCTTCCCCGCTTCCTGAACCGGTCGAATGGACTGCAAGAACGCCTCGTACATCTGGTCTGCCCCACCGGCAAACGGATTCTCTCCCCGTAGATGGCCAGTCATCCCTTGATAGGCTTTGATTATAAACCCAAAATTCTCAGGAGTCTCCTGGACCCATTTCGCATAATTACGTTCAGGCTGAACCGCGTAGAAGGAGGTATCTACCTCCACGATCGGGAAATGAGCGCCGTACGTCACGAGCTTCCCTTTGCTCCCGCCCAAGTCATGGTCCCCCCAACCCGCTAAACCGATGTTGATCACTATTATCACCCCGTGCACAATCACTTTGTTAAACGTATTCTTTCATCCATCATAACATCCTCGTGCACCATTCCCAAGAAATACACGCTCACTAACGTGCAAAAAAACGCCTCCGCCGTCCTTCAAGGACGGAGCGTTTATAGAGAAATACAAGAAAAGGGACTGTACTTGTGAAGTACGTCCCTTTTTGTATACGGTAGTCACGTTCGCGCTCCTCTCTCGTGCAGGGAATGCGGGCAGCCGAGGGCCAAACACTAGAGTAACTGTATTTTGTACAGCTAATTTCACGTCTCATTCGTGTTTCAGTGATTTAACTGGAAACTATCCATGTAATTTCAAAATTTCAAGAGAATACGGATGAAATTTGATGATTTAACCACATAAAATCCATCTAATCGTAGAATTTGGAGGAATTTGCAATAATTAACTGTATGTTTTCCATTTAGCCGGGTGGGAAAGCCGAAATCAGTTAAAGTGAAGTTTGATTATACATGAAATAAGGGGGAAAGATTCGCTTACCCAAAATTCTTATATGTCACAAAAGCGCGTCCCTCCATGAAGGGACGCGCGTTATCATTCATTCACAGCCAGCCAATGGCCTGGCGTCACTTCAACAAACCGCGACCGCTCCAGCCCATACGGATCCTGTATCGACGAATCCATGAGTGGCACGAACGCCTTACGCGACTCCACCGCCGGATCAGGAACCGGAATCGCCGCGAGCAGCGACTTGGTATACGCGTGCATCGGGTTCGCATACAACTCTTCGCTCTCTGCGAGTTCAACGATCTTACCCTTGTACATCACGGCTACGCGGTCACTGATATGCTTGACCATCGAAAGGTCGTGAGCGATGAATAGGTACGTTAGCCCCAGCCTCTGCTGCAGTTCCTCMAGCAGCTTGACGATTTGCGCCTGAATGGAAACATCCAGAGCCGACAACGGCTCGTCGCAAACGATAAACTCTGGCTCAACCGCCAGTGTTCGGGCGATGCCAATCCGCTGCCGCTGCCCGCCAGAGAACTCATGCGGATAGCGCATCGCGTGAGATGGGCTAAGACCGACCATCTCAAGCAGTTCTTCGATCCGATGCTGCCGCTCCCCCCTGCTTTTCGTCATGCGGTGGAGGTCCAACGCCTCGCCGATAATGTCGGCAACACGCATACGCGGATTCAGGGAGGCATACGGATCCTGGAAGATCATCTGCATGTAGCGTCGCATCGTCTTCATTTCCCTGCGGTTTAAGCGGTTGAGCGAGATCCCCTTGTACAGCACCTCTCCGCCTGTCGCTTCGTTTAACCGCAAGATGGTCCGACCTGTGGTGGATTTACCACAGCCAGATTCTCCTACTACGCCTAGCGTCTCCCCGGCACGGATATCAAAGCTGACATCGTTGACTGCTTTGATGATCTGGCCTTTGCCTAGATTGAAATGCTGTCTAAGCGACCGAACCTCCAGCAAGGGACGATCATCTGCTGAACGAGTGACAGAGGAAACGAGTTTAGGTTTCTTCTTCTCGTCAAGCCTTGGCAGTGCGTTCAGCAGACGCACTGTGTAGGGATGCTTCGGAGCAGAGAAAATCTCCTCCGTCGTGCCCGTCTCCACGACTTCGCCATCCTTCATGACTACGACCCGATCACACATGCCGGCTACGACACCTAGATCATGCGTAATCAAGATAATAGAGGTGCCCAGCTTGCGCTGAATCTCCTTCATCTGGTGCAAAATCTGCGCCTGAATGGTGACATCAAGCGAAGTCGTCGGCTCGTCCGCAATAAGCAGCGATGGTCGACAAGCAAGCGCGATCGCAATCATTACGCGTTGACGCATACCACCGGAAAATTCATGGGGATACTGTAAGTAGCGTGCTTCTGCGAAGGGGATACCAACAAGCTTCAGCATCTCAATCGCTTCCCGCTGTGCTTCTTCCTTGCCAAGCTTTCGATGCTTGATCAAACTCTCCTCAATTTGTCGACCGATACGCATCGTTGGGTTCAGGGAGGACATCGGATCTTGGAAGATCATGCCGATATCGCGACCGCGAATATGCTCCATCTCAAGATCTGACTTATCAGCGAGGTTCTGTCCTTGGAAGAGAACCTCTCCCCCCTTCACCATCGAAGGAGGTGATGGCAGCAACCTCATGATCGTACGTGCTGTAACGCTCTTCCCGCTGCCGGATTCGCCCACGATCCCCAGCGTCTCTCCCTCGCGAACAGAGAAACTTACGTTACGAACCGCTTCAACTTCCTTATCTCGTGTGTAGAAAGAGACAGACAATTGCTTCACTTCTAAAATGGATGTCATATAATCACCTTTGAGTTGGGATAAACTTGAAAAGAAAGTTTCTATCATTCGTAAATACATGTTAAAATATAAGTTAATTATATCGCAACGATAAAAAAATTATATAATTCGAATAAAATAAACTATTTTCCGACCATTATTGACATTTTCAGCTGCCACTCTTAAAATCTACTATATCGATCGGAATAATGCAATATAAACGACCGACAAAGGAGCATACGAACTTGACCGGGCACACTTCAGCTATGGATTCACCTCTAGTCGATCGACTCGGGAACATTTTTCCCAAAATGCTACTGCATCCTACTTATCGCTTTCTGCTACTACTGGCGGGGGCTCCCTTGCATCTAATCGTCTATGTGGTTTACCTGTCCAATAAGAAGAAGAGTATGCACAAGGCTAAGTTGGACAAGTTAGAACAGCAATGGACTGCCTCCGGATATCGCGATCAGATGTTCAAGGAGGCGAAAGAACAACTTGAACGCAAGCACCGATTTTTCGGTCAGACCGTCGCACCAGAGAAGCTGGATCGTGAAGCTAATCAGATCACGGCGATCAAGTTCAGGGAGGCGTTATTGCGTCACCTTGATGCTGAGCAAGATGGGAATGGCAAGTCGCAGACTACCTATGCCGATACATTCACCCAGTTGATACGACACCCGGCTTTTCTCGCTATATCCATTATTCCCGGTGTTCTTATGTACATTCTTATGTTGATTTATAACAATGCCTATTTCAAATATATCGCTGAACGGCTCGTGATGACCGTTTTCGTCATTTTTGGCGTCGCATTTCTGGTCTTTACCATTCTCTATCTGTCGCCCATGAATCCTGCGGCCAACATTATCGGGGAAACGGCTACAGCCGAGCAGATTGCCAAGTTTAATCAGCTTTACGGGCTTGATCAGCCTTATCTGGTTCAGCTGTGGCATACGTTCCGAGGTATTCTGACATTCGATCTAGGCAAGTCGTTTGCGGGAAGTGAAGACGTCACTACCTCCATCGCCGCGAAGTTTCCCGTGACGCTGACACTAACTGTCATCTCCACGATTGTAGCGGTACTGATCGCGCTGCCGATCGGGTTGGTATCTGCCACTCGGCCGAATTCTTTCTTCGACTATACGTTCATGTTGATTGCACTGATTGGATTGTCGATCCCTAACTTCTGGCAAGGGCTCGTCCTTATCTTAAATTTCTCAATCAAGCTGCACTGGCTCCCGGCTACGTATAATCCGAATAATGCCTTGACGATGATCATGCCGATTGTCGTATTAGGAACAGGACTTACAGCGGCCGTCGCCCGGATGACGCGTTCTTCTACACTGGAGGTCATCCACGAGGATTATATTACGACAGCCCGGGCCAAAGGGTTATCCCGCGGCCAGGTGCTTTGGAAGCACGCCGTGGGTAATGCGCTAATCCCGATCATTACGGTCATCGGACTTCAGTTCGGTGCCATGCTCGGCGGAGCGGCTGTGACAGAGAAGGTTTTCAATATCAACGGGATTGGAAGCTATATCGTGGACAAGCAGTTCATTCCCGATATTCCCGCAATTATGGGTGGCGTCGTCTATACAGCCATCACAATCTCTATCGTCAATGTCGTCATTGACATTTTATATGCCTTTTTTGATCCACGAATCCGTTCCAAAATGAAACAATACTAGCAGGTGACAACGTGACCAAACCGATACTTACTAAACAGGACACTCATTTCAGATTACGTACCTGCTCCGAATACGGACAAGCCAGCTTTGCGGGGATCGCCTCCTTAAGCTTGGCGCTGGTATTGTTGATCAACAGCTTCGAAGGAGCTCACCTCGCTGTGCATTCAGCCGTGTTCGCTGCCTTTGTCTCGTATTTGGTCTTTGCACTTCTTCAACTAGGAACAATGGCTTTGATCCGCAGAGATCTGCTTCAGCATGGTGAGATCCGCCGCACCACTCGATGGTTAGGCTACCTACTATTGCTCAGCTTGCTGACTGCGAATATTTTCATCGTTACAGCTGCCTTTCAGCTCATCAAACGCAAGAAGAATGCAGCATATATTCTCTCGTTCTACGCATTATTGACGACCTTGTTCGTTTTCGCTGTCTCAGCTCTAAACGTCTTCAAGCCGTATGTATCCAACTTATTCGTACCGGGTATGGGCCTCATTTTAGTCGCCGGAGTCGTTCAATTACTTGCTCTTCTTCTGATCTCCCGATATGCAGATGACCAGCATATGCCCAAGTGGATGTGGGTCGTTGCGGTTCTGCTGCTTGTAACTGCTTTAACGGGCAATGTGTTCGCCTTGGCGCTTGGCATCCTGTTGATGTCCAAACTTAAGAACAGAGATGGTTCGTCCGGCACGAAATTAAATGAGGTTGTTGATCGGCTGTCCCGCAGTTCTACTTCCATGCTGGGTCTGTGGTTCATCGGTTTTCTTATTTCAATCTCGTTGTGCAGCTACTTGACGTTCGACTACGGGATGGCGATCGATAATAATTACGGAGCTATTCTGCAATCGCCAAGCCTTGCCTATCCGCTTGGTACGGACAACTTCGGTCGATGTCTGTTCTCTCGGATCGTATTCGGTGCACGCATCTCGCTCTTTGTTGGTATCCTCTCTACATTGATCCCTGTCATTATTGGAGGCTCACTGGGAGCGATATCCGGCTACTACGGACGCAGTACAGACAATCTCATCATGCGAGCGCTTGATATCTTGTACGCCATTCCAGGCATCCTGCTTGCCATCGCGATCATCGCGGCATTCGGCGCCAGCACGGTCAATCTCATCATCGCACTGAGCGTAGGGGCCATTCCTACGTATGCTCGGACCATGAGAGCCAACGTGCTGCTCGTCTCTACGCTTGAATATGTGCAAGCGGCGCGCGCTTTCGGCGCTGGCGATTTTATCATTTTGCTCAGACATATTATCCCGAACTCCATTGCGCCAATGATCGTTAAATCTACGTTGACTGTCGGTGGAGCCATCATCTCAACAAGCAGCTTGAGCTACCTCGGACTCGGCGTCGAACCGCATATCCCCGAGTGGGGTAATATTCTAAAGGTCGGAAGTTCCTATCTCGAAACTCATGCCTACACGGCAATTTATCCTGGCTTGGCTATCATCGCACTCGTGCTGTCCTTCAACTTCCTTGGAGACGGACTACGCGACGCGCTAGATCCAAAGCTTGACTAAAACAAGCAAATCATCTTGGAATATTCATTCTTACTCCATGGACCTCATCGTTACACATACACTTGAAGGAATATGGAATGAATGTGCGTTCATACACTTACTTTTACTAGGAGGGTCAATCTATGATTAAGAAAAGCAAGGTCGTCATCCCCGTCATCCTCGGTGCCTCTTTGATGCTGAGCGGATGCAATTTCACAACGAAGGATGCTGCGTCACCATCACCAGGAGCATCAGCTGCTGCCAACACTACCCCTGTAGACATCGAACTATTGGGTATGAGCTCCAACGAAACAGACCTTAACATCGTTCGTGACCAACTTACGAAGAACGGTTTTAACGTGAAGTTGAACATCCAGCCGGATTACGGTACGTTCAAAGCGCAACAAGATGCAGGCAATTTCGATGCTGCCTTGTCCAGCTGGACTACGGTTACAGGTAACCCGGATTATGCGGTACGTTCCCTTTTCAAAACAGGTGGCGACTACAGCATTATGTCCGATCCTGAGATCGACAAGCTGATTGATCAAGCAGCAGCACAGACACCAGAGCAGTACACAGAAACTTACAAGAAATTCGAACAACAATTAGTGCTAGACAAGGCTTACATCGCACCGCTTTACAACTCACTTAAAGCACAAGCGTTCAATCAAGATGTGCTGAAGAAAGAGTCTGTACGTCTCTCGAAATCACGCTCCCTTCCATGGGAAGAGCTAGACTTCAAGGATACGGCCAAACGTGCGAAAGACCCGATCATTCTGCAATCCACGCTTCCATCTTTGACATCCCTCGATCCGATCAAAGGCAATGACGGTTCGATCAATATTATCAACACGAACATGTACGTACGTCTACTCAACTTGACAGATGACGACAAGCTAACGGCTGAAGGCTCACTTTCGCACAACTTTGCCATCGCCAACGGGAATTCAGACTACTACTTCTTACTTCGTGACGATATCGACTTTGCACAAATTAAGAACAAGCTAGCCGCTGACTCTGGCGAACGCGTTGGTGCTGAAGATGTTATTTTCTCGCTAAATCGTGCCAAAGACAAAAACTCTGTACCGAATCACCGTACTTTCACTTTGCATGAGCATATTAAAAATGTAGAACTCGTGACCGACCCTGCCGTACTTGAATCCGTTAAAGTATCCGGTGGTTCCGACACAATCAAGTCGAGTCTCGAAAAAGGCCTTGGCACCAAAATTTCATCCCTAGTCGCGGATAAAACAAAAGCAAGCAATAAAGAAGGCAAATATCAAGTTGTTAAGCTGACAACGACGGAACCGTTCCCGCAAGTTTTGAACTATCTAGCACATCAATCGGCGGGTATCGTCTCCAAGAAGCAAGTTGAAAGCATCAACACGTACGATGTAGCCAAATATGACGTAAATAAAGACATCGCGTACGGCGACCAAGCGACGATTACTGAGGGTGCTAAATACAACAACACGTTGGCTACAAGCGGTCCTTACATTTTGTCTTACAAAAATGATTACGAAGCCGTTTTCTATAAAAACCCTGGTTATATGAAGGGGACAAAGTACGAGCCGAAAGTTGACTCCATCAAAATTCGTTTCATCAAAGATGCTGAAGCCACCCTGTCAGCGCTTAGAAGCGGTGAAATTCACTTGTACTACGGCGTGTCCGAAGTGAAGTTCGACGTTGTCAAAGCGGATACTAAGCTTTCACTCCAAACGATCCCAAGCAACGCTGTCTCCTACTTGCTGTTCAACACCAAGAACCGTGAAGTTGCCAAGAGCGCTGACTTGAGAAAAGCTGTACTTTACTCTATCAATCAAGACGAATTCCTTGCTTACTACAAGAACAATAAGTTCAAAGCAATCTCGACATTAAGCCCGCTTGTCAAAACGGGATTAGAAATCAAAGCAGATTCTGCTAAAGTGAAGGATTTCTTGAGCAAGTATAACGCAAGCAAATCCGGTAAGTAATTCAACTGCTAAACATGCTAAGAAGACTGCCTCATCGTCGATACGACGGTTGGGCAGTCTCTTTCATACAAACCACATCGTACAGACAGGAGCGAATCCAAATGCCAACTCCCGAAGCCAACCCAGTTAAACTGTCGCAATGGGATGCACTCATCCTAGAATCACTCAAGTCCCAAGAATCTTCCGCAGATGAGCTTCTTAGGCGGGTCCAAGCTGGCCAGCTTCCGGTAGATGAAAGCAAGTTCCAATTCGACTATACGCGCTTAACCGAGCTCGCGAGTGACGATCTCGCCGCGTTCGAGCAAGCCGTTCGTCAAGGCTACCAGATCAAATATAATACGCTGCGCGGCATCGCCAGCTGGATTCTCGTCGTTTTCGGTCAGGAGCCTGAGTTGCAGCTCGAAACCGGTCACGAAGCGGTCGTGGCAACTCTTACCGCGGAGCAGCATCAACGCCTGACTGCCGTCCTCTCCTATGGGTGGACCGTGCGCGGCGAGCAGGCAGCTACGCCTGAAGCGAGTTCGACATACGTGATCGAGCCTTTAACACGAGGCAATTCGGCAAATAGCGTTATGCCATAACGTTATCTGCTGCAACAACCCCATGATGACATCACTTTATCTTTACAACTCCCAACGGAGCAGGTATAGTTACGCTATATAGGATTGACCCGGAGGAGCCTGCCAAAAGCGGGCTCTTTTTATCTTTTTCAGGGAACTGTGGTCCTTCCTCGTACATAATTCAGGACAATACTGGAAATCCTGAAATAAAGTTAAATGGAGGCAGATTTAGTGGAATTACAAGCTTACTGGGCGATCGGCATCTTCTTACTTATTTATGCGATTATCATTTCCGAGAGAATCCACCGCACCATTATCGCGATGATCGGCGCCGTGCTGATGGTTGTTTTTGGCACCGTCAGCCAAGAGACAGCTCTGCATCACATCGACTTCAACACGCTGGGCCTACTCATCGGGATGATGATTATCGTAGGCATTACGGCGGAGACGGGGCTTTTCAAATATGTCGCGGTGAAGGCAGCGAAGCTCGCCAAGGGACAGCCGCGAAGGATATTGATCGCGCTTGTGATCATCACAGCGGTATGCTCGGCCTTTCTAGACAATGTGACTACGGTCCTTCTGATGGTCCCTGTCACCCTGAGTATCACGAGGCAGCTTCGGGTAAATCCGTTCCCGTTTCTTTTTACACAAATCATTGCTTCCAACGTCGGAGGAACTGCAACGTTGATCGGTGATCCGCCTAATATTATGATCGGAAGCGCGGTGAGTGAGCTCACGTTCATGGCGTTTATCTCCAATTTAACACCGATCGTCATCATTATCCTGCTGGCATATATTCCTTTGTTCCTTCTACTGTTCGGCAAACAAATCAAGTCTACGCCCGAGCTGCAACAAAGCATTATGGCGATGGATGAGAAGGCCATGCTGACGGATCGGAAGCTCCTATGGAAATGCCTCATCGTTCTGGCCCTTACCATTCTAGGCTTCTTCCTGCATCAGAGCCTACATCTAGAATCGGCTACGGTAGCACTGAGCGGCGCGTTTCTGCTGCTTCTCCTGACTGGCGAGCACATGCTGGAGCCTGCTTTTGCCAGTATCGAGTGGCCTACGATCTTCTTCTTTGTTGGTCTTTTCGTGCTCGTGTCCGGACTTGTAGAAACAGGCGTGATTACGCAGTTAGCTGCGCACGCGATTGAATTAACGGGCGGTAATGAATTCGCAACCTCAATGCTGATTCTTTGGCTGAGCGCGATTGCATCGGCTTTCCTCGACAACATCCCGTTCGTTGCCACCATGATTCCATTGATTCAGGAAATGGGTAATATGGGCGTGAGCAATCTAGAGCCGCTGTGGTGGAGTCTGGCTTTGGGCGCTTGTTTGGGCGGCAATGGTACGTTAATCGGGGCGAGCGCAAACTTGATCGTAGCTGGCCTAGCCGGAAAAGAAGGCTATCCGATCACCTTTGTGAAATATTTGAAATATGGCTTCCCGCTGATGATCATCTCGATCGTTCTGTCCAGCTTCTATATTTATTTCAGGTATTTGATGTGAGAAAGAGGAGGTAAGTGCCATGTTAACGTACACGTTTGACGAAAAAGCTATCGAACTCAGTGAAACAGCCAACAACCAAGATATTGAATTTCGTATTCATGTTCTCGGGGATGCCACTATGGATCAGAGGGTGAAAGACGTTCAGCACGATTTTGACCATAATCACGTTATGACCGATGTCTTGTTCTACGCTTTCCACGATCATAAGTATCAATTCATTGTCCGCAAGGATTACTATGAGGCCTTTATTCTATCTCTTATGAAGCATCGCATTTTGACTAGTGTCACTTGGCTGTAGCGAAGTTGGTAACATTGTTTACACAATTGGAACACTTGGGTGAAAAGGAGAGGAACTGAGATGATTCA
The DNA here is from genome assembly GCF_052115445.1 of Paenibacillus sp. 2RAB27. Taxonomy (NCBI): domain Bacteria; kingdom Bacillati; phylum Bacillota; class Bacilli; order Caryophanales; family Paenibacillaceae; genus Paenibacillus; species Paenibacillus sp. 2RAB27. The sequence continues at coordinate 138,941 of NZ_JBFRGR010000012.1, forward strand.
CTACTGGCTAGTCCTGCTTGCCATTGCGGTAGCCATTGCCTATTTGGCTGATAAAACGAAGCAACCCTACCCTACACTGCTCGTCATAGCTGGTTTACTCCTTGGACTTCTCCCCATTCCCGCTATGGATGAGTTGAAAGATTACATTGCTTCCGACCATGTGTTTCAAACTACGGTTATCCTGATCTTCTTATCCGCCCTCATTGGGGATGCCGCAATCAAGCTGCACTTCCATGAGGTGAAGGAAAACAAGCGACCTATCCTGCTGCTCTCCTTACTCGGCACGTTGATCACCTTTGTTCTTGTAGCGGTGCTCTGTTCTGTTTTCTTAGGTCTCTCCCTGCAAAAAGCACTCGTATTCGGCGCCTTGATGGCGGCTACCGATCCCGTTTCCGTGCTAAGTATCTTCAAGTCGCTAGGACTGAACTCGAAGTTATCTACCATCGTCGAGGGTGAAAGCTTGGCCAACGACGGTGTCGCTGTCGTCCTGTTCAAAATTGCGCTAGTCACCACGATGCTCAGCATGTCCAGTCTCCTTGACGGCACATTAGAGTTTGCTAAAGTGGTCATCGGCGGCATGGCAATCGGAATCATTGGCGGCTTCCTAGCTTCCCGAATCACCTCGCGGATCGATAACTATCTCGTCGAAATTGGTCTTTCCATCGTCTTGTTCTATGGCGTATTCGAGATCGCTGAGATGTTTCATCTATCTGGCGTAATTTCGGTCGTCTTCGCTGGACTATTGCTCGGGACTTATGGGAAGAACATCGGCATGTCCGATACCACGCTGGAGAAAATGGACTCCTTCTGGGAAGTCATCGCCTTCATTGGCAATGCCCTTATTTTCCTTATGGTGGGCTTGGAAATATCGAACATCAACTTCACGGACAAATGGCAAGAGATCGGCGGCAGTATCGTCATCGTCCTCCTCGCCAGATTCATCGCCGTGTATGTAAGTCTTGCCATGGATCGCGATATGCCTTCGGCTTGGAAGCCCATCATCGCTTGGGGCGGGCTGAAGGGCTCGCTGTCCATTGCACTCCTGCTAGGCGTGTCGCCTGCGTTCGAGGGTCGCGACCTGCTGCTCGCGATGACGTTCAGCAATGTGGTCTTCTCATTGCTCGTTCAAGGGACGACGTTGAGCCGGTTGGTTGCGGTCTTGAAGGTGAAGTGAGAGGGCTTATACTGCGATATGGGGGTATGCCCTTCACAACCACGATGAGGAAACCTGAGGACTGCCTCCCGAGCCTATTAGGCCTGTTTTACATAGTTTACAGATGGCTATCCGGCCACACATTCTCATTAACTGGAAAAACTCCAGTTATTTATCCGATTCTAGCTGGATTCTGAAGATTAACTGGAAAACATGAAGCTAATTTTTAAGTTCCTGTCGTTTTTGCAGCAAATACTTGAAATTAAATGTATATTTTACAGTTAACTCCATAAAATCAAGGGTTTCTATGTAATTACCTGTACATTCTCCCGCTATTTCGTACTTGACCATCACGCAATATGAAACTGTAAGTCAAAAAGAGCCAAGAGGACCAACTCCCTCCTGGCTCTTCTTCTATTTCCGCGTCAACCGTCCGTACGTTTCCTTATCACAAATCACGAACAGCTTAGCCCCCTGCGGAATCTCTTCATGAAGCCTTTTATTGATATTCAGATGCTCGCCATCTGAGATCAGTGTTGCACCCTTTTGCAGCAAGTCCTGAAAAGCATCATGAAAAGTTACCMACTTCGCTTGTGTAGGAATTTCATAGAGATCCTCACCCTGCGGCGTCCGCGTTAGCAGCTGGGTAAGAATCTTCGAGGTGCCTGGGCTAAACGCCGAGCGTACCGCAAGCTGCGAAATCGTCTCACTGCCAAAGATGAATTCGTCGATGCGAATATGCTGGAAGTTAGGCAAGTTGTTCTTATCGCGAATCTCCACAATCGTGTATACATGGTTATAATTGCGCTCGACGGTCGTCGCGACCAGTAATGTTTTGCCATCGACGAAGGCGGGATCTCGAATCGTGTTCTGGAACTGCGTCACCTCATCCGCAAAGATGAAGACCGCTCTTGCCTTCGACGTATTCGCCATGTCGAGTGTCGTCACGAGCTGCGGGTTGCCCAGCACATAATGTACGCGATCATGCTGAACTGGCGATTTTTCCAGTGTATCTATAAGGACAATCTCCACGAGAGGATCTGAGTTCAGAATCTCATTAATCGCATTCTCTGCATGCTGACTCCAATCAATGATGACAAAATGATTCTCCCCTGCAAATTTCAATTTCCCTTCCTCCTTCATCCGCTGATACACAAATAAGGCATCCACGACTTTGCTAATTGTGATGGAAATAAGCCCAATACCGAAGATATAGACGACGATCCCTAGGCATTTGCCTGCAACCGTATGTGGATAGAAGTCACCATAACCCACTGTTGTAACTGTCGTCATCACCCACCACAAGCCGTTAAATCGGGTCTCAAAGGTGCTCGGCTCTAGCTCGTAGGCTAAGAGCGAACTTCCTCCAATGAACACAACGGCCACGCCAAAAACAAAGAGATTATTCCAACGAATGAGACGTAATAGAAATTTTGAGAAGAAAAGCATGATGACCTCCTGACAGGCATCGGCCCAACAATTTCCAGACTTTCATTTAGTATATCAAGAAAAATGACGCTAGATGAATGAATCCTAAAGCGTCTAACTCTTTGAACTCACGTTTTTTTCATTTTGTCGGGAATCCGACATTCTAACGTGATATCATGTGATAATATACATATAACAGATTGGAATACTAGGTATTAAATGAAGTGCACGCTTTTAAGAAATACGAATGGGAGAATGATCCTATTATGGACCAATTACATGAGCTTGCTGACCTTCAGGACAAAGACCCTACAAAGGAAGTCATGATTGAGGCTTTTCGCAAACATGGTATTAGTCATACTTACCGAAAAAACGAGTTTGTTTTTCAGGAAAATGACTTGCCCAGCGGTGCCTATTATGTGGCTTCAGGATTAATTAAGATTTCCCAATCTTCCGAGGAGGGGCAAGGGATTACCTTATTTCTTCGCTACGAGGGAGAGGTTTTCGGCAATGCGGAAGTGTTGACGAACATCGCTCGGAAGCGCTACGCCAAGTGCCTAGTGGACAGCCACATCGTTACACTAGACAGCCGGAAATTTCTCGAATTGGCCAAGGAGAATGCGGAGTTTTCCTACTCCGTTGCCGTGCTAGGTGCTCGCAGACTCCTGCAAACACAGCGAATGGTCGAAACCTTAATCTCCCGCCCCGTCGCGTGGAGGCTCGCTTGGTTCCTCCTGCAGCTGGGCAAGCCGACAGAGGAGAAGCTTGAAGTTCAGGTGCCGCTCAGTCATGAAGAAATTTCCTATGTCATTGGCTGCAGCAGACAAACCGTTACGGAAACATTGAACAAATGGCGCGATAAAGGACTCATCGATTATGCCAAAAAGAAGATCGTCGTTTATCATCCGAACCGTTTCTTCACAGATATATAGACGAACATCAGCCTGGAGGCCAAACCTATGATTTCAATAAACAATGTGAATAAATCTTTTTCACAGCATAAAGGCAATGCCTATACGGCATTAGATCAAGTTTCTCTCACGATTAAAAAGGGAGAATTCGTCTCCGTGGTAGGACCTTCTGGCTGCGGGAAGTCCACGCTATTGAATCTGATCGCCGGATTCGAACAAGTAAGTAGTGGAGCGATTACCGTCAATGGGCAAAAGGTTACTGCGCCAGGGGCCGATCGGATTGTTGTTTTCCAAGAACACGGCTTGTTCCCTTGGCTTACCGTGCTGGATAATGTGGCCTTCGGTTTGAAGCAAAAAGGGCTATCCAAGAAAGATCGCTATGCACTTGCTTCTGAACAAATTAAAGCCGTGCACTTGAGCAAGTTCATCGATCGGTATCCGCATGAGCTGTCTGGCGGGATGAAACAAAGAGTAGCGATTGCCAGAGCGCTCGTTATGGATCCTGAGATCCTATTAATGGATGAACCCTTTGCGGCCTTGGATGAGCAAACGCGCTTCATCTTACTGAAGGATTTGGAAGAGATTTGGCTGAAAACCGGTAAAACCATCTTGTTCATTACGCATAACATTCGTGAAGCCGTCATGTTATCCGATCGTGTTGTCGTGATGGCGACGCAGCCTGGCCGGGTTAAGAAAGAATTCACCGTGCAGGCAGCAAGGCCTCATCAAAGCAGCGATCCGCTCATTCATGCTTTGGAGAGTAGAATTATGGAAGCTCTTACTGATGAGCTCGAGAAGGTAGTCAGAGAGGAGCTTGGCCATGCATACAGCCTTAAGAAGAACACTATTTCTAATTCTGCTGCTGATCATATGGGAGTTGGGATTTAGAATTTTCCAGTGGGGATGGAAGTTTCCTTCACCGCTGCAAACCTTCCAGGCCTTCTATGATGGGTTTGTTCACGGGCACCTCTTAAGTGCCATTGGGGCTAGTCTCCGTCGTTTAATCATCTCATTTGCCATTTCCATTGGGATCGGGACGCTACTAGGTTATTTATTTGCTCGCTATCGCTATTTTGACGAGACCTTCGGCTTTGTCGTTGTTGCCCTCCAGACCGTCCCGAGTATAGCATGGCTGCCCTTCGCGATTATCTGGTTTGGCTTGAATGACACGGCGGTCATTTTCATTACCACCATTGGCGCCACATGGACGATGTCGATGGCCAGCCGCACAGGGATCATGAATATTTCGCCGATTCATCTGCGAGCTGCGCAAATGCTGGGAACAGGCAGCGGATACCGCTTGTTCTTTCAAGTGCAGCTGCCGGCGGCATTTCCCCATTGGATAACTGGGATTCGAGTCGCTTGGGCCTTCGCTTGGCGGGCGCTTGTAGCTGGCGAACTGATTGCCAAAGGTGTGGGACTTGGGCAAATGCTGCAGGACGGACGCGGACTTGGCGACACGGCAACGATCCTCTGCGTCGTCATCATCATCGCTGTGATCGGTACCATTTCGGATCATTTCTGTTTTAAACAACTAGAGGATCGGATCGTGCTTCGTTTTCAGCTTAAGAAATAAATGGCGTTTGCTAGAACCAAATAAGGGGGAATTAGTGTGAAAAAAATAGGTTGGATCATGAGTTTGGTCTTAGTCGTATCCTTGGTTTTGTCGGCCTGCGATCAGAGTAAAGAAACCGCTTCAAGCGCTGTCAATACGACTGTGAAAATTGGTATTTTGAAAAATGTCACCCATGCTCCGGGATTTGTTGCCCTGCAAAACAACTATTTCCAGGACGCTTTTGGTAAAAATGCCAAGATTGACGTCACTGCCTTTGACAATGGAGCAGATTTCGCAACAGCCATTGCTACGGACCAAATTGATATTGGCTACGTGGGTCCGGGTCCAGTTATCAATCAATATTTGAAAAGCAAAAATATCCGAGTTATTACTGGCGCGAATAACGGCGGCGCGGTATTGGTTGCACGCAAGGACGCAGGCATCAATTCCGTGAAGGATCTTGTCGGTAAAACAGTAGCCGTCGCTGCCAAAGGAGGCACGCCAGATCTGTCCCTTCGCTTGCTGCTCAAACAGGAAGGATTGAAAGTATCGACTGATACGTCAGGCGTACAAATCGTTACGCGTGCCCCGGCAGATACATTAGTTGCGATGCGCCAGAAAGAAGTAGATGCCACTTTAATTGCAGAGCCGTGGGGCACACAGATGATCCAAGAGGGTTCCGGTACGATTTTAGTCGATTGGAACAAGATCCCGCCCAAAGACGGCAATTATCCATTAACAATTCTCGTAGCCAGCGATACGTTTCTGAAAGATCACCGTGATTTGGCCAAAAAAGCCGTGAAAGCCAACAAACAAGCCATCGATTTCATTCAGCAAAATCCGAACAAAGCCTATGAGCTCATTAGCGATGAATTGAAGCAATTAACGGGTAAAGGGATGGAGCCAGCGCTTATCAAAGCAGCTATCGACCATTTGAAATTAACCGAAGACATCACGTTGGATGATATTAACGAGCAGGCTAAAGCCTCCTTTGATGCAGGGTATTTAAAAGTGAAAGCGGAAGAGTTGGATTTCAGCAAATTTTTGGATTTATCGCTTTTAAATGAAGCGAAGAAAGAAAAATAACCTGATGTGACCGAGGAGGCCATTCATTTGTATATACAACCCCAAGAAAATCTATTGCCAGAGTATCATGAGCATATCAAAGTCATCATTCTTGGCACAGGCACACCGAGAGCCTTCTATGGCAGGGCGAAGGCAGGCGTCGTAATTCTCGCAGGCAATAAAGCCTTTCTATTCGATTGCGGAGGTGCGACCGTTGACCAGCTAATTAAGGCAGGAGTTATGCCGCAACGGATTTCGGATGTCTTTTTTACGCATCATCATAGTGATCATAATTCCGGGTTTTTCGATGTCTTCATTACGAGCTGGCGGACACATGTGATCGCGGATCGGGTTTTTGAGGGGCGGAAAGGTCCAATGAATGTCTACGGACCGACCACGACGAAGGAGATTATCGGCAAAATGAGAGCGTCTTTCGACTTCGACGTAAATCTTCGAGTGAACTATAACTTCTCCGCGGGTGAAGGGGCCGACATTCGTTATTTTGAAAGCAACGATGGTGTTGTTTACGATCAGGGTGGTGTTAAAATCACCGGTTTCGAAGTCGATCATAAACCTGTTGATCCTGCTATTGCCTACAAATTCGAATACAACGGCAAGTCGGTTGTCATTTCGGGGGATACCATTCCGGTTGACAATATGATCAAACATAGTCGCGGCGTGGATTTACTAGTACACGAATCTTATAACAAAGCGTGGCTAGACGCGCTGATCGCCAAATTCCCTGAGCAAACCATTGGTCTGTCCAATCCGGCAAAGTATCATTCTACGACGCTGGAAGTGGCCGAAATTGCCCGAGAAGCGGGCGTAGCGCATCTAGTTCTTACCCACCACATTCCTGCACCTGCTGCCAATGAGGAGGCGGAGGCCGCCTACACGGAAGGCATGGCGGAGATATATGATGGCCCAATCACGATGGCGAGAGATTTGGTGGCATTTGACCTTTCCTAATATAAAGCGGCCTTGAGTTATGAGCTCAGGGCCGCTTTATTTGCCACGTTTATTTTGCTGCTTTTTTCGCCCATTTCGCTTGCAGGGCACTTTCAATCTCCGCGTACACTTGCTCGGTTGTTTTACCATCCGTGGAGATGCCCAATTTGGCTGCCTTCTTGTTCACAGCCTCTGATTTCTTCGCTTCTTTTGCTGCTTTCTTAGCTTCTTTGGCCGCTTTCAAGGCTGCTTTGAGCTCCTTGTTCGTCAGCCCGTCCGTGCTCACGCCAAGCTTCGTTGCTTTCGCCTGAAGTTTCACCGTTACAGCGGCTTGGATCTCCGTTTTAAGCTGCTCCGCTGTCTTGCCATCTGTGGAGATACCCAATTTAGCTGCCGCCGCATTCAGATGCTCGGTATGTTTCGCCGTACCAGCCGCCTTCAGCTCTGTCTTGATCTCCTTGTTCGTTTTTCCATCCGTTGATATGCCAAAAGCTTGCGCTTTTTCTAGCAAAAGTTGCTTGATCGGATGAAACTTGCTTGTCGCAGACGCTGTCGCATCTCCTTGTACATTTTCAGCGAAAGCTGCTACCGGAACGGAACATACGATCGCACCTACCAACACTATTCCTGCTAACTTCTTCTTCAACATGTGGAATCACTCCTCGATTCGTTTATTAGCTGTGTACCTTACGAACCCTATCTTATCCCATAGTTATGTCATAAGTTTGTCATGCACCTACATTTATACAATTGGCAAAAAGATTTTGAAAACTGTCCCAGCCCCCAGCTGCGACTCGGCAAGAATCGAACCGCCGTGCGCTTCGATAATGTGTTTACAAATCGTTAAACCCAGCCCTGCGCCAGCGCGATTGCGGCTTTCGTCTGCTTTGTAAAACCGATCAAAAAGATACGGCAGCTTCTCCGGCGAGATGCCCTGCCCATCATCCCATACCTCGATCCAACGCTCCTGCCTGACCGCCTTCACGCGGATCCCAGCTTGTGAGCCCTCTGGAATGTGATTGATCGCATTATCCAGCAAGTTGATGAATACCTGCCTAAGTCTATCCGCGTCAGCCTTGACGGTATATGGGGCCTCACTATCTGCGCTGAGCTCAATTCCCTTGCCTTTCGCCTTCATCTTCAGCTGTGTCACGACGAGTCCAATTAATTCCGGCAGATCAACGGCTTGCATCGTCAACTTCACCTGCTTCTCCTCAAATGAAGACAGCTCCAGCAGATCATCTACCAAATGGCTTAATCGCAGTGTCTCCTGGAGGGAGATATCGATGAATTCCTTCGCATCTTCTGGCTCTACCACGCCATCGGTGATGCCCTGCAGAGAGGCACGAATCGTCGTCAGCGGGGTTCTGAGCTCGTGAGAAATTTCGGAGAGAAACCGCTTGCGGCCTTCTTCGACCTTCTGCAGCTTGCCGGCCATTCGGTTGAGTGAACCCGATAACGAGGCGATTTCATCTTTTCCGCGTACAGGCACCCTGCCGCTAAAATCCCCAAGCGCCAGTGCCTCCGCCGTCTTGCTCATCTGCTGCAGCGGCTTCACAAAGTGCCGCGACACAAAGTAAAGAAGTGCAATAGCCAGCAGCGCAACTACGAGGGCCGATACATAAATCGCACGATTAATTTCATTAATCGTACCTTGAATGTTCACGATAGGCGTATACAGAAAAATCGCCCCAACCACTCGGCTGTCCTGTAGGACTGGACGTCCGACGATCAGCATTTTGACATTGCTATTCTGTGCGAATGTACTCTTCACCGTCACCGGGTTACCGGAGAGTACCTTCTCCACCCAGCCCAGCCGGGCAGGAACTTCGCCTACAGCTTGGATTTTATCCAAGGTCGCTCGAGGATGACGAATGACCGAAACGCGGACATTGGAGGTTTTCTCCATGGCATTAATTTGCTTGCGGAAATCCTTCTGAGCCGTCGAATTATCGAACAAATCCTTCGCTAGCTCCTCCACTTGCTCTACTTTTTCCAGTAAAAGCTTCTCACTGCGGTCATACGTCTTCTGCTTCATTGTGTAACCAATTGCGCCCGAAATCGCTAGAATCGACACCACCGTAATGGCTATATATATAAATAATAGCTTGCGATAAAAGGAACTCAACATACGCCAGGTCCCTCAAACTTATAACCCACACCCCACACCGTGCGAATACTCCAATCCTCTTTCCCTGCTGTGAGCTTCTGTCTTAATCGTTTGATATATAAATCGACCACCCGGTCCTCACCTTCGAAATCCCACCCCCAGATTTTAGCGATCAGATCCTCGCGCGTGAACACTTGGTTCGGATTCCGTACGAAAAACAGCAGCAGCTCGTACTCTTTCTTCGGCAGTGCCACAACCTGCCCATCAACGGTTACCTCATGACCTAGGCTATCAATACGTAAGCTGCCTACCTCATACACGTTTGACGCAGGCGCAACTTGGGTGCGGAGCCCCGTCCGACGAAGGATTGTCGTTACCCGTGCGACCAGTTCATTCGGGTCAAAAGGTTTCACTAGATAGTCGTCGGCTCCCATCCGCAAGCCCTCCACGCGCTCATCCACGTGGCCTCGCGCCGTTAGCATCAGAATCGGCACATCGCTTTGTGCACGGACCATCTGACAGACCGACCACCCGTCGCGTTTCGGCAGCATAATATCCAGCACGATGAAGTCGGGCTGCAGCTCCTTGAACCGAGCGAGTGCCTGCTCGCCATCGTTCGCCGTTGCTACCTCGAAGCCATTCTTCTCCAGGTATAGCTTCGTGATTTTACATATATTCAGATCATCGTCTACGACTAATACTAATGTCACGTGTGGTCACGCTCCCTAATTGAAACCATTATCCTTTTATTTTACTGGATAATTGTGATGAAAAAATTTCTTTTTTAGCACATACAAATAGAACAATCCTTCAGCTTCCTTCGGCTGCGATTGCTCTGTTTTATCGTTATATGTCGTTCATTTTATTCACGGTGTTCCCAGAGTCTTGTCACTTCCTCTAGTACGAGGTCATTAAATTGCATTTTATAAATATCAGGTTTCACGGTTTGATTCAAGAAATCGAATCCATATGTGGCATCAAAATGATTCATCATCAATGTCATAACGTTACCATGAGTGCCAATGGCTATCTTCTTCCCTTTATTTTCTTCTAGGATATTTCTCAATACGACCACCGCTCTTTGCTGGCAGGCTCTGTTAGACTCTCCACCTGGATAGGCATAATCAAAATCATCAAACATCCGTTTCATCTCAGACATGAACTTATCTTCAGGAATTGGATCATCTTCTCCAGAAAAATGTCTTTCCCGAAGATCCTCAAATATCTTAATCTCTTGTCCTAGTTCTTCAGCCAACCTGAAAACTGCTAATAGGCACCCTTTTTCCCGCCAATCTCCTAGCTAGTAGTAAATACTTGCGAAAATACAACCTTTTCTCCATAATCGCAGCGATTTCGGAGATTCTCCTCCAAATAACTGCCTATTTGCATTTTTCCTACCTTTTTCGCACAAAAAGCCCCATAAAAGTTGCACTTTTGCACTTTTGCTGGTTATCTAGGGCCCATAGCATAGCTCCCCTTTTTGCCGAGCTTAAACCAAAAACCCCCAAGCATCCGCTTGGGGGGCTGTTCTAACTATTTATCCGTTCGTTACACCACGAACGAGCTTTTCAACGAAACGATCAAGTTGAACACGKGATGATCAGGTGTTGTGTACTTCGGATCCACGTTGAAGTAGCCGTGGCGGAAGAACTGGAATTTATCCTGTGGGCTCACGTTCTTCATGTTGTCTTCGACGAAACCTTGCACGATTTGCAAGGAATTCGGGTTCACTTTATCCATGAAGGATTTCTCTTCTTCGTCTTCCTCGTCATCCAAGATCAGTGGCTCGTACAGGCGGAATTCCGCTGGTACAGCGCTTTTCGCGTCCACCCAGTGGATCGTGCCTTTGACTTTACGGCCGGTGAAGCCGCTGCCGCTCTTGGTCTCAACATCATAGGTGCAATGCAGCTCAACCACGTTGCCATCGGCATCCTTGATGAAGTCGTTGCATTTGATGAAGTAGGCGTTTTTCAAACGCACTTCGTTGCCGGGAAATAACCGGAAATATTTGGCCGGCGGATTTTCCATGAAGTCATCTTGCTCGATGTAGATCTCGCGGGAGAATGGAATCATGCGATTKCCCATTTCCGGGTTCTCGGAGTTATTCTCTGCTTCCAGCATTTCCACGCCATCCTCGGGATAGTTGGTGATGACGACTTTGAGCGGATTCAGCACGCCCATCGTGCGCATCGCCTTCAGCTTCAAATCCTCGCGGATGAAGTGATCCAGCATGCGAGTGTCAACAACACTGCCACCGCCGCCTTTGGATACGCCAAGCTCACGAACAAAATTGCGAATCGACTCTGGCGTCAGGCCTCTACGGCGCAGACCTGATATAGTCGGCATTCGTGGATCGTCCCAACCGTCAACAGCTTTCTCGTCGACGAGTTGTTTCAGCTTTCTTTTGCTTGTAACGGTATTCATTAGAGAAATACGAGCGAATTCATATTGTCTCGGCACATTCGGCATCTCACATTCACGAATCACCCAGTCGTAGAACGGACGTTGATCCTCGAACTCACTTGAACAAAGCGAGTGCGTGACACCTTCAATCGCATCTTCCAGTGGGTGAGCGTACGTGTACATCGGATAGATGCACCACGCATCTCCTGTGTTATGGTGATGTGCGTGAAGAATACGGTAGATGACCGGGTCTCTCAGATTAATATTCGGCGCAGACATATCAATTTTGGCACGCAGCACACGCTCGCCGTCTTTGAACTCACCAGCACGCATACGCTCAAATAGGGACAAATTCTCCTCTATCGTGCGTTCACGATACGGACTGTTTGTTCCTCCTTGCGTCAGTGTTCCACGCGTTTCACGGATTTCATCCGCAGATTGGTCGTCTACATAAGCCAGCCCTTTGCGAATCAAAACTAATGCTCGGCTATACATTTCTTCAAAATAGTCAGAAGCAAAGAAAAGCCCGTCCCATTTAAAGCCTAGCCATGCTACGTCTTCTTTAATGGACTCCACATATTCAACATCTTCCTTGACCGGATTCGTATCATCAAATCGAAGGTTCGTTAGTCCATTGAAATCATCCGCGATTTCAAAGTTCGTGCATATCGCCTTTGCATGTCCTATATGAAGGTAACCGTTCGGCTCCGGGGGAAATCGGGTCACGACCTGACTGACTTTGCCTGATTTCAAATCTTCGTTTACAATGTTCTTAATGAAATTTGATATTGCGCTTACGTTAGCTTCAGCGTTTTTCGTTTCCATATGTGCCCAGCCTTTCTCCCACGGGTTAAAGTTTTATTTTCTATCATACATTAATGGTACTCAAATATAAAGGAGACAAAGAGATGGAATCATTCGAGCATTACTTAGATCAATATGCAGAGCTTGCGATACGCGTCGGATTAAATGTACAAAAGGATCAAACCGTTGTCATCACGACACCGATTGCTTGTGCGGATTTCGTTCGTAAGCTGGCAAAGAAAGCCTATGAAGCAGGCGCTAAGGACGTTGTAGTGGATTGGGATGACGATGAAGTGAAGGCGCTCCGCCTCAAGAACGCTTCCGAAGACACCTTGAAGACTTACCCTATGTGGCGGGCAACTGGCATGGAGGAAATGGCGAAGGAGGGCGCTGCATTCCTGTCCATTTATGCGCCTAACTCGGACTTGTTCAAGGAAGTCGCTCCTGAACGTGTCGCGATGTCCGGTAAAGCAGCAGCAACTGCACGCGCAGGCTTCCTTTCCTATATGCGCAACAACAAGGTCAACTGGTTGATGGTCTCTTATCCAACGGCAGAATGGTCAGCGAAGGTATTCCCGAATTTGAGCGAATCCGAGCGGATTACACAGCTATGGGAGCAGATTTTCAAGCTGACACGTGTAGACAAAGCAGATCCTGTTGCGGCATGGAAAGAGCATATTGCTACATTGACCGCGAAACAGAATATGCTGAACAACCAGAAGTATAAGCAGCTTCATTTCCAATCACCAGGAACCGACTTATACATAGAACTAGCACCTAAGCATCAATGGGTGGCTGCAGGCAGTGAGACCGAGAGCGGCATTTTCTTCGTACCGAACATTCCGACGGAGGAAGTGTTTACGATGCCAGCCCGTAACGGCACGAACGGTACAGTGCGCAGCACGCTGCCGCTGAGCTACCAAGGCTCATTGATTGATGGCTTCTCCCTAACCTTCAAGGATGGCCGCGTCGTCGAGGCAACCGCAGAAGTGGGGCAAGAAGTGTTGAACAACATGCTGAATATGGATGAAGGCGCTCGTTATTTGGGTGAAGTGGCACTCGTGCCCTATGACTCGCCTATCTCACAATCAGGCCTCATCTACTACAACACACTTTTCGATGAGAATGCTTCCTGTCACGTCGCGCTCGGCAATTCCTACCCGTTCACGATTGAGGGTGGAACGACGATGAGTGCCGAGGAGCTTGAGGCAAATGGCTATAACAAAAGCTTAATCCACGTGGATTTCATGATTGGTTCCAAGGATATGGCGATTGACGGAATTTTGGCAGACGGCACGCGTGAGCCCATATTCCGCAATGGGAACTGGGCATAAGCCCACATGAATGAAAGACCGCCCCTACATGGAAATATTTCCGTGTAAGAGCGGTCTTTGTCGCATCTAATCCTCGTCTTCAAGACTCGGTACACGCACCATGCTGGTCGTCAAGGTTTGCTTAACAGCCGCTTCCTTCAGCTTCCATTGGCCTTTGTGCCATTTCCACACCGAAGTAACATAGCCTAGTGTGTCCGCATTCGCGATACCTGTGATGCGTTGAACGCCTTTCAACTCACAGAAACCATCTCGGTCCACATCGACAGGCTTCAACAGGCTGTATGCATCCACATTAACAATGATTGGCTTCACAATCTTCCCTTGGTTGTAAATGCCAAATTGCTCATATGCCTCCTTGCGATCCGCAATATCGAGGGTGAAGGATTTGCCGGTCTCTTCGATTTTCATTTTCACCTTATAATTATTCTTAAAGGTTGCTTTGACATGCAGCGGTTCCGGCATCGGGATCGCAGTGGGTACGTTATTTTTGAGCGAATAGATGTAATTCGAGGTAAACCCGCCACTGCCGCCGGTATCGGAGGTCACATAAATCTGAGGCAGCTTGTCATGGATAAAATCACAATAATCCATCTTCGGATTATATCCGCCTTCCAGCGGAATCACGACCTGCGCCTGGCCTTGTCCAGTGACGGAGATAAACAGCTTGTCATAATAGGGGCTGTTCAGGTCTGATTTCAGACCGACAAGGGAGACCGTATCTAATTTGCCATCGCCGGTGACATCAATCTCACGCGTCTGGATAAGCTGACCTTGTCCACTCTGTGGAGGCGCTAGTTGTGAGGGGGGTGGAGGCACCTCTTGCGTGAAGGCCTCTGCCGTTCCACCAAAGCTTAAAGCGCAGCTCAAGAGCATACCCATCGTTGCTGCACGCAGTGGGATTATAAAACCTTTTCTAAACCGAGACATTGTTCGCACTTCCCATCATGGAATTAATTCCGGTTTATTATTCCAAATTTTCCAATGAGGTATGCAGATTCTAACTACAAAATAGGCGGTTTGCGATAAAGCGTCGCCTGTTCGAACGCATACGCAAGCTTAATCAGCGTCGACTCACTATAGGCTCCTGCTGCAAACATGACACCCATTGACCCTTTGCTTGTGTAACCAGCGGGTACAATCAGCAGTGGATAGCCTGCCCTGGCGGCAATATCCTCGCCTTCATCTTTGGGAAAAAACAACGCATCGAGTTGATACGTGTGAAGGGCATGATCGATCCCTTGTGCTCGTGTGAGCTCCTGATATCTATGTAGACTCGTCAAATATGTCTCTTCGGTAAGCGTTCCGTTCGCATCCTCTGACCAAATCAGCGTATCCTGCCCATAGACCAGCGCCTGATCGGCATGCCTTTCATTGAACGCAATAACCTCTTCTAAGGAATGCACAGGTGTCTGGGACGGATCTAGCTTGGCCAGATAGGCGTTGAGATCTCTTTTGAATTCGTAGAGCAGTACGTCGTAGTTCCAGACAGCATCTTGGCAAGGAAGCACCACATCATCAATGACAATCGCACCTTCGTCGCGCAAAACTTGAATAGCTCGCTCGGCAAGCTGCCGTTCTTCCTCATCCAACTGCTGATAATACCAGCGTGGGATCCCTATTCTGGCCTGCTGAAGCCCTCGGTGATCGAGATAGGGGGTATAATCCCGGTGGCCCTGACCGTCGCTAGCTATACTATGTGCATCCGAAGCGTCAACACCTGTCATAACGCCAAGCAGCACAGCCGCATCCCTCACAGTTCTCGTCATTGGCCCAGGTGTATCCTGGCTACTGGCAAGCGGAATAATGCCCGAGCGACTTAACAGGCCAACCGTTGGCTTCAAGCCGACAAGACTGTTATGCCCCGCTGGATTGACGATAGATCCAGACGTTTCCGTACCGATCGCTCCCACTGCAAAATGCGCCGCAACCGCCGCACCAGACCCCGAACTGGATCCTCCAACTTCGAAAATGCCAGGCCCATACGGATTGGCCACCTGTCCGCCTCTTGAGCTATAACCAGATGGCATCGCCACCGCCATGAAATTGGCCCACTCTGTCATATTTACTTTGCCCAGCAGCACTGCACCGGCTTCACGCAGCTTGGCAGCGATATATGCATCTTCTGTCGCCACATGCTCCGCCAAACAAATCGACCCAGCACTTGTGTGCATCCGGTCAGCCGTCTGAATATTGTCTTTGAGCAAAATCGGAATGCCATGAAGAGGCCCCCGACTCCCACCTGCTGCACGTTCTCGATCTAACATTTCCGCGATCTCTATTGCATCTGGATTCAGCTCCAGCACCGCATTAATTTTGCAGTTATAGGTATTAATTCGCTCCGTATAGTAAACAACCAAATCTACAGAGTTGATTTCTCTCCGTTCCATCGCAAGTTGAAGTGTGACAATATCTGCATTTGTCATCCATTCGTCCGTAATAAGTGTCATCAACAACCGCCACCTCTCAACTATTTATGCTACACTTATTCCCTAGGTTTTCGGGTTTACCTTCTTTGAAACGGAGATTTCCTAGCAGCTTCCGGCAAAGTGGGCAACAAGGGATTTTCCTCTGTATAATTGAATAAGGAATGAAGAATACGACCAGAATTTATGAGGTGTTCCTTTTGAAAATAGATCGTTTACTCGCCATCACCATGCTGCTGCTCAATCGTCGCCGTATTAGTGCCAAAGAGCTTTCCGAGCGGTTTGAGGTGTCTTTGCGCACCATTTATCGGGATGTGGAGGCTATTAACCAAGCTGGCATTCCGGTTGTTTCCTATGCGGGACTCAGCGGTGGTTATGAAATCATGGACCAATATCGGCTAGATCGACAGTTTCTGTCCTTGGAAGAGCTGCAATCGATCATCACGGGCCTCAAAGGAATTCGCGCTTCCGTCCCCGACCAAGAAATCAGCAATCTGCTGGATAAAGTCGGCGCACTCGTCGCCAAATCCGAGCAACCCGATGCAGCCAGACTGGGCAACCAGCTTATTCTTGATATGAATCCATGGAGCAGTGGGCATCAAAACACAGAGCAGCTGACAGCTCTTCGCACCGCAATTAAGGAGACAAGACTCGTCACCTTTTCCTATCTTTCATCGCAAAGCGAACCGTCCGTGCGAACCGTAGAACCTATGGGCATCGTGGTCAAAGGCTTCGGTTGGTATCTGTACGGCTACTGCTTGCTGCGGGAGGATTTCCGGGTTTTTCGCTTATCCCGCATGAATGGCATCGACGTGCTTTCCCAAACATTCGAACGCAAACAAGAAACGTTGGAGAAGCTTGATTATCGTCGAGGCCAAAGAGACCCTTCCACCCTCATTACGCTCGTGCTCCACGCGCAGCCGAATGTTAGGGCGCAGATCGAAGACTATTTCCGACCTGAGGATGTGACCATTCAGTCCGATGGAACACTCATGATTAGAGCGACGCAGCCCGATGAACCTTGGCTGCATGGCATGCTGCTCGGCTATGGTCCAAACCTGCGTATTCTAGAACCCAAGCATATCGCAGCCATCGTCAAAGAAAAGGCCGAAAAAATAGTCGCCCTCTATTCGAATCACTGACACGCTGTTGTCAGCATTGTTTGTCTATACTAGGGATACGAGGTGTGCGTATCAACCAAGAGCAAGCATCTATATGAAACTCTGCCCCTTCTGACAACGTATCCATACAGGAATGCATGCTAGATGCCAGGTTCTTTGGAGACAAGACCGAAGTCCTCTGGGGAAAAGACCAAACACATGCTAAAGATGCCAGTTTTTCTGGCGAAAAACTTTGAGGAGGACAACCCCCATGATCAAAATGATTGAAGATTTTGCAACCGAATATGCCCGCGAAGCGCAAGGCACCCAGCGCGTTATGGACGCCCTAACGGATGCTTCCCTTACTCAGAAAATCACACCTGAACTCCGTTCACTTGGACAAATTGCTTGGCACATCGCCACAACGGTCCACGAGATGCTATCCCGCACGGGACTGACCTTCGCTGCACCTGAAGGGGAAGAACTTGCTCCCGCTTCTGCCCAAATCATCGCTGACACCTACCGCACCTCTGCTGCCGCAGCCATCGAAGCGATTCAATCGCAATGGACAGATGCGAAGTTGTTCGAAACAAGCGATATGTATGGCGATCAGTGGCCTAACGGGCTTACACTGCGCGTCCTCATCTCCCATGAAATTCATCACCGCGGTGAAATGATCGTCTTGATGCGCCAAGCGGGATTGCGCGTTCCCGATATTTATGGTCCAACAAGGGAGAGTTGGGTTGAGATGGGTATGCAGCCTTTGGTGTAGGCGATGCCTTTGCAGGCTCAACACCACCATGTACACCTGCTTATGCCTATTCGTCCTCTGCCCCAACGGCTGAGTGACAGGTAGCGTACACCCATTCGCATGGATAACCTTGCACAACTGACTGATACATTCGCACACCCTTTCGCCCTAGTGTTGGAGCTACAAGTTGACTGCATCCAATCTAACACCTCCTTCGCCCTATCGACGGAGTGACAAGTAGAATAGGCCCATCCCCCTCCGCCCTCGTGGTGGAGTTCCTGTAGAATAGATGGTTTTTCTGTAGCTAATTTCAGCGGAATGAGCCTTTTGAGACGAATAACTGGATTTCCTACAGCTAATCTGAAGCATTTGATCCAGAATGGCGCCTAACGGCTGAAATAGCGGGAGTTTTTCCAGTTAATCTGCGAATTGGTTGAAATACGACAGAATTAGCTGGAGGTTTTCCAGCTATTTCTTAAAATACGACAATCGAGACTTCTAAATCTCGACTTAAACACAGAAGAGTTGCCCCTCAAATCATCAGAGACATGTGGAGCAACTCTTTTTTATTTGGCGTGTTATTTTCCTACAATTTCCCCACCGAACCCTCCTTATACCCGACAATCACCTGGCTCGCCATTCCGATAAAAAGTCCATTCTCCACTACACCCGGAATTCCATTAATAGCTTGATGAAGCTCAACAGGGCTCGGGATGCTGGCAAACTGACAATCGATAATATAGTTACCATTGTCCGTCACAAATGGCTGACTGTCAGCAACTCTAACCATGGGCTCGCAGCCAAGCGCTCGGAGTTTTCGAATCGTCAGTTCATAGCCAAATTTAACAACTTCAACAGGTAGTGGAAATGCGCCAAGCTGCGCAACAACTTTACTTTCATCGACCACAATAATCAGCTTCTTACTTGAAAATGCGACGATTTTCTCCCGCAGCAGCGCGCCTCCCCCACCTTTAATTAAGTGCCAATCTGGATCGACTTCGTCGGCTCCATCTATCGTGACATCGATTTCTGAGATATCTGCAAAAGGAATAAGCGGGATGCCTAACTCCTTAGCCAAGTTCTCTGAGGCGACTGAGGTCGCAACAGCCTGAATGTGCAGGCCGTTTTGCACCCGAGCACCAAGCCCTTGGATCGCCCAGTAGGCCGTAGATCCTGTCCCCAAACCGACAATCATCCCATCTTGGATCTCCATAATAGCTAGCTCTGCTGCTGCTTTTTTCGCTTCCACGTGTGCACGCTCCTCACTTCCACTGATTGAATTCTATCCAACTAGTTTAACATAAAAAGAAAACCCCCATGCAGCATCGTTAGCGCAATATAGTAAGCGGGGATTCTTCTCATGGGCTATACTGGAAGTAAAAGGGAGGCGATCCGCGATGGACAATAAAACGGTACTCATCACCGGAGCTAACTCCGGCATGGGCCTTGCCACAACGGTAGCAGTGGCCAAGCTAGGCGCCAACGTCATCATGCTTTGCCGCAGCAAACAAAGAGGCGAGCAGGCGCTCGTAGAAGCACGACGCCAGAGCGGCTCCGAGCTCATCGAGCTGATGCTCTGCGACCTCGCTTCGCTTGCGAGCATTCGAGCCTTTGCGGAGGCGTTTCTAGCTAAGCACGACGTGCTCGACGTGCTCGTGAACAACGCTGGCGTCGTCACCGTGAAGCGAAAAACCACAGCAGATGGCTTCGAGTCCATGATGGGTGTCAACCATCTCGGCCACTTCCTGCTGACCCAGCTTCTGCTGGACGCTATCAACCGCGCTCCGCAGGGGCGGATCGTCAATGTCTCCTCCGGCGCCCACAAAATCGGGCGCATCGATTGGGCCAACCCTCACCTGCAGCGAGGGTTCCGGGTCTGGAACGGATACGCCCAGTCGAAGCTGGCGAATATCCTGTTCACCCGCGAGCTCGCGAAGCGGCTCGCAGGCACTTCTGCCACGGCCAACTCGCTCCATCCGGGAGCCGTGGCCACGAACATCGGTGTCGATCGCGACACCGGGTTTGGGAAGGCCGTGCATGCGATGATGCGGCCGTTTTTCTTGACGGCGGCGCAGGGCGCGGATACGGCGGTGTTTTTGGCCACAAGCCCGGACGTGCAGACGGTCAGCGGCGAGTACTTCTACAGGCGGGCAATTGCGCCTGTTTCCGCCCGAGCGAAGGACGACACGCTAGCTCTTCAGCTCTGGGATTGGAGCGAGGAGCAGGTCGGACTCACTAGCGACAAGCACTAGATCATCGGGGCTGCTCCCCTGCAAACCGCGGATAGCTGATCCCATACAAGGGTACGTTATAGGGAGCATTTACCTTATGTTGGGAGTGTGACGACCCTTGGACTTCTTTCGCAGTCAAGAATCACTGACCACCATGCAGTGGATTTTACGTGCCGTCGTAGGCTACTTTTTTCTGCTCATCACCGCCAAAGCATTAGGCCAACGCTCGATCTCTCAACTCCGCTTTCTCGATTTTGTCATCGCTCTTATTCTAGGTAATATCATGGCACACCCGCTCTCGGATGAGCACCTAGCTTTAACAGGCTCCATGATCACTACCGTTGCGCTCGTCGTACTATATCTCACAACCTCTTGGCTGAGTCTAAAATGGAACTTCCTCAAACATCTCTTTGAACCGTCACCCCTGACGCTTATTGAACACGGAAAACTTCGCATGGGCGGCCTGCGCAAAGCCAAAATCTCAGTCGACCACCTCTTCTCGGAGCTTCGCAAGCAACAAGTGGAGGATATCCAGAAAGTGGCGCTAGCATTGTGGGAGCCCGGTGGGATGGTTTCCGTATTCCTCGAGCCGCAGCATCAAACGGTAACCGCCAAAGATATGGCAATTCCCAGCGCCCCTTTCTCTCTCGTGAAGCCACTGATCATACAAGGCGCCTATGATAAAAAGCTGCTCGCGCAGCAAGGGAAAGATCTGGCTTGGCTGGAGGCGCAGATGAAGGCCGCACATGCCCAACTCGAGCACGTCGTGCTCGCTACGATAGACAATCAAGATCAGGTCCGCGTATACACGGAATTGGAAACGCAAGGAAGGGACGAATTAACGCTGCATTAAGCGTTGGTTCGTCTTTTTTGTGGCTTGATTGGTCCAATCAAACTCATACTTGGCTACTTGTCAGAACCGTACACTGGATACATCCAATGTAGCGCGCGGGGGTTGGGGTCTCCGGTTGCGATCCGGGTTGCGGTTGGGTTAGATTTTGGTTGGATTGAGGTTGAATTGGGCGAGGTTGTGGTGTGGCTTGAGGTTCGGGTTCCCGTTGCGATCCGGCTTGGGATTGGGGCAAAATTTTGATTTGATTGAGGTTGAATTCAGGCGAGGTTGTGGTGTGGCTTGAGGTTCGGGTTCGGGTTGCGATCCGGGTTGGGAGTGGGGCAAAATTTTGATTTGATTGAGGTTGAATTCGGGCGAGGTTGCGATCCGGGGTTGGGGTTGGGCGAAATTTTGATTTGACTGAGTTTGAATTCAGGCGAGGTTGTGGTGTGGCTGAGGTTCGGGTTTGAGGTGGATTGGTGAACATGCTGAAAGGTTGGAATTTCGAATTCTCGTTGCACATGTGTCTTTAAGTAGCATCGCCTTTCCTTTGGCATTCTTGCCCTCTCGTCAGTTTCCTCCCATAGGTCCCCCTCGCGGGCCTGAAAACTTTAACTGGATTTCCTACAGCTAATTCCCTCGTTTATAACCATTTTCCTGAACTAGATGGAAAAACTCCATCTAATTCCTCAACATTCCCCACATTCAGCGTAAATGCTCAAATTTAGCTGTATTTTTTCCAGTTAATCTCCTCAAAGTGGGTTTCACAGCAAAAGTAGCTACATAAAATCCAGTTATTTTTAATTCCTCACTTGTTGCCTTGCCCTCAATTAGGCCGGGGAGGTTCATCGGTCTTGCAGTCAATTACTGTATTCCCCCGCCCTTGCCTCAGACAGCCCTATTATGTTATTATTTAATTACGTAATTAAATAATTTATGTGAGGTGATCTTTTTTGACCACAACGCGAGATTATGGCACCGAGCTAGATGCTTTGAAGGCACAAATGAACCAACTGGGTCAGCTGGTTCAGCAATTACTGAAAAGGGATGCACAGGAGCATTCCCCTATCAACACATCTACCAAAGAAGCTCCTGCTTCGGCTGAGCTAGGCCGTTTGTTTTATTCTGGACAGTATCGGGGAGAGAATGCGAGCTACCGTTGGGAGCCGCAGGACAAACAAGTCAGCCAGTTACTCTTACTCGATGGCGATAAATCGGCCAAAGTATTGGGAGCCCTTGCGCATAAGCAGCGTTTGGATATTTTGCGATTAGTATTACAGGAGCCACTAACGGGACCTGAGCTTGTGGAACGCTTGAATATGGGCACGACGGGGCAGCTTTATCATCATATGAAAGCCTTAGTTGGCGCGGATTTGCTCGTGCAAGAAGAGCGAGGCGGAACGTATGCAATTCCTGGTCATCGTGTACTTCCTCTGCTTTTACTCCTCGCAGCTACTTCGGATCTGATGGATACAACCGACTACATCGCGATGACGGAGGCACGTACGAATGCTCCTGACTACCTAGGAGGCGCCGCTGATGCCTATAACCCACACCTGCTGCTTTGGGCTGTCGTGGAGAACTGCCTGTTGGAACATCAGCATGGCACATGTACGGAAGTTAGTCTCATTGCGCATGAGGATGGCAGTATAACAGTCTCGGACAATGGCCGTGGCATCCCTGTTCAGGCCTTGCCTGATGTAGAATTACTTCGTGTTCAGTCTGTTCTGACGGATATGAACCACCTACGCGGAAGTGCCCAGTTCTTCGCCCCTGGCAGTGAGAAAGGCATCAGCATGCCAATCGTCAACGCACTCTCCCTTAAGCTTTCCGTTACCATCAAGCGGGATGGGCGCGTTTATCAGCAACACTACAAGCATGGCATCCCTCAGAGCGAAGTCCATACGGTGGGTGTGACGAAGGAAACTGGAACGAGCGTGACATTTTTACCTGATCGCGCAATTTTCAGCAAGTCGTTTGACCTCCGTCTAATACAACAACAGGCCGCCGAGCTGGCAGCCAACTATCCCAACTTAACTCTGTGTGTGTTGAGCGACTCCAACGAATAGTTCTTTCCTATGCACAAAGACCCCGCCTCTGCTCAAGCTTCGCTCCCTGTATATCGGGAATTAAGCCCTGCTAGAGGCGGGGTATCTTGCGGCATCAATTACATGAACCGTTTTTCTACTCTTTTGCTAATCACCAGTGAAATCCCAATGAATAAGGCCACATAAATAAGCTGATACGGATGATCCATGAACCGCTTCAGATCATAGCCAATAAAGCTTACCGACATAACCATCACCGCTTTCCCCGCTGCAACCGCCACGAGGAATGATCGAAAACGCATCCGCACCAGCCCCGCCGCCATATTAATGACCACAAAAGGTCCCAGAGGAAATAAACTAAGGATAAAGACATAATTGAATGCTTGGCGCCGCGCCCAGATGAGACTTTTTTGGACGTTCGGTTTCTGCGACCAGCGCACGAGATAGGGGTGGCCAGCCACCTTTTTTACAATCGCGAACGTCACTAAGCAACCACATACAATACCGATCCACGAGTACAGAAAACCGAGCCACAACCCATACACAGCCGCATTTACGCTAATGATCACCAGTGTTGGGAGCGGTGGAATGAAAGATTTCATAAAAGGAAGCAGCAGCCCAGGCAATGGACCGAATGAACGGTACTTGTCCAAAAGCAGCATCAGATTCTCTTCGGTTAAATAAGATAAGAGCTCTTTGATATCCATATGGCGTGAAAAGTCGACAAGTTTCGACGTTTCCTCTCCTCTCGTTCATATGGCACGATTATAGCACGACGCCCCCGATCTACGCACGATTAAGCACAAAACAAGCCGACACCGGATGCAACCAGTATCAGCTTGGGGTACGCGCTTATTTGAAATTTCGGGAACTCATTTGAACTTATCGGGAAACTGCTTGATAATGCCATCTGACAACATATCCGCATACATCATCATATGATCCTCACCCTTATCATAGGCAAGAATATCGGCTTTCCAATCCTTTTTCAGCCTCGCAGTAGCTTGATCGGTAATAAACTGCAAGTGTGCATACAACATGTCCCGTTGTTCTTTCTCCGACCAGTTTGGGTTAGCGGCGCTTAGAAATTTGGCAATATCATCCGCATTCCGAAACAACTCTTTGTTTAATTTGGCTAGATCAGCTTGATTGCCAGCTTTCGCCGCGTCTACTACACCACCAGCTAATTGGATGTGCTCCCTCAGCAGTTCAGCCAACTTATTTCCTGCTGCTTCCCCATAAAATGGCTTCACCGCGTCACCGATATCCTGCTGGTTCTTCAACAGCCTATCCAACACGTCCTTCTGATCCTCAACCCCAGCAATTGCGCTGATTATGTAACTCCTCGTCCAGCCTACATGATCGACCCAAAGTCTCCTCATGTCTTGCTTCAGCTTCACTTTCGCATCGTTCATGCACATCGCAGAACCAGGCTCTTTCCCAGCGGTGGCTTGTGCGCCCAGCGGCATGAAAGTGAAAGAGAGAACCATCGTTACAAGCAGCGTTACTAATAAGAACTTTCGTTTCATAAAAACCTTCTCCTCTGCAAACAATTCTCGAACAAGGTTTATTTTGAGGAAAAGCTTACGTTTTTATGCCTATTCTCCTATTTATACTAACTTGGCATTCTGATTATGGAGTTGGATCTTCGCTCGAGGGCGATGGTGCAGCACATAGTACAAAGCCGCGGATAACAACGGAACGAGCCCTGCAACGACATACATCATCCGATAATCCGATACGGAAGCGATCATTCCCATGACGTAAGACCCTAAGCCGTACCCGAGGTCAAATAGCAAGAAAAATGTCCCCGTTGCACTCCCTCTGCGGTGTTCAGGGGCCAGTTTCATCGCTAGTGCCTGAAAACAAGGTAAGAGCGCGCCATAGCCTACGCCCATAATGACGCCCGCCACCAAAACCATCGTTGCCGTGTGCGCTTGGCTTAACAGCAGCATGCCTACTGCAAACAAGATAATGCCAGGGTAATACAGATAATGTTCATTGTAAGTATCGAATATTTTC
Organism: Paenibacillus sp. 2RAB27; assembly: GCF_052115445.1. NCBI lineage: Bacteria > Bacillati > Bacillota > Bacilli > Caryophanales > Paenibacillaceae > Paenibacillus > Paenibacillus sp. 2RAB27. Next base: position 164,059 of record NZ_JBFRGR010000012.1, read on the forward strand.
CCAATCAGCGGCCGGAACACCACGATCATCAGCGCAAACACAACAAAGAAGGTGCCTGCCACTTGAGATTGATGAATTTCAACCGTAAACGAGGACATAAAGCCAGATAAGGAGCTATAGGCAAAAGCTAGAATAAACCCCACCACCGAAATAGGCAGTGCCTTGGGTTCGATGAAATCACTCCACTGCAAGCGTCGTTTCTCCCGTTGCTTTGGCTCCACTGGCTGCAGCGCTTCTTGGCTTAGCTTCGGCACTCGCATACACAGCGTGAAAAGAAGCGAGAGCGCAGCAATCACGCAAATCGCCAACAGCAACACATGGATGTCCTTATCTTTCCATAAAAATAAACCCAGTGCAGGACCTATGACCATGCCGACACTCATGAACATGCTGAAATAGCCCATTCCCGTACCTTGACGTGAATTAGGTACGAGTGACGATGCAATCGTACTCGTCGCTGTTGAGGCGATCGCATAGCTCATGCCGTGAATGAGACGAATCACCAGAAACATGAACATCCCCTTCGCACCGTAATAGCTGATGCAAGCCAATAAGAAAATGACCATTCCGATAATGGCCATCTTCTTTTTACCATATCGGTCTACCCACTGTCCTGAGAAGGGTCTAATCAACACCCCACCGATGACATAAATCGTTATCGACAATCCCATTTGCTGCTGATCGCCGTGCAAGCTATCTTTTACATATAAGGGAAATGCCGTAGCAAGAATATAAAAAGTGAGAAACATGAAAAAGCTGCTCATACATACGACAACAAAATTTTTCGTCCAAATTCTCTCTCTAGTCAACATATGCGCTCCATTCTCCACAAAGGTTTTCTGTCTGTTGAACTAGTATAAGAGGGAAAAACAATAATGTATAATACATATTATATGATAAAATGATCACATCAAAGTTATGTACAAAGCGAGGATTCACCATGGAATTCCTACAGCTTCATTATTTTCAGACTGTCGCACGCCTTGAGCATATGACCCAAGCGGCCAAAGAACTCAATGTCTCACAGCCTTCCCTTAGCAACTCTATCCAGCGGCTAGAGAAGAGGTTAGGTATCCCTTTGTTCGAACGTCAAGGCAGGCATGTGAAATTGAATGCCTTCGGGAAGACCTATCTCCGCCGCGTTGAGCAAGCTTTCCTAGAGCTGAAAGAAGGCGAACGAGAGATCAAGGATATGGCTGGACTCGACCATGGCGTCGTTTCCCTTTTTGTATCGCTACCGTACGTACTGCCTACTCTGCTCAAGGAATTCCTGACCCTTCACCCCCATGTCCGAGTCATCCAGCGACAGTTGGCATCTGCCTTGGAAATGAAAAATGATCTCGAGAATGCCGAAATCGATTTCTGTATCTCTTCTACACCGGTAATCGGACCGGATATTGAATGGCTTACACTCGTTGAAGAAGAGCTGTATTTGACAGTCCCGAAGGGGCACCGTTTTGCCGCTAGAGACAGTATTCGGTTAGTAGAAGCTGCAAATGAACCCTTCATCTCCTTGTCCTCCCAAACGAATTTCCGGGAAATTACGGATGGCTTCTGCCGTCAGGCGGGGTTTGAACCTCGCATCGCGTTCGAGCTTGAGGAAGTCAGCGCTGTTCAAACTTTGGTCGAGATGGGGCTCGGCATTACTTTCACACTTCCGCTTTCCTTAGGGAGAAGAGCTTCCAATCCGGACACCGTGCAATTAAAAATAACAGAACCCTACTGTCAACGCACCTTCGGTATCGCCTGGAATCGCAAGCACTATCTCTCTCAGGCTGCCATTCATTTCCGTGAGTTTGTGATTGCTTTTTTCAAGCGAGGTTAGGTTATGTAAAAGAGGCCCTCAGCGATTTGCTGTGGGTCTCCATCTATATGTTCAGTAGGTGTAAAAGCAAGCTCTTCTGAACATGCATCCGATTCTCCGCTTGCTGATAAATGATCGATTGCTCCGATTCAACCACATCTTCTGCAATTTCAAAACCTGGATGAATGGGCATATCATGCATGATATAGGGTGAATGCTTTCCAAGACTGTGCTTGTTGATCTGGAAAGGCATCATAATGTCAATTCGTCTCTGCTTCTCTTCTTGGTAAGCTGCATCCGAGAAAAACTCCATGTCGACCCATGTATCTGTGTAGATAAAATTAGCCTTTTTCATTGCAGCAGACAGCACTTCAACCTCCTCAACGAATCCACTTTGATAAGCGCGCTTCATCAACTCTTCATCCCACGAAGCTTCATTCACGATCGGGGTGACTAGCAGTAGGTTAACTCCCAATGTTACACAACCTGCAACTAAAGAATTGACGACATTATTATGAATGCCAACATAGGCTAAAGTTACACCTTCAAAAGTCCCTTTAACTTCATAAATCGTCATTAAATCTGCAAGCGCTTGGCACGGATGGTACATGTCGCAACATCCATTAATCACAGGCACCCCCGAATAGGTAGCTAATTCTAGTACATCTACATGCTTTTTGAGCCTAGCCATGATGACATCGCAGTTCCTTGATGCATAACGGACCTCGTATTTAATGGGAGAGATACTGAAATTGCTGGCATCCCAATCCATATTCACCGCGTAGCCACCCATTTGATGAATACCTGAATGAAAGGAAAGCGCCGTTCGGGTCGATGATTTTTGAAAAAGCATGAGCAACCCCTTACGCTCACATTGATGGTAGTAAGCTTCGGGATTGTTTTTGATCTCAATGCCTTTGAGTATGATGGAGAACAAGCTCTCTTTGTCGAGTTCTTGCAAGGACAGAATGTGTTGCACTGTCGTCACCACTTTCGTATAATTATTCATTAATTTGTATTTTTATACATTGTAGACGTAGTGATGTAATGTGTCAATACCGCCCCGCTATGTACGGGTGCGGTATTAACCATCTCATTTCCAGTAGACTCCCTGGTCTTCACAATTTCTTTGAAAAATGGCAACACTACTTACAGCACTTCCATTTCCTTCAGTTGTAGTTATCCATATTGAATCTTAGTTATATCAACCAAACCGAGGAATCAGGTACTCTTAGAGATGTAAACACAACCATTTGAACGTACTTGGGAGGTCACATATTACATGAAAAAATCATTCAAACAATGGATTGGTGTCAGCACGACAGTCGTCATGGCTGCAACGGTGGTTGCAGGATGCGGCAATACATCCACGAAGACAGAACAAGCAACAACAGCGCCAAGTGCTGCTGCAACAGCCAATGCGAAGCCATTCGCAGGGAAGACGATCTCCTTAGTAACAGCCAACCATCCTTGGGCTGAAGCGATTAAGCCTTTGCTTCCTGACTTCGAGAAAGAAACGGGCATTAAGGTGAATGTTGAAAGTTTTTTCGAGGATCAACTCACACAGAAACTGACTGTGCAATTCACTTCTGGTTCTGCAACACCTGATGTTTTTATGTATCGCCCTCTTCAAGAAGGCAAGCTTTTCTACAAAAATGGTTGGCTTCAACCTCTTGATGAATACGCTCAAAAAGCAAAAGACTACGATTTTAATGATTTCTCAAAATCCGCCATCGGTTCAACAACAGTTGATGCCAAATTAGCTGGTATCCCGATCATTACGGAACAAGAAATTTTGTATTACCGGAAAGATTTGCTGCAAAAGGCGGGTATCGCTGTTCCTAAAACGTTAGAGGAGCTTACCGCGGCTGTTAAAAAGCTGCACGATCCGAAAAATGAGATGTACGGATTCGTAGCCCGAGGCCAACGTTCCCCACTTGTTACGCAAGTATCTTCGTTCTTGTACTCCGAGGGTGCAGACTTCACAACAGGGGAAAAAGCTAGCATTAATACGCCTGAAGCGCTCAAGGCCTTTACGACTTACGGTACATTGTTGAAAGATTATGCGCCTCCAGGTGTGCTCAATATGTCATGGCCGCAAGCTTTCGGTATCTTCGCGCAGGGTAAGGTCGCTTTCTTAACCGATGCGAACTCACTCTACCAGAACGCAACGGATCCGGCGAAATCGAAAATCTCTGATCAAGTTGGGTTTGCTGTATTCCCTGGGGGTAAAGCAGGCTCCAAACCTTACAGTATTACATCTTGGGGGCTTGCGATGAACACCAAATCCGCCAATAAAGACGCGACTTGGGCATTCATTCAATGGGCAACAAGTAAAGATATTGTGTTGAAAACACAGCAAAAAGGTAACCCTGGTGCCCGCGCTTCGGTATGGGATAAACCAGAAGGCACAACTGGCTTCCCAGCTGAGCTCATTCCGATCATCAAGGAAAGTGCCAAAACAGGCGTTGACCACGACCGTCCAACCGTAATTAGTGTTGGTGAAGCTCGTGATGCCGTTGGTGAAATTGTTCAGAAGGTTATGACAGGTGAAACGAATCTTCAACCTGTTGCTGACAAAGCCAACCAAGCACTCCAAACAATTATGGATAAAGATAAAACAAGATAAATACGTGTTCGATGGGTGAAAAGGGTCATCTGATGGCCCTTTTCATCTTTATACAGAAAATCAAGGCATCAGGAAGGGTGTATGCAGCGTGCAATACAGTTGGTTTAACCGCAACTTAAAATGGATTTATACACTTCCCGCGGTCATCTTCGTCCTGCTTATGATGCTGTTTCCGATCATCTATACCGTTCGGATCAGCTTCTATGAATGGAGCATGTCCGCAACGACACCACCTCTCTGGGTGGGTTTGTCGAATTATATAGCCCTGTTCAAAGATGAACGATTCTGGCATGCAGCAGGCTCTACGTTTTATTTTACTTTCGCTGCACTTACCCTCGAAGTGATTCTTGGTATTGCCATCGCCCTCTTACTCTCAAGAGAATTCAAAGGGAAAAATATCGTAAAAACAATCTTCCTACTGCCAATGGTAGCAACACCGGTAGCCATGGGCTTAGTCTGGATGCTGATCTACGAACCAACGATCGGGGTAGCCAACATGCTGCTCAAAACGTTTGGTCTAGAGCCACTCCTATGGTTAGCTTCACCTAATCAGGTTATCCCTTCGCTTGTTATCGTCGATGTGTGGGAATGGACGCCTATGATTGCACTCATTATTATGGCAGGGTTAGCTACACTCCCAACAGATCCTTATGAAGCGGCGGATGTAGACGGCGCAAGTACATGGAGAAAGTTTGTTTCCATTACACTTCCACTGTTAAGACCGACCATTATTGTGGCCGCTATGCTGCGATTAATTGACGTTTTGAAGACTTTCGACATCATTTATGCAACGACGCAAGGCGGACCGAACTTCGCTTCAGAGACTTTGAATCTATACGGATATGTACTTGGCTTCCAATACTTTAAGCTTGGAATGGCTTCGTCACTACTTGTCATTTTCTTCGCCCTTGTTATGGGATTAACCTTATTTATGATTTGGATGCGTAAACGAATGGAGGGAGCCACATCATGAAAAAAAAGAAAGGTCCTAGAATTGCACAAACGCTGCTCACCTTTCTGGTCGTCATTGTGTTTGCATTTCCATTCGTATGGATGCTCCTAGCATCGTTTAAGACGCAATCACAGATCTTGTCGACTGGCCAAATGTTTATCTTCAAACCGACGTTTCACAACTATGTCAGCGTGTTTAAAGAATATGATTTCATTAGATTTATCTGGAATAGCTTCCTCGTTGCCGCTGGTTCAACACTGTTGTCACTTATTCTAGGTCTCCCTGCGGCCTATGCGATTGCTCGTCATCACCTTCAGAAGCTGGGGCTTCTCATCTTAGTCGCGAGAATTATCCCGGGAATTACGTTTCTAATTCCTTGGTTCATCTTGTTCTCCAAAATCCATTTGGTGGACACGTATACAGCACTTATTTTAAGCCATATGCTTGTCGGACTGCCTTTTATTATTTGGATTATGATTTCATTTTTCGAGGCTCTGCCTACCGAAATCGAAGAGTCGGGTCTTATCGACGGCTGTACACACCACCAAGTTTTCTTACGAATTATTTTGCCCATCTCGGGACCTGGCGTTATTACGGCATCGCTTCTCTCCTTCATCTTCTCGTGGAACAATTTCATGTTCTCAGTGATTCTAGCCGGAGACAAAACAAAGACGCTTCCGATCGCTGTATTTAACTTTATGTCCTACTCGGAAATCAACTGGGGGGCATTGATGGCAGCCGCCTGCATTATCACACTTCCGGTTCTCATCATCGCTTTAGTATCTCAGCGTTACGTCGTAAGCGGACTTTCCGCCGGTGCTGTTAAAGGTTAATAACCAGAATTGTAAATACGGGAGATGCCGCCTTTCTTTTAGACAGCATCTCTCGTATATTAAATTTGAAGTTGGTTAGCTTAGCAGATACGTGGAAGGTGATTTCGTATGATGCCCTATAAACTGAATATTTTCAGCAAAATCTTAATCTTATTGGTTCTGCTTCTCATTCCTATTGTTCTGCTCTACAGTTATACGAATCGAATTACAAACAATGTCGTTCAAGATCAGATACAATCGTCCAATTTGAACCAACTGTCTTTTTTTATGCACCAGCTGGATGCAGATGTGGAGCGATTAGCGATGTCTCCCGTGATTTTGGGAAGTGACCCCTATGTGAGGGAATACATCGATAAGAACGATTCGCCAGATTATGACATGTTGAAGGAACAATCGCGCATCATCCAAAAGCTTAGCCTGCAAAGTGTCTCCAGCGGTTGGGTAAATGAACTCACGATAGCTATTCCCAAAGGGAAGCAAGTGCTGTCCTCCAGCATCTTCGTAAATGGTACAGATGCATGGCCTTGGCATCGACCGATTCAGAGAACTTGGACCTATGAAGTACGTGAAGGTGACAAAGGTGTTGGATCGTTCATTAGGGAAGTTAGCGAGCCCATTCGTGCGCAGATTGTGGATCAAACCAATGTGCTTTATCAAGTGAGATTTAGTGTGCAGAATATGGTTCAGCTGTTGGATGTGTATAAGAAAGATAAACGAAGCGATCCTTTTTTGGTGGATGGTGGGCAGGCCTCCATTCTTAACAGTTCCTCAGATCCGTCCATTACGGCCTCGATCAGGGAACAACTAACTGGATCTACACTACCGCTCTCTGGCCAAATGCAAATAAAAATCGATAAACAGCAGTATCTGGTCAGTTATGTAAAATCAACACAACTGGATTGGTATTTGGTCGACTATGTGCCCGTTCAGAAAATACTGTCTCCGATTACCATGACCCGCAAATTGTTTTACATCTCGATCGGACTTTTGCTCATGATGAGTGTGTTAGCTTCTTTTATCTTGTATCGGAATGTACAGATACCTATCGGCAAGATGATTCAAAGTGTACAGAAGGTGAAAAGGGGCGACCTATCAGCACGCATCGACTACAAAGCCAAGAATGAATTTGATTTCCTTATTCAACGATTTAATGAAATGGCGACGCAAATTCAAGTGCTGGTGGAAGATGTTTATGCGGAGAAAATACGCTCCCGCGAAGCCACTTTGAAGCAACTACAGTCACAGATCCATCCGCATTTTCTGTACAATTCGTTATTCTTCATTATCAATTCAGCCGAGATGGAGGATAAGGAATCCGTTGTGGYGATGTCACAAAATTTAGCCGAGTTTTATCGGTATACAACAAGAGTCGAGAAACAAGTCGTACGGCTGCAGGAAGAAGTGAATTTCGTTATTCACTATTTAAACATTCAGCAGTTGCGTATTCATCGGCTAGTGTACGACATTCGCATTCCGGATGATATGTTGAACGAATCGGTGCCTAGGCTTATTCTCCAACCTTTGGTGGAGAACGCCATTCTTCATGGTATTGAACGCAGTATGGAAAGTGACCGCATCACCATCAAGGGCGAGCAAGATGGGGACTGGAACCGAGTGATTGTCGAGGATAACGGCCCTGGTCTGAACCAAGAGCAATTAACTCAGCTATCAAAACAGCTGGAGCAACCAATATCCGATGACATTGGCTGTGGCACATGGAATATTCATCATCGGCTATTTTATCAATTTGGAGAAGGATCCGGGCTGACTTTTCAATTAGGAGAAGATGGGGGCATGAAAGCTGTGTTGACTTGGAAGCGTGAGAAGCAGCTGGAAACTCTTCCAGCTGCTCAGGAGAGAAGATCATGATTCAACTTCTCATAGTTGATGATGAAGCGCATGTAGTAGATCGGCTGCACGCCACGATTGACTGGGCGTCGCTGGGCATCGAACAAATTTTCAAAGCATATTCGGGTAAAGAAGCGTTGGAGCTGCTTGAGCAATTTTCCATTGATATCGTCATTACGGACATTCAAATGCCGGGGATTACTGGCTTGGAACTGATTGCTGAAATCAATGATAGATGGCAGAAAACGAAGTGTATTCTCTTATCGGGTTACTCTGATTTCAACTACGCCAAAGAGGCCATCCTTCAAGGTACGGAGGATTATTTATTGAAGCCCGTTACAGAGAAGGATTTGCTAGCTACGGTTGGTCGGGTCATGGATAAGCTTCAGAAGGAATGGCAAGAAGTCATCTCCACCCAGCGGCTTACTTACACGTTCAAAGAAAACCTGCCTCTACTACGAGGAAACTTGCTGAATGATCTCCTTCAGGGACGCAAACTCTCTGAGCAATCGCTTCAAGAAAAAATGCATATGCTGGAACTTCCTGATTTTCATGAACAGACTTGTATATGTATGATGATTCGACTTGAATCTGACTTCCTTGAATATGATATGGGGCGTCTATCCTTAATGGAATATGCCATCAGTAATATGGTTGAGGAATTATTTGCCGAGAAATTCGATAGCTGGTCTACGAAAGACGCACATGATTATTTGGTTTTCATCATGAAACGGAAGCCGGTTACTACCGAGAAGGAAGATCCCGCTTGGCTTGAACGAACAGCAGCTGTCCTCCAATCCGCTGTGAACAATTATTTGAAGGGCAAAATCTCCATTCTGCTCAGTAGTTGGGGAGAGTTCCCTGGTGATATCACAACCTTATATAACTCCTCTCTGAGTGCCTTTCGTAAACGTATTGGGAGCGAACATGAATTATTAATGGTACTCGGCGAAGACTCCGCCCAAACGGAGCTTTCCGCTTTGCAGAAACTGTATGAACCTCCTACGCTCAATCATCTCTTGGAGGCAGCCCGCTGGGAAGATACCGAAGAGAAGCTTTCATTGATTTTCGACGAAATGGAAGCCAAATTCTCGGAGTCCCAAGAGCACCTGTTGGAGGTTTACTTCTCGGTTGCATCCGCGTTTGCTTACATTGCTCATAAAAACGGCAGACCCTTGCACCAGCTCATTGGCGGGGACTACGAGAAAATGACGGAAGGCATTCCCTTCCGCAGCGTGAACCAATTGCGTGAATGGTCCATTCGCTCCTTACATCGGATGATGGAGGATATGGATCAAGAGAGAAAAGATAGTCGGGTCACCTTAATTAATGACATTCGATCTTTTATTGATCTGCATCTAGCCAGTGATGTCTCTTTGCAATCGATTGCGGATCACGTGTATCTCCACCCTGTTTATGTGTCTAAAATTTATAAGTTGGAAACTGGCGATAATCTCAGCGACTACGTCAATCGGGTACGTATGGATAAAGCTTCCTATCTATTGAAAAACGGTCACGATAAAATTTACGAAATCGCCACGCAGCTCGGATACCAACGTCCGCACTCCTTTAATCATGCTTTCAAAAAGCATTACGGGATGACCCCTCAGGAGTATCGCGATCAATATTCTTAATCAGAAGGGAGCATGAGTTGTGCCATGTCTGACGTATTAAATACATTAAAAGAGTCCAAAGTTATTGCCATCATTCGCGGTATTGAACTCTCGCAGGCTCCCCCTCTATTCGAGGCACTCGCTGCAGGGGGGATTCAACTTGCAGAAGTAACTTTGAATACACCGAATGCGCTCCAAATCATAGATCACATGCGTGAAAAGTATAATGGCCGGATGATAATTGGAGCTGGGACAGTCCTTAATGCGAGTAAAGCCGTAGAAGCCATACAAGCAGGCGCAGAGTTCCTTATTTCCCCGAATGTCGATCTAGGCATGATTGAGACAGCATTAGCACATCAAGTAACTCCGATGCCGGGTGCAATGACACCAACCGAAATCGTGCAGGCCATGAATTACGGCGCTCCGATTGTTAAGCTTTTTCCTTGCTCCAGCTTAGGGCCGTCGTATTTGAAAGAGCTCAGAGGTCCTCTAAATGAACTCAATATCCTTGCAGTCGGAGGGATAACGAAAGAAAATGCACCTTCGTATTTGCAAGCTGGCGCCTCCTCCGTAGGTATAGGAGGAAATTTGGTAGCGCTTCACGAAATTCAACAAGGTAATTACAGTGCGATTACGAACTACGCCATACAGCTCATGGCAGCCGTACATGCAGTGGACCGTCAAACATTCTAGGGTACAGGGAGAGGAAGTAAACCGTGAAAATCACAAAATTAGAATTGTTCAAAGTACCGCCAAGATGGTTGTTTTTGAAAATCGAAACGGATGAGGGGATCACGGGTTGGGGAGAACCTGTCGTTGAAGGAAAAGCCGATACGGTCGCTGCAGCCGTGATGGAAATGAGCGACCATATCATTGGCAAGGACCCGATGCGAATCGAAGATATGTTTCAGGTACTATACCGCGGCGGGTTTTATCGTGGAGGCCCTATTCTTTCCAGTGCGATTTCTGGTATCGAACAAGCACTCTGGGACATTAAGGGCAAATTCTACAACGCCCCTGTTTACGATCTATTAGGGGGAGCTTGCCGCGACCGCACGCGTGTCTACTCCTGGATTGGCGGCGACCGCCCAAGTGACGTTGGTCAAGCTGCTAAGTTGCAAGTCCAAGCTGGCTTCACCGCGGTAAAAATGAATGCTACGGAAGAACTTCATTATATAGATTCGATCCGCAAAGTAGATGAAGCCATTGCCCGCATTGCGGCCGTCCGCGAAGCCGTTGGCAAAGATGTCGGCATCGGCATCGACTTCCACGGCCGCGTTCATAAATCGATGGCCAAAATCATCGTGAAAGAGCTCGAGCCGTATCGCCCGATGTTCATCGAAGAGCCCGTTCTGCCTGAGAACAATGAAGCGCTGAGAGAGATCGCTCGTTATACGTCGTGTCCTATCGCCACAGGAGAGCGCATGTACACGCGCTGGGGCTTTAAAGAACTACTCGCCCAAGGTATCGTCGATATCATTCAACCTGATCTTTCGCATGCTGGAGGTATCTTAGAAACCCGGAAAATTGCCGCAATGGCCGAAGCCTATGACATTGCCATCGCTCCGCATTGTCCGCTTGGTCCTATAGCATTAGCTTCCTGTCTACAGTTGGATACCTGCTCGCCTAATGCATTCATTCAGGAGCAAAGCCTAGGCATTCATTATAATCAAGGCAGCGATCTGCTGGATTACTTAAAAGATCCTTCCGTGTTCCAATATGAAAATGGCTTCGTGAAGAATTTAACGGCTCCCGGACTAGGGATCGAAATCAATGAAGAAAAGGTCCGCGAAATGGCGGCCATCGGGCACAATTGGAAGAATCCGATTTGGCGCCAAGAGGATGGTACGGTGGCGGAGTGGTAAGAGAGCACTTAATCCTACTTGTCTGGCAGCATGTCCACCGAAATTATGGTTAAATCAATAATACCACATCCCTTTGAGAATAACGGGTTCCTTTTAGAGGTGCGAAATTACGATTTACATATATGAAAAATGAAGATGTCGAATAAGCCCATGCCATTGCGCATAGGCTTATTCGACGTTATTAGTAACCGAATGTGAGTGACGCAACCTGATGGATAATAAATACTCTAAAGGGATATATTACAAAAGATTATTGTGGAAATAACTGGACATTCATGGCAACGGGTGGTGAAAACGATATGGACGGAACAAAAGATAAAATCGGTATTGTATCAATCATTATGGTCATGATGCTGTTCAATGGTTTACTCAGTCATGTTATTGTAAATCCGCTGGTGCTGGATGCATCGGGCAGAGATGCTTGGATATCTGTTCTCATGACGGCCGTTCTATATATTCCATGGTGCGCTCTTCTTGTTTATATTATGAAAAAATCAGGTCAGCAGAAGCTGCGAACCTGGTTGTCGAACCAAACGAACCCTATAATTACTTGGCTGATACTTGCTCCGATTTGCGTGGAGTTGTTTATGATTGGAGTCATGACGATCATCCAAACGGAGATCTGGACGGTCACTAATTATTTGCCTGCGACCCCACAATATATAATGATAATTGTCCTCGTATTGGTTTGTTATTACTCGGCTTATAATGGCATTCACACGATTGCGATAGGTGCTGGCATCTTGCTTCCTCTTGTCGTCTTGTTTGGATATTTCGTTTCCTTTGCAAATATGACGGAGAAAGATTACACGCTGCTTAAGCCCTTTCTTGAGCACGGCTGGAAGCCTGCCATGGATGGTATGGTTTATGTAGGTGGAGCTTTAGTGGAGATCATGCTGATGCTAATGCTTCAGCATCGTCTGAAATCGAAAATGCAGTTTTGGCAAATGATGCTGCTCGGTACGATTTTGGTATACATAACATTAGGCCCTCTTGTAGGAGCGATCACGGAATTCGGTCCTAAAGAAGCCGCCAAGCAGATGGTTTCTCCTTATGAGCAATGGCGTCTTGTTCGAATCGGCAATTATATCGAGCACGTCGATTTCTTGTCGGTGTTTCAATGGTTGGCTGGAGCAACAGTACGAATCAGTCTTGCTCAGTTTTTATTGGCGGATATCATTTCGTTTAAAAAGGCAAAAACGCGAGGTTGGTTCATTTTGATAATAACGCTCAGCTTTCTCGTATTTTCTATCATTATTACAAACCAAACTTCGTTTTATTTGTTGATGTATAAAATATATTTTCCCATATCATTGATTTTCACCATGATCATAACCATTGTTTTGGCCTTTATTGCGTGGAGGGCCAAACCCGCTAAGGAGAGAACAACATGAACGGTAGCGAAGCTCTATCGGACAACGTAACGAAAGAGCACATGCTGCGGCAATTATTCGCAAATTGCTCTGATGTGCAAATTCAGGTTTACTTTTTTGCCGAGGATGATCCGTCGTCCGCAATTATGATGATCTATGCAGAGGGTTTATGCGATACCCCTCAAATAGGGAAAGTCGTCCTGCCCGCGTTGAACACCGTTTACCAAGAAAATGGTTTCGAATATTTGCAGAACGGCTATGCGCTTGGCGCATTACCGCTCATTTCCTTTGAGGGAGAAGCAACGGAACAAGAATTAACGGATGCCGTCTTCCAAGGGGATCTTCTTCTCATTTTCTTGGCATCGGACGCGATGTACAAGCTTAACATTTGCAATCGCCCGCAGCGCACACCTGAGGAATCAAGCACCGAGATATCGATCAAAGGACCGAAAGATGGATTCGTAGAAGATTTGGCGACAAACATTGCTTTGATTCGCAAACGGATACGAAGTAGTTCCTTATGCTGCGAAACGCTCACTCTCGGCAGAAGAACGAGGACGAAAATCGGATTCATGTATTTTCAGGACATTCTGGCTCCTGATATTCTGGTAGAAGTTCGATCTCGCTTGAATAAAATTAATGTCGACGGCATTTATAGCATCTCTCAAGTGGAAGAAGCGCTTACTGATTCGAAATTTGCGTTATTTCCTTTGACTGACTTCACGGGTAGGCCCGATTATGCGGTTAACTGCTTACTGTCGGGGAGATTAATACTTATTGTCGATGGCAACCCGCTGATTTTAATTGCTCCAGGGTCCTTTTCATTGATGATGAAATCACCTGAGGATATTCATTTCAGCTATCAATACGTTTCCTTCGCACGTATAATCCGTTTATTAAGCTTTTGGATTTCTATCCTTTTGCCCGGCTTATGGGTATCCCTAGTTGCATTTCACCAAGATCAAGTTCCATTGCATCTCATGGCGACGATATCGGTAGCACGAAGCGGTGTACCCTTATCCGCTCAAATGGAAATGCTATCCTTACTGTTTTTCCTTGAGGTTTTTAAAGAAGCTGGTGTGCGATTGCCCAGCTCAATCGGACAAACCTTAACGGTCATCGGTGGACTGGTCATTGGTGATGCCTCTATACGCGCGGGCTTGGTTTCGCCTTCAGTTGTCGTTGTTGGGGCCATTACCGCAATCACGGGAGCTACGCTTGTCAATCAATCCTTGAGCACAGGTGTCAGTGTGGCCAGAGTGTTAATTTTCCTGCTTTCAGCGGTCGTTGGGATGTACGGACTTATCTTGGGCTTGATTTTGTTGGTGTTCCACATGTCCCGGCTCAAATCATTCGGCATTCCTTTCTTTTCTCCGTTGTCTCCTCTCATTTATAAAGACGTATTTAGGAGCTTTCTAAGGTTCCCATGGAGTGAAATGAGAAATCGTCCGCAAATTCTGCGTACAATTGATCCAGATCATCAAGGGAAAGACACCGAATGAGAGCACTCGGTCTCCTTCTTATCATCACAACTTGCCTATTTGTGCAAACAGGGTGTTGGAACTCCAAAGATATCCAGAATATGGCCTATGTAACGGCTATCGGACTGGATTACGAAGATGGAAAATATGTTACCTATGTACAGGTACTCAATTTTGTAAATTTGGCCAAAAGCGAGGGAACAAAGTTAGGGGAAAATATCCCCGCATGGATTGGGAAGGGAGAAGGATCTACGATTACCGAATCGTTTAATGCCATTTACGCAACTTCCCAGTTAAGAGTGTCCTGGGGGCATGTGAAATCGATTGTTTGCAGTGAAAGATTTGTAAATAGTGGTCAAAGAGTCAAAGAGGCTTACGATATGATGAACCGCTTTCGTGAAATCCGGTATAACGTTTTGTTGTATGGGACAAAAAAGCCGTTGCGGGATATTTTTTCACAGAAATCGATTCTGAATGTATCACCAATCGAATCCTTATTGGATAGTCCTTCGCAAATCTATTCTCAGCGCTCGTATATTACCCCGCTCTACGGCTTTAAGTTTATTTCGCAGGTAAATGAAGCTGGACAAACAGCCATGCTTCCTTCGATTTCCCTTGACAAAAACAATTGGACCGAGGACAAACAAGCAAAATCGATGTTTAGAATTGATGGGGCTTGTTATTTCCGAAATGGCAAATACTTGGGATGGATGTCCGAACATGATCTTCTAGGATTTCGGTGGCTCCAAGAGAAACTGTCGCGATCTCCGATTAATATTCCTGACACGAACATGCCAGTCGCGGCAATTATCATGGTCAAACCGAAATCGCATATTCTGCCTGTGATTAGAGATGGTAAGGTCTACTACAATATTAAAGTGAAAATGAATGCCTATGTGGACGAATTAGTTGAGGACATCTCTACGAAGGACATGGAGAAGCTAGCGGAGCAAGTGATTGAAGATCAGCTCAGAAGAAGTTATGCCATAGGGCTAAGCAAGAAAATAGATGTGCTGCAGTTGGGCGAACGGCTTTACAGAAACTACCCGAAAAAATGGCATGAACTGAATAAGGATGACGATTTCAATTTGGATGCCAATTCCCTCGATAAAATAGAGGTCAATGTTAAAGTGAAACACACCGGTAAGTATAAACCAAGAGCGAATTGACGTAAAACCTCTTCTGCCGATGCAGGAGAGGTTTTTTTACCGCAAAGCAAATAATTGACATCTCACAAACTACGTATTACTGTAAAAGTGATCGGATCATTGCGGTTTGAATGCCAGGCTTAAGCCTCCAGCGGATGCACCGCCTCATGGAGCAACTGCTCCAGCTCGGCGGTGTAATCCGCTGTCTGCGCTTCGCTCCAGCCGAAGCGCTCCGCTAGGAAGGCCGTCGCTGCAGCCTTCCACTGCCTTGCCCACGCGATGTCGAAGAAGAGGGCGCCCGTGCGGCGGATGAAGAAATCCGCCG
The DNA here is from genome assembly GCF_052115445.1 of Paenibacillus sp. 2RAB27. NCBI lineage: Bacteria > Bacillati > Bacillota > Bacilli > Caryophanales > Paenibacillaceae > Paenibacillus > Paenibacillus sp. 2RAB27. The sequence goes on from NZ_JBFRGR010000012.1 coordinate 179,930, forward strand.
GCTTCACGACCATCTCGTACTCAATTGCGTACACGAGCGCGGCGAGCACCGCGGCAGGCATGCCCCGCCGCACCGCTTCACCCCTGTGCTGCTCCAGCAGCGCGAATACGGTGTCCACGTTGGACCCGTATCGCTGCGCGAGCAGCATCGCCTCAGGCTCGGTCAGCCCCAGCCGCAGGCCTTGGCTGACCTTGCTGCGCAAGAAAGGCGCCAGCTGCGCGGAGCCGCCCACATCGCCGCCGGATATCGGCAGCGTCATCGTACAGCTCGGCGGGAGCGCCGCCGAGACCTTGCCCTCCGCCACCAGCATGGCGGCGATCTGGTTCACGACCGACTCCGCCATTTTGCGGTAGCCGGTCAGCTTGCCCCCGGCCATCGAAATGAGGCCGGAGCCCGAAATGAAGATTTCGTCGCGACGCGAAATCTCGGAAGGGTCTTTGCCCTCCTGATGGATCAGTGGGCGCAGCCCGGTCCAGCTCGATTCGACGTCAGCCTCCGTCAACCCGAGGGACGGAAACATCTCGTTCGCGGCACGCAGCACGTAGGCGCGATCAGCCATAGTAATACGGGGATTCGCAATATCCCCTTTGTAGTTCGTGTCGGTCGTGCCGACATAGGTTTTGCCATCGCGCGGGATCGCAAACACCATCCGCCCGTCCGGCGTATCGAAGTAAATCGCCTGGCCCAGCGGAAAACGGCTCTGATCAAAAACCAAATGCACCCCTTTGGTCAAATGCAACGTTTTACCCTGCTTCGAGCGATCCATTTCACGAAGAGTGTCTACCCACGGCCCAGCCGCATTCACGATTTTACTCGCATACAGCGAATAGGAGGCTGTTTGTTCTTTCCCGTCACTCCCATCTGTTCCTTCTGTTCCAGCCAACTGGTCCACAACCCGCACCCCAACCAACGTGCCATCCTTCACGATCAGTTCCTCAACCTTGGCATAATTCACCGCCATAGCGCCGAGCTCCACCGCTTTTTTCATAACTTCTATGGTCAGCCGCGCATCATCCGTACGATACTCCACGTAGTAGCCGCCGCCTCTGAGATCTTTCTTCTTCAACAAAGGCTCGTGCTGCAAAGTCACGTCAGGGCTGAACATTTTGCGTCGTTCCGAGCGCTTAACTCCCGCCAAGAAATCGTACACTCTTAAGCCGAGCGACGTAGACAGCTTGCCGAATGTCCCGCCTTTATAAAAGGGCAACAGCATCCACTCCGGCGTCGTTACATGAGGGCCATTTTCATACACAATCGCCCGTTCCTTGCCTACTTCGGCTACAACCTTCACATCCAGCTGCTTCAAATACCGCAGACCGCCATGCACCAACTTTGTGGAACGACTCGACGTCCCCGAAGCAAAATCCTGCATCTCAATCAACGCCGTCCGTAGCCCGCGACTCTGCGCATCCAGCGCGATACCCGCACCGGTTATCCCACCGCCGATCACAATCACATCGAATTGTTGCTGCGCCATCGCTTCAAGCGTCTCTTTTCTTTTTAACCCGCTAAATTGTCTACTTGGATTCATCCGTTTATGTTGTCCAGCTTCCATTTGCCCTGTTGTCATCCCAATCTCTCCCTTTTTATGAATATGAAAAAACCACAACATACCTATCACGTTTGCACGTTAAGGTCCGCTGTGGTTTCTCCTAGTCTCCAACCGAATATGAACTTGTTAGTTGTAGTATATCACTCTATGCATTTATTTAAAAGCAATTGCGGCATTTACCGCCTTTTTCCATCCGCTGTATAACTTTTCTTGAAGTTCTGTGTCCATTTCCTGCTCAAAAGCCCGATCCACCTGCCACTGCGCTGCAATTTCCGCCTGATCTTGCCAGAAACCAACCGCGAGACCAGCCAAATAGGCCGCCCCCAGCGCCGTCGTTTCATTAATAACCGGACGCTCAACGGTGACACCCAGCATGTCGCTTTGGAACTGCATGAGGAAGTCGTTTTTCACCACACCGCCGTCGACCCGAAGCTTCGTAAGCTCAATGCCTGAATCATCTTCCATCGCTTGCAGCACGTCTTTCGTCTGGTACGCAAGTGATTCCAACGTTGCTCGGATAAAATGTTCCTTCGACGTCCCCCGCGTCAGCCCAAACACCGCGCCCCGCACATCGCTGTCCCAATACGGCGTTCCCAGCCCAACAAAAGCTGGAACCACATACACACCATCGGTTGAAACGACACGTTTGGCGTACTCTTCGGAATCCTTCGCGGATTTGATCATGCGCAGCCCGTCTCGCAACCATTGGATCGCAGAGCCCGCCACGAAAATACTTCCCTCCAGCGCATACTCAACCTTCCCGTTCAAGCCCCATGCTATGGTAGTCAAAAGGCCGCTGCGCGACGGAATCGCATGATTCCCTGTATTCATCAGCATGAAGCAGCCAGTGCCGTAGGTGTTTTTGGCCATCCCTTTCTCGAAACATGCTTGACCGAACAGTGCCGCCTGTTGATCCCCAGCCGCGCCCGCGATTGGAATCGCCGCACCAAAAAACAGACTTTCCTGCGTATGCCCATACACCTCGGACGAAGAACGAACCTCAGGCAACATCACTGCGGGAATGTCCAAATGTCCCATCAGCTCCTCGTCCCACTTCAGCTCGTGAATATTGTAGATGAGCGTCCGTGAGGCGTTTGAGTAATCCGTGACATGGGCCTTGCCGCCCGTCAGCTTCCAAATGATCCACGTGTCCATCGTGCCGAAAAGCAAATCTCCCTGCTCGGCCCTTGCTCTAGCTCCCTCGACGTGATCGAGGATCCACTTGATTTTGGTCGCCGAAAAATACGCATCAATAAGTAGTCCCGTCCGTTCCCGAAACAGGTCGTTAAGACCCGCAGCTTTCAATTCCTCACAGATGTCTGCGGTCTGCCGCGACTGCCAAACAATCGCATGGTACACGGGCATCCCCGTATGCTTATCCCACACAACCGCCGTCTCCCGCTGGTTCGTGATGCCAATACCCGCAATCTCCGTTGGCTGCACCCCCGTCTCAGAAAGAAGCGTTGCAATCACACTTTGAATCGACAGCCAAATTTCGTTCGCATCATGCTCTACCCAGCCTGGTTTGGGAAAAAACTGCTTAAACTCCTGCTGAGAGGTATGCACGATACTTCCTTTTTGATCAAATAAAATCGCTCTAGAGCTTGTTGTCCCTTGATCGAGGGAAAGCATATATGAGGGCTTGGATCCCGCTGTTGTCATGCTAGTTATGCCTCCTTATCACGCCATCGTAGTGCTGCCAAAGCTCATGGTTCGAGGTCGTCACCGCCGTCGCTCCTGCCGCAAGCGCCTGCTCCACATCATCAATGGAACGGATCAGCCCGCCTGCAAAAATCGGAATGCCTGAACGCTCCTTCACCTCTTTGATAATGTGCGGGATGACACCTGGCATAACCTCGATGTAATCCGGCTGTGTGCGTTCGAGCAGGGTGTAGCTTTTGTCCAGCGCCGAGCTATCCAGCAGAAAAAGCCGTTGAATCGCAAGCAAGCCGTTCTGCCTTGTCTTCGTAATCACATTGCCGCGCGTCGAAATGATCCCCGCAGGGCGAATGCTTTGACACAGAAACTCAGCCGCGAACTCGTCGTTTTTCAGCCCCTCGATCAAATCCGCATGAAGCAGCATCTTCTTCCCATGGGCTCGGCCCAGGTCCACAATGCTTTTGAGCTGGCCAATATGACTGTCGAGCAGCACGATATACGTGTACGACGACTTCATGAGCTTCTCTAAATCCTTCATCTTACGGATGGCTGGTAAAATACACTGATCCTGCAGCGACATGCGCTTCACCTCGATTTTCTGAACTTCTGAACATGATCGCCATGACAAAAAGACTCACCAAGATTTGCCTTCTCTTATTCAAAGGGCAATCCAAGTGAGTCTCCTGTTCTCCGTCACATGTTATTAACTTACCTGTATTTTACTCAAAGGAGGGATGCCCTGTCAATGGTTGATGGTTGTACCCGAGCTTAATTGGATAAGGCCTTTCGTACGGCCAAAATATACTTCGATTGATCGAGCGGATTAACGCCGCGCCGTTTGCGCTCTGCATGAACATCAGGAGGACTTGGCTGATAGCCTGCAAAAGAGGACGTAATCACGCCGCGCCCACCCGACATGGCGCTAAGCTTCACAGGATATTCTAGTGAAGTTGCCACTGGAAGTCGCCCTTCTAGGACGAAACGACCACCCGCTATGCTAGGCGCATCAAAGCTCGCCCGCATCTGCACAAGGTCGCTCAGCACCTTGCCGCCGAACTCTTCCGGCACGGTAATGCGTACCTGGAGCATCGGCTCCAGCAGCGTCGTGCCTGTCTGCGCGAGGCCTTGCATGATGCCCATTGGCGTCGCAACAGCAAAATCGAGCGGATGCGTGTGCCACACGTGGTGCTCACCCTCCACAAGCGTCACCTTCACATCGGTGACTTCCCAACCGAGCAGACCCTGCTGCAGCGCCTCCGGCACGCGGCGCGCTACTTCATTTTGGTACTGCACGAGCAGCTGCTCGCCGCGTACCTGTGACTCATACACGAGCCCGCTGCCCGGCGTACCAGGCTCGATGCGAAACCGTAAGATTGCCCAGCAAGGCTTGGGCATCGTATAAGCAATGAAGCCTTCGCCGACTTGCGAAGGCGTTTCTTTGTAGATAACGGAAGGTTGATCGAACCTTACCGCAAGTCCGAAGCGCGAGCTTAAGAGACTCGTCAGAATCTCGAGCTGGATCGCACCCATGACCTTGACGTGCAGCTCGCGCTCGTCCTGCAGCCACTGCAGATCGAGCAGCGGATCTTCGTCCGTGAGCTCCTGCAGGGCGGCGACGAGCGCCGGATACTGTGCATCGCTCTCGGCGTGAACCTGCACGGTCAACAGCGGCACCGCCATGCGCGGCGCAGGCGGCACGCTGTCCGGCCGGCCCAGCACATCGCCGATCCGCACCTGCGTCAGGCCGCAGACGGCCGCGATGTCGCCCGCCGCGACCACGCCGAGATCTTCGGCTTTGCGGCCGTCGATGCGGCGAATCTGGGTCACCTTCTCCTCCACGCCTTGTGTGGCATTGACGACGGTGTCCCGGTTACGGATCGTCCCCTCGTAGAGGCGGACGTACGCCATGCGTCCCATGGTCTTGTCGCGCTCGACCTTGAAGACCACAGCCGAAAGCGGCTGCTCCGCATCGCCGCGCGGCTCAGGCAAGTAATCGAGGATCGCTGCGAGCAGCTCCTCGATGCCGATAGCTTTGCTGGAGGCTCCGACCAGCAAAGGGTAAGCCTCCCCCTGCCGCGCGTATCGCTGCAGGGCAGCCTTCACGTCGTGCGCCGCTATGGGCGCACCTTCTATGTAGCTCGTGAGCAGCGTCTCATCGAGCTCGGAGAGCTTTTCGACCGCGGCTGCGAGGTCGAATCCAGGGAGCGCGCCGGCTGCAGGCGGCGCGTCGTCCAGCACGTTCCGCGCTCCGCAGAACGTGTCTTCAAGGCCCAGCGGCGCATAGATCGGCACCGCCATCCCCGTGAGCTGCTTATGAATCTCCAGCAGAACACGTTCGGGGTCAGCACCGACACGATCCAATTTATTCATATATAGCAGCGTTGGGATTTTAAGCGATTGCAGGGCATGCCAGATCATTTCCGTCTGCGACTGTACGCCCTCCACAGCGGAAATAATCAGAATCGCTCCGTCCATCACACGCAAGGAGCGCTCTACCTCCGACAAGAAATCGACGTGACCTGGCGTATCTACCAGATTGATCCATGTATTTTGCCAGACTAGACTCGTCGTTGCGCTGCGAACCGAAATCCCCCGCTCACGCTCAACCTCCATAGAATCCGTCTGCGCCGTCCCATTATCTACACTGCCTAGCGCGCGAATACGCCCACTTAGATATAGCAAATGCTCCGTAGTTGTCGTCTTCCCCGCATCAACGTGCGCAAATATCCCCACGTTCCTTCTCGACGCTATGCGTTTCTCATCTGTCATTCCAGCTCCGGCCCCTTTGGCTTTCATTCTTTCTTCCATTATACTCAAAGAGAGTCATTTTGGATAAGTCACCCAGTTCTCTTCTTGAGAGAGTGTGTAGCAAGAATGCGCCGTTTTGGACATGATTTTTCAAAGGAGGAACTGTAATGCACCAGCCTACTGTGCCTACTACAACCATTAAACTTCATAACCAGCACCCTGCCATCATCGCCCTATCTCAAGCTGACCCGAAACTAGCCCGTCTAATCGAACTCATCGGTGAGCTCACACTTACACCCAGCTTTCGTCCCTATGAGTCTCTCGTCATGTCGATTATTTCCCAGCAACTCTCAGCCAAAGCCGCATTAACGATCCAAACGAGAGTTAAAGCGATTATTCCCACGATCACGCCAGAAAACGTTTTAGCCACTGAGGAAGAAGCCATCCGTCAATGCGGTGTCTCGTATCCCAAAATCCGCTACATCCACGACCTTAGCACCAAGGTACTGAGCGGTGAAGTCATGTTCGATCAGCTGCAGGATGTAGATACCACAGAACTTCTGAAACAGCTGACTAGTGTCAAAGGGATCGGCGTCTGGACCGCTGAAATGTTCCTCCTCTTCACCTTAGGCCGACCCGACATTCTTTCGCTCGGCGATGCCGGTCTGCAGCGTGCAGCCCGCTGGCTGCATGCGCTTCCCGAGCGCCCGGATAAAAACTACTTAGGCGTCGCCGCTGAAGGCTGGGCGCCTTATCGCAGCTTCGGCTCGCTCTACTTATGGCGCGCCATCGATACAGGCCTCGTTGATTCTGGCCTGCCAGTGGAAGCTTGTGAGAAACCGATGCAGGCGTAGAGCAGCCTTCAGTGCCTGCTAAATCTGGGGGAGTTCCGAGACTAATTCTCGCCTCCCCGGCCTCCACAATGCCGCTACACGCAAAAAAGCGCGAGCCGTCCAACAGGACGCACTCACGCTCACACTATCACTAGCAATAGCAATAGCACTAACCTCACTAGCTCGCTTTCGCTTGCTGTAATTGCTAATATTAGCTACTGCAACTACCCTTCTCACTTTACTTCAACCGCCAACTAGCTACATCTACGGTCCCAAGTCAAACTAGCACGCACTTCAACAAATTTAACTGGATTTTATGAAGCTAATTCTGCTGATTATCACCTGAAAACGAGAATAACTGGATTCCCTGTAGCTAATTTCCACCCAAAGTCGCCATATCATCAAATTAAGCCAAAATAAATGTACTTTTTCAGACTGTCGAGAAAGTCTCGACAGTCTTTATTATTTTCTTTTTAGTTCATCACATTACCGCGTTAATTTGGTATAATATAAGTATACTCTTGAAAGTGGTGAACCTCATGCTTCGCTCTAAACCGAATGACCCTCAATTAGAC
>NZ_JBFRGR010000013.1:0-185195 GCF_052115445.1 Paenibacillus sp. 2RAB27
GTCTTTCAGTAACTATAGATGTACCTAGTAAATAAGAAGGTACATCCTTTAAAACTAGTATTATTTTCTTGATAACCGACAACCTCACCTTCATAATGGTTACCTCATTTGGTAACATTATTGCATCTGAAATGAAAAATCAATTAAACAAACCTGCCAGTTAGTTGAAAAAACAGCAGCCGATCGCTGGCCGGCTGCCGTCGTGTCATCATAGAGCTATAGTTCCAGTTAGCTTAGAACGTGTGGATTACGCAACTGTGCTCCTCAATCAATGAGATTCTCCTTCCTTAATCTCGAAAACTCCGTTGCATAATACGCCATGGCCATGGCCGGTAAGGCGATTCCGATCAGCAGTGCCGCCTCCCAGCCCCCCGTTGCGTAAGCCAATCCCCCTGCCGCTGAGCCGATAGCGCCCCCTAAAAAGAAAATGGCCATATACAAACCGTTAAGCCTACTGCGAAATTCCGCTCCTAAAGAGAAAATCACTCGCTGCCCGAGAACCATGTTGGCGGAAACCCCCATGTCAAGTAAAATCGCCGCAACTACGAGGATGGGGACCGCGAGTGCAGAACTTGATGGAACCAGCAAGGGAAGCAGCCCGGAAAAGATGACGATGGCCAACGCCCATCCCGTAGCTGGGCGAACCCATCCACGGTCTGCCATACGGCCCGCCGCTGGCGCCACAATTGCCCCCATTACCCCGGCTAATGCGAACAGAGCGACCTCCTTCTGAGTGAAATGGAACGGCGGACTTATCAATACCAACGGAACTGTAGTCCAAAACAAACTGAACGTTCCGAATACACAAGCATGATAAATTGCCCTCCGGCGCAATGCCGGTGTCGCCTTCAGCAAATGCAGCATGGAGTGCAGAAGCGCCGGGTAAGCTGTAGCGGTCGAAGGCTTCCTTGAGGGTAGTGCCTTTGCCAATACAAGAGCCAGCGCGAAAATCAATGCTGCGGAGATGAAATATATGGACCGCCAGCCCATATACTCCGCCACCAAACTTGAAATGGGTCGCGCGAGCATAATCCCCAGAAGTAGCCCGCTCATGACGTTGCCCACATTGCGACCGCGCACGGCTTCAGGCGAAAGATGAGCCGCATACGGTACAAGGATTTGTGCTGCTACGGAACCTACTCCGATCACGAGTGAAGCGGTGAGGAATAGGATGGCGCTTTTGATTACAGCGGCAATTGTCAAAACGGCTGCTGTAAGGAGCAATGATGAAAGGATCAACTTACGATTTTCCAGTATGTCTCCCAACGGTACGATAAATAACAAGCCGATCCCGTAGCCGACTTGAGTCAACGTAACGATGAGTGCGGCAGCCCCGGAGGAGAGCCCGATGGTCGAACCGATCGAGCCTATCAATGGTTGAGCATAATAAAGATTTGCCGCTATGATACCGCAAGCGGCTGCCAGGATAAAAATCAGCGATGGCGAAACCGATTTTTCCGTTGGAATGGAAGCTGAATGCATAGAAAGTCCCCTTTTCTCACCAGAAATTTTCTGGAACAATCATTCCGGAATATGTAAAAAAAATGTTTTATAGCACTTCCATCACCATGTCTATCATCTGCTGCATCTTGCTGCGGTCACCCTGCACCTTCGCAACGATATTTATACTATGATTCAGGTTTGAAAGCAGATAAGATAAAGTCTTGATATCTTTCTCAGGCATGATTTCTCCCGTCTCCTGACCTTTGCGCAGCAGCTCGTAGAAGGATTTCTCCAACTCGTCAAACCGCTCCCTGATCAACGCATTCAGTTGCTCATCTGGCGAATCCATGCCGACTGCTGCATTAGTAATGAGACAGCCCTTCGGCGACTCGCCGTCCAAGGCGGAATTGATGTGTATCTCGAAGTACTGCCGGATTCCCGATTTTGCGGATGTCGCATTGACGAGGATGTCCCGTTTGGCTTGCTTCCACTTCTTGTACCAGTTGATCGCCTCGATATAAAGCGTTTGTTTGTCCCCGAACGTTTCGTACAGACTTGATCTGCTAAGATCCATAGCTTCCAGCAAATCGGGAATGCTTGCCGCTTCGTAGCCCTTCTTCCAAAAAACGAGCATCGCTTTATGAAGCACCGCTTCTTTATCAAACTCTTTGTAGCGTCCCATGGTTCTCCCTCCGTTTCCGTAGGTACAGTATATACTTTTTCGGAACGATAAGTCCAGTATTTTGAGCTGATATGAAAGTTAGCTCAGGCTGGGATAAGATGGATTACAGACTTTTAAGTGAAATTAGTGAACATCTGCTTTTCGATCACCACTTTATATTTCGTGAGGGTCGGAGACTCATGGTTCGCTCGTTTAATTCAATGTAATAATTAAATAACATATAACAGTAGCCAATCATTATAGAAATGAGCTAATCGTAGCCCTCTTTGCCTCTGGAGCAAAGGCGATACATTGATTAAACTTAAAAATAACGACGATATAATCCTCTCCTACGCTCACCGCGCAGTTGGGCGTAAATCTGAGTTGTAGATGTTTTCTCATGTCCGAGCATCCCCTGAATAAATTCTAACGGTGCACCGTTATCTAACAATTGGCAAGCGTAAGTATGGCGGAATCGGTGTGGATATACATTCGCAGTAATATCACTACGTTTAGCAAGCTTTTTCAAAGACCAACGAATCGCTGGAATTGACAACCGACGAACCTGACTGGTTTCGGTGACAAATAAATCTTTACAAGTGTCATTTCTGCTCTCTAGGTGGTTCGTATAAAACTCGAATGAACTGGAAGAACACAATGATTGAATGCCTCCTCTAACGTATTGTCTGTTAAAGGAAAATCATTGCAATGATCTGCCATAAACTTACAAGCAAAAGAATCGATTAGTCTGTAATATTTCGCGAGCTCCTGAGAAACTTTAGCAGAAAGTATATCCTTGGATTGGCCATCCGACTTCAGCCATTTCTCAAACACGCCCACTATCCTATCTCTGTGCGGAATCGTAGCAGCATCTACATCAAAAATCGGACCATCGTCTTCCCTAAAGGCAATTAAGCAGTAATTTTCAGGAACCTTTCTGATCGTGTTACATCCCTCTTCATAACCAGCCATTGCTTGCTGAATGTTTTTCATAAAATAATCCTTTCATCACAGCGCGGACTTATGCCAATGGCACGAGTCTTTGCAGCTTGTGCCACCGAATAAGTACGCCCAGGTGGAAAGGAGATATAAGAAAAACCGTCAGGGAAGTTCATCCTGACGGTCCTTTAGGTTGCTCGTACATCGGTAATTTTGTACTCATTTCCACGAATACCTTGGTAATGCTCTGGATACATCGCTCCTTCACAGCTTTCGCATGTAAATTGTGGAGGGACTGTGGGATTATCCTGATCCATTCTGTCAAAATCCTGCACAACTTTAAGCGGTATGTTTTCGCTCTCCAAACAGGTCAAACATATATTCTTGTCTACAGCCGTTCGAAGATGCGATGCATACTCGTCGATCGGAACAAACCTGTTGATGCTTCATTCATTCCAAAAGCTCGTAATAGCATTGCAAATTCAGCCGGAATGTCAGCCCCGGCAGGCCTTTCCAAGTAAGAATAGGCTGGTTTAATTGCAGGTTCCTGAGTGTCCTTGAAGCTATGTATGTTCCAGGTATCCACGCTATCGCCAACGCCAAACAATGTCATCAGCTCTTTAGCAAGCCGCAGGTATCTTCGTCATAAAATCCGAATCGGTCGGATAAATAACAGTTTCAAATACTGGCACTGCTCCGATCTTTCGAATTTCAACGGCTAGAGCTTTCATATCTATTTTGAAATCGTCAATCGACGTTCTTTTTACCGCGTTTGCCATACCCAGCATGACAAATACCGTCTCCGGCTTCAGACCGGTTACGAGCCTGTTGAAATCAACCAACAACTCTGCAGCTGTTATTCCTTTCATTCCTGTGTTAAAAACAAAGTTTTGCCATCTTATTGCTTCTGAAGTGCCGGCGCACCTCCTGTCATTTCCCAGTGTATTTTTTTCCTCGAAGTGCTGCATATAATTTCTGTACAGTCGGGCCTTCCCTGGGGCATGTGTAATGTCATCGCCCGTAAACACGAACGTTGCCGGAACGCTGGTGGTTTGGGTATATGCCTTTATTCTACTAACGTCCGTATTCGCAGGCGGAATGTTTGCATTTGTTGAGAGAGCCATCAGATCCATGTCATCGAGCTTCCTCGACTACTCTCACAATAAGGATTCAGCATAAAAGCTTCTTCTCGCAAACTATAGCCGCGAATTTGGCAATTAGGGGAATCATCTGCAATATATTGAACAATATAAATTTCGCCGTCGTCAAATTGGGCCCAGCCTGAATAACCATTATCCGCTAATAGAGAGCGATCGTAATCGATCGGCAGTACCCGGATCCATTGTTTTATATATTCGGTTTCCAATACGGTATCCATATCCATCCAGGCGGCGAATAAATTTTGGTTGCTTCCGTATCCGACAGGGCCGCCTTGATAAAATCTGTGCGTCATCATGACCTTGCCGCTCTTGAGCATTCGCGCCACAGGACGATGACAACCCGGAAGCGGCATGCGATAAGGCCCCTCCCATGTTTCCCCATGATCCCTGGATATCGCTTTATACCCATCCTTGCCATCGTTCGAATTCTCCCGTAAAAAGGCGACGAGCGTATGATCGGGCAGGGCGAGTATGGATGCCTCGCATAAATGCAAGCCTTCCATACTCGCGACCGTTATCGGTCCGCTCCAATCTTTTCCTTGATTATCCGAATACCAAAGCATTTGCTCCAAATACCCATGCTTTTTACTTTTCCAATGGGCCGACAATAGCCATCTGCCGGATGGCAGCTCGCACAGGGTGTCCGGTACAATCCCTCTTATCGGAGTTGGAATCGGACCTTCCCATTTTTCACCTTCAGAGATACCTATATACAATTCACTGACGGATTCGTGGAAATAACCTTGTTTATAATCATCGTTTCGGAGCACCCTGTTGGTGACAATCACCAACCGATTGTCGTTCAGCCGGGCTATGCTGCAGCAATCATAAAAGTAATCAAGTCCTGCAGTGCCCTCGGTCAAAGCTATTTTTTCTCCCCATGTTCGACCACGGTCGAGGCTTTCTTTATATACAATTCGGGTATAGGTTCGATCCGTATGTCTCGTACATTCCGTAAATACACAAATTAATTTCCCTTTCTCCGTTAAGGTAAGCGCGGGCCAGGCTTCATAAATCGAATCATCCCTGCTGACAACAAATTTTTCATTAAACAAAAGAATGCGCCTCCCTATTGAACGGCAAATGTTAAGAAAATGCGAGGACCGTCTGGTCCCCGCCAATTTCTCCTGATACGATCATTCTCAACAAATGGACGTTCAAGTCTGGTTCTTGTCAAGATGATGAGATCCAATCCAATGTGAACTTTGTAAATTTAACCGTTATCAATTTATTTTCTGAAAAATCAAAATCGCTTTCATATAATAGCGCAATGTCCCCATTATCCAACACCGTCAAACAACAATAGGAGAAAGTATATTCATCGATCTGCTTGGCATACTTCCAGGTGCTTCCCCCATCCTCACTCAGTCGGACTGTCCCGTTTGTCCGCTTGCGGGGATCCGCAGGGTTTGCAAACAAAACCCTTGTTTTCCCGTCTCCCAAATCCGGGTATGTTATCACGCTGGATTGGCATGTCGGGTCTAACAAATTCTGATCATACACCGGCTCATCCCAGGTCTCTCCACCATCCTTGCTCACTGACACTGCGGTCCGCTGCAAACCGGCGTGGTTTCTCAAATAAACTCGCAGATCACCATTCGGAAGCTCAATCAACTGCGATTCAGTCAAATCCGCACCTTCCGTACTTAACGTCTCGGCTGAAAGCATTTGTCCGTTGAAACGTCTTCCTTCATTAGGAGAGGCGCCCCTACGCCAGCTTTTCCCATGATCATCGCTGAAAATGACGGCACATGACATTTTTCCATTGGGATTCGCAAAGTAAATCGGGAATACAAGCCTTCCCTGGTAATCGCCACACTTGAGCTGAATTCCTCTTCCGGGGCACGACCCGATAAATTTCATCCAGGCTTCTTTAACCTCGGGATTTAATTCGATTGGCCTGGACCATGTCAACCCATCATCATCACTTTTGATGATTTGCAAGAAGGACGTCCTTGCTTCCAACAAGGTTTCTTCAGGATCTGCGCCTTTTTTCAAGAAGATATTGCCTTTTCTTACTCCGTCTACATAGACGTTTCCCTCTTCATCAACCGTGTATGGGGTTAAATTTCCTTGACTGTTGGCAACATGACCATTCGGAAGCAGGCTATAAACGTTCTCAAAGGTGTCAAACAGAAGCCTGTTTGCATGCTCATCGAACCCTGTGCCTTCTTCGGATGCCCATAAGCCGATGCCGCCGGGAGTATGTGAAAACAGCATCCAAATCGTTCCCGTTTCTTCGTCCTGAAGCAGGGTGGTATCGATCGCCGCTGCCCCGTCCAGTCCTTCACCCGGATAGGAAACAAGCTCCTGGACATCGCCCCATGTTTCTCCGTTATCAGTACTACGACGAATTACGGTATTAATCTTATTGGGATTATCCCTCATGTCGCTTATTCTAGCATCGATACCGGCGATAATCGTTCCTTTTACAGTCGTAATCATGGATGGGATTCGGTATGTCGCCGATCCAGCCAAACCMGGGTAAAACAACGGAATGACTTCGCTTTTTTTCATGAGATTCACACTCCGTTTTTATTTTTTACTTAACAAATCGGTTACTTTAGGCGCTTTGTCAAGCTCGGCCAAAATTTCTTTCCCACCGCTATTCAAATAATTCTGAACATATCTGTCCCATTCCTTATCGATATCGATTTGCCCAGCAATGGCCTTTAAACGGAATTCATTCACGATCGTATCCAATTGGCCTTTATATTGTTTGTTCAAATCGGCATATTTCGTTTGGTTCATCAAATCCCATTTGAAAGGTCTGATTTCCATCTTCTTCAACACGTCCTGTTTGCCGAAAAAATCATTTTTCAACTTCGTAGTCGCTTCGGAGGTCTGATAGGACGCCCGTCTATCATCGTACGATCTGAAGTTATATGCCCAGAAGCCCATATTCCCTTCGTTCTCCGGATACTCTGGCTTGACTTTAATCTCCGATTTCTCCGGAGTTCCCTGCCATGTGGAATGGGTACCGACATCTCCGTAAAGTGTCCAGCGGGAATCGTCGTCAAAGTTGATATAATCGAAAATTTGCAGAATACGCGCCAGCTGCTCATCCGTCACTTTCTTGGAAATGTAGAAAGCATCGCCAAGCCTGTTGACTGGGGTGAAGGCGCCTTCCCCTTGCTGCCCGTTCGGGCCGATCTCGGGCGCGGTCACGAGCAATTTAACGGCGGGGTCCTTCTCCACAATGTTTGCCGGAGCCCGTCCCTTCGTCCAAGCGTCCATACCGACATAAGCAGGCTGCGCCGGATAATAACCAGTCTTGCCGAGCTTGAATTTCTCCCAGCTCTTGTTCACGTCGATCGTCGTCCACTCTGGATCGATCAAGCCTTCTTTGTTCCATCTCGCCATCATCTTCAAGAACTCTTTGTACTTATTGGAAATTTCAGCGCCCGTCAGCTTGCCGTTCTCCTCCAGGTTGTAGCCGCTAGCTACCCCGTATGCCCCGAGCAGTGTGCTTCCCCATGAAGTAAACGCGTTGTTGAACGGCAGCATGCCATACGTATCGTTTTTGCCGTTCCCGTCTGGGTCCTTCTGGGTGAAGGCCTTTAAGATTTCTTCCGTTTGCTCCAGCGTATATGCCTTATCCGTGAAGTATATCCGTTCCAGGCCTCCGCTTGTTCCAATAGGCTTAATGTCGCCCGGCGGCTTGATCCCCAGTTTCTCAAGCCAATCGAGCCGGAAGGTTGGAGCCCAAATTAAATTTTTGGTATGTCCCTGATACCCGACGAGAGCCAAATATTCGTCTTTTTTGCCAGGCGCTATATTCATATCCCAGCCCGGAACATTCTCATCCAGCATTTTGGAATAAAGGGGCGCGTATTTCTTCAGCATCTCTTTCGGGACCGTTCTCGTCAGGCCGTTTTCGTAAAATTCCAACGCCGATAGGGACTGCGCCGTAAAGGAAAACGTATCCGGCAAATCTCCAGATGCGACCATCAGCTGCACCTGGTCTTTGTTAAACGTATCCACCTTCACGTTGCCGATCTTGATATTATACTTTTCTTCGAGCTTCTTCTGCACCCAGTTCCCGTCTTCGACTTTACCTCTTGTAAAGGATCCGGAAAGCTTCAGGTCCAGCTTCTTGGAGTAGTCCCCCGGCGCAGGAAGCCCAGCTTTGTCCCCTTGAGTCGGGCTTGCGGATTTATCGTCGGATGAATCCTTCTGACTGCAGCCTACCGCCCCAAGAACTAAGGATACGGCTAGCAGTGTGGAAAATAAAACCTTGAAACGAATTTGCATATGAACTGCCTCCCTCTATTTATCTCATCTGTAAATACGTGGAATCAATTAACCTTTTAGTGAGCCTATCATAATTCCTTTGATGAAATATTTTTGCGCGAACGGGTAAATGAGAATAATGGGACCTATGGAAATCATAACCGTCGCAGCGCGGACATTGCTGAGAAGCAAATTCGCGTTCGACATTCCACCGCCGCCGAATTGTGTCTGCGATAGATCCAGCGCCACCATCATTTCCCTAACCACCATCTGCAGAACTGTCTTCGAAGGGTCGCGGATATAAATCATGGCATCGAACCATGCGTTCCAATGCCCCACCGCCGCCCAAAGCGCTACAGTCGCAATAACCGGTTTGGATAACGGGATGATGATCTTGGTCAATATCTTAAAATACCCGGCTCCGTCTATTAGAGCCGACTCCTCAAGTCCTTTATCAATCGTCATCAAGAAATTACGCATAATGATAATCGAAAACACATTCACAACTCCAGGTAAAATTAATGCAAGACGATTATCGAGGAGACCTAAACTTTTAATTAATAAGTAATTTGGAATCAATCCCCCTGAGAAAAACATGGTGATGAGGAAAAAGGCTGTGAAATAATTACGGTAAGGCAGATCCTTCTTAGAAAGCGGATAGGCAACCAGCAAGGTGAAGGACACAATGAGCGCCGTGCCGATTACAGTTCGAAAGATCGTATTGAGATATGCGGAAATAATATTCTGATAGTTAAACACAAACCGATAAGCAACCGCCACCCATTGTTCGGGCCATAGATGGAAGCCAAGCGTTGACGCGCCATTAGCATCTGAGAAAGAAAGAACAAACGTTTGCCAGAACGGATATAAAACTGCAAGTGAAAATAAGCTGATAAATAAGACAATTAATGTATCAAACATAGACAATCGTGTTTTGAGCATTCCCCTGTTTCCTCCTTCCTACCAAATGCCATGTTCGCTTCGTTTGCGGATTATCGCATTCGCCCCCAAAATGAGGATCACGCCCACTACATTTTTGAATAAACCGACCGCGGTCGCATAGTCCAACTGAAACTGCTCAAGGCCCTTCCGGTACACGTACGTATCGATGATGTCGGCGACCTCGTAAACGACCGGATTGTAAAGGTTTAGAATCTGATCGAAACCCGCATTCAAAATATTACCCAGGTTTAGTATGAACAAGATGACGATCATTGGAACAAGCGACGGAACTGTAATATGCAACATCTTCTTGAATCGTCCAGCCCCGTCTACATCTGCCGCTTCGTAAAGATCAGGATTGATCGAAGAAATAGCCGCTAGATAAATGATGGCCCCCCAACCGATCTCTTTCCATACATCCGTTAAAAGTAACATGGGAACAAAGTAGTGAGTGTCAGATAAAAAATTGACCGGAGTCCCCCCGAGTGCATGGATGAAATAATTGATAATCCCCCTTTGAGGGGAAAGCACCTCGCCTACCATGGACCCTAGGATGACCCAAGACATAAAATGCGGCAAATAAGAAACGGATTGCGCCACTTTTTTAAACAGTACACTCTTGACTTCGTTCAGCAGCACAGCCAAAACAATGGGAGCTGGAAAAGCCACAATAAGCTTTAACAAACTGATAATCAACGTATTTTTCAAAGCTCGGATAAACAGGGAATCGTGAAACAAGTTTTTGAAGTGTGCAAAATCATTCCATGGGCTCTTCCAAATCCCCAAACCAGGTGAAAACTTCTTGAAAGCCACTAGAATACCGTAAAGAGGAACATAATGAAAAATGAATAACAAAATCATCGGAAGCAGCATCATGAGGTAAAGCGTTTTCATTTTCTTTGCTCTTGTCCAGTTTACATTTATTTTTCGGGTAGATCGAATTTCGATTTCGACTTGCTGAAGGTCGGTTTCCATGGTTAAGCTGCCCCTCCTTTCCACGTTAATTTGGTAACGTTTACATTTCCAATTATAAAAAAAAGCAGCTTCGATTAGTGATACGATCTTTAGATGTTATACCACAATCTAAATATGTTTCCGCTGCATTTATTGATTTGCTGGGAGGAGGATCGTAACCATTGTACCCTCTCCATACCGGCTGTCTATGTTCAATCCGTAAGCTTCTCCGTAATTCAATTTGATCCGTGCATTGACATTGTAAATGCCAGCCTTCTTCACCCCGGGATCCGCAAGCTGTTTACGAACCTCCTGTAATTGTTCTTCCTGCATACCTAATGCATTATCCTTTACGATAATACAAATCGCATCCTCTTGCAGCAGAACGGAAATTTCAATCGTTACATGTTTTCTGGTTTGCCGTGCCCCATGATGAATGGCGTTTTCAATAAGCGGCTGCAGGATCAGCTTCAAAGCACCGCAATCCATCACGTCATCATCGATGTGCCAAATACATTGAAAATTATCGTATCTACAGGACATGATGTCTATATAGGCTTTGTTATACTTAATTTCATCTTTCATTCGAATCATCTGTTCGCGATTCGTAATATAACGAAATAGCCGGCTCAGCGAGCTGATCATCTCAACAGCCTTCTCCACTTCCTTCGTCACGACAAGATAAATGAGATTATCCAAAGTATTGTACAGAAAATGCGGGTTGATTTGTGATTGTAAGGCGATCATTTGAATTTCTTTCTTCTCATATTCCAGTTTGACTCGTTCTTGACCCGCAACTAATGTTTCATGAACCAGATCATCTATTCTTCTGACCATTTGGCTGAAATTACTGCTCAACAGGTCCACTTCGTCAATTCCGGATACACTCTCCAGAGCGATACGATGGCTTTCTCCCAATTCGAATTCATTCAACATTTGGTTCAGTTTACCGAGCGGTTTCAGCATACGCTGCGACATATAAAATGAAAACAGCAGCATGAGAAGAAAAATGAGAAAGAAAATATAAGAATTGCTTAAAAACAAGTCGATGACCTGCTGCTGCACATCCGAATCATTGTACTTGGAAATGAACCTCCAGGGGACACCACTGATTTCCTTCACGAAAACAAAATATTTCCCACCGTAGGATCCCTCATGCTGCAAATGGCCTCCACTCGTAATCGGTAAATCCAAAATCCTTCCGATTTGCCCGGTAACAGGATGGGAGACAACCCTATTCTCTCGATCGAGAATAAACGATTCACTACCGTATTGTTTAAATTCACCATATAGATTGGACAGGAATCCGCTATCCAAATCTACCGTGATATAGCCTACAATTTCCGGAAATCTATCCAGCGAGATAATCGGCATCCCCAATACGATGGAAGCGTTACCAAAGTCGTCTTTCGTCAAATGATAACTGATCATCCTGCCTGATGTTTTCATTACATTGTAAAAAGCAGGGTCTAGCTCCCCGATTTGTTTATATTTATTAGAAAAAATTAAGCTGTTGGAGCGGTCATAGATACTGATGACATCCCGATTCAATCCCAAATCATGATTCTCATAAAGCAGTTCTTTTTCCAACGTTCTCGAATCCTTAGCCGCAATATCCTCCTGAACGGCTGTATCCAACGAAATTCGGGCCATCAGCACTTCTTTTTGATTGATATCATGCTCTAAATGACTAGCTGTTTCCTCAAATAACGAATAATGGCTCTTTTTCAAATCGTCAACCGCAATTTTCGAGGTTTGCCAATAAAAAACAACTATGTACACAATTAGAGGCAGCAATATGGTGATGATAAAATACAGCAAAAAGCGGTCTCTAAGATTTAAATGGCTTTTGCCAATTGTCGTTAATTCCTTATAATCATTCCCTTGATTTTTGGCAAAATCGTACGTCTTGAATAACCTCATTACCTTATAAACAGGACTCAGGACTTTGTTTGAGATCACTCTGGAGGACACAAAGGAAACCAAAACGGCCAACATAAAAGTTGCGGCAGTCAGCTTAGCCATAAAGATGAGCTGTTCGTAATAAAAGTCCATCCGGTCCAAATATACCAGCTGAAAATCATTAAAAGGAATGGTTGTATAATGAGCCTCCAGTCCTTTTTCCGTATGAAATACGAAGCCATCTTTGGGGTCCGTGACGCCTTTCAGCTCATTGACAACAGATGGCAGATCCTCACTCCCGCTGAAAATCAAATGGTGGTTGGTGTCAAACAGTGATATATTCTCGTTGTAAGGAATGGCTTCCTTCAAATAATGAGGGTTTAGAAGAATCAATATAACTCCGTTATTGCCCTCTTCGCTGCCCATGATATTTGCTGCAAAAAACATTTGCGTATCCAATGCTTTTATCGCATCCGTCATTCCTTTTCTTTGATCGGACCCGTAGGGCGGAATGATGCTTTCGGAGGCTTTCCCCAGAAGTACCAAGTTACGTTCCTTCTCCAATCGGCTTCCCACTTGGATCCCGTTGAGCTCGAAATTCAAATATTGGTGGTCAGAACTGAATTGACTTTGGGAAGTAATCACTAATATAGAGTCAATGAAATCATTTTCTTGTCTAATGTTGTACAAATATTTCTCAAAATCCTTAGATAGACGGTATTTATCGATCGTATTTGTATGGGAATTGCTTAAGTCCTGCATATAGCCAGTAAGTCGCTCATTCGTCGTTAAATGGTTTATCATAAAATAAATGTTACTTAAGCTCGTGTTTAACTCAAAGGAAATTTGGTTCATGCGAGTGCTTATGACAAACTCCTTTTTTTCCTCAATAAAATGTTTGATTTTAACAAAAAAAACACTGCTTAGTAACAATAATAAAATGAGCATAGCGCTTAAAGAAAACAACATCAGAAAATTTCGAAATGAAATCTTCCGAAATCCATTCATCATCCAATTCATAATAAGTCCCCACTCTGTGAGCAAGTATGGTTGGACCTAAATACAAGAGGTTTGACGCCAATCACTTTCTTAAAAACCTTATTAAAATAAGAATGATTATGGAAACCGACCATGACAGAAATATCCTTTATCTTACAATCCTTGTTTCTTAACATTTCCACGGCCTTACGAACCCTAACTTCATTGATATAATCGATAAAGTTATGTCCGGTCTCTTTTTTGAATATCGAACTGAAATAGGCTGGATGAATAAATAATTGCCCGGCCATTTGATCCAAGGTGATTTTTTCTGAATAATTGTTGTGTACGTGTTGTTTGGCAAGTTGCACGTAACGGTTTTCATCTCTCTCCTCAATAGGAGCGTCCGAAATCTTTTCAATTGTTTGTTTCAGCCATTTTTTCAAATCGCCGAGGGATTGGACATCGTATATATGCTCTAAAGCCTGCTTTTTATCCAAAGAAGGTATCGGCAGCCCTTTTTCTTTGGCTCTCAGTGGTAGAGTTAGGATAATTTCCGAAAATGCAATTCTGATTTCCTCTATTTTCAAACGCTTACCTTGTTCTAAAGCATCAAAAAAATCACGTAGATTGGAAGCAACTTCATCTTTATGGCGGGAAAGGACAGATTGCATTAATCTATCCATAATGATGTTTAAATGCTCATTTGCTTGCTCCGTGAAAGTTTCATCCGAACCCGTTACTAATAAATCCTGGTAGAATAGTACTGAATGATGAACATCGAAGTATTTATAACTAAAAGCATATATCGCTTGATTGAAAGAAGTGCAGATTTGTTCTGGCCCCTTGATCATGTTGCCGACGCTGATCGACAGCGAGCATTCTTTTCCAAACCCCGACATGATCGACGCTTTTAGCAAATCGTAATAATCTTCAATCTTTCCCTTAAGATCGTATTTACTGATCGGCCTCGTATCATGCGCAAACAGAATCAATTGGTTACCATAAAATAATACCGAGGTATGGCTTTCTTTCCAATATTCCGTCGTCTTTTCAGCGATAAAACTCCGAATGGACAAGCCTAAATCCGCTTCAAACCATTTTCCAAACGAACAAACAATGACCCTCATATAATCTCGAAGCCAAGGCTCATCATACTGATGTACGTTTTCGCCTTTGACTAGGTCAATTAACATCGATTCTTCAAGTATACCCGGAATTCCGATCTTTTTACTGTATGCCATTTCTTCATCTATCTTTAACTCGATGGCGAGGCCGCTCATCGCATCAACGATCTCATCTTTCATTACAGGCTTCAATAGGTATCCTTTTATTCCGTAACGTATGGCTTCCTGTGCATATTTAAAATCATCATAGGCTGAGAGGATTAGAACTTTAATATGGGGATACGTTTCTTGAATGGCTTTGGCAAGCTCCAGTCCATTCATTTCCGGCATCCGAATATCTGTTAAAACCACATGAGGAAGATACTCCTTAATAAGTTCAAGCGCTTCCTGACCATCACCGGCCGAGCCTATGACTTGAAATCCGGCTTCATTCCACGGAAACGATTTGACCAATCTTTCCCTGATGTTTTTCTCATCATCCACTACTAAAACTTTATACATAAGCCTCGCCCCCGTGTCATAGCTTACGATCTATTTAAGAAAAAAAAATCCTTCAAGCCCACTCTGCTTGAAAGAATCGAAATAATCCTCTTATCCTTAACGGGATCATATCCAGGATTGCTCCTTAAGTGAGAGCATTGCGGCCTCAGCGGTCGCGATTGAAGAGCGCGCTGCAGTCCCGTCGAAAAGAGTGATATACGCCGGATCCACCTGCTTGCCTGAAATCGCATCGCGAAAGCAAACCATTTCCAATCTCATCGGTTGCCTTAAAAAAAGAGGCGGTCGGATTGTCGGGCTTGTGTATACAATTTTACCCTCCATTTGCCTGTAGCCGCTGGCACGGTCCTCATCTTCATCCCTTTGTCCGTTAATGCCAAACGTTTCAATCCCGTTTTTTGTTTGAACGACGATTTCAGATCGTTTAAAGTCAAAGAGTACAGCGCCTTCCGTCCCGTTGATTTTGACAAAGTGCTCGCCCCATCTGAACCCTGAACCATATTGCATCGTACCTAAAGCTCCGTTTGAAAACTCCATCGTCAACATCAAGTGATCCGGTTTGCTCGAAACATTATGTGCTGGTTCCACGCATGAACTCGCCAAAAATACGGAAACAGTCGCCCCAAGAAACGTTTGCACAAGATCCAGCTCGTGAATGAAATGAAACAAATCCCCTCCGGTCTTTACTTGATCATGCTTCCAGCCGCTTCCAGCTTGCTTATCCTGCCAACCTGTCCGTTCCGCGTGCGATATGATCGGTTTTCCGATTCCACCGGTAGCAATCAATCGCTTGACTTGACGTACTCCACTCATGAAATGAAGGATGTGTCCGGCCATCATATGAACCGAGGATTTCCGGCAAGATTCCATCATTTCCTCGCAATCAGAATAAGACAGCGCCACGGGCTTTTCGCAAAACACGTGTTTTCCATGCTGAGCCGCAAGTATGACGTGCTGCTTGTGAAGGTAATTCGGACTTGCCACAATGACCGCATCCACATCATCGCGGGCGACCAGCTCTTCGACGCTTGCCGCTGTTTCACAATGCAGCTCTTCCGATAGAAGCTTGGCGCTATCATCCTCTCCGCCAACTACAGCGACCGTTCTCGTTCCTTCCAAGTCATTCAATATTCTGGCAAATTCAGCTCCAAAATTCCCGCATCCGATAACGCCAAACCTCAACAAAGACATAGCTTTACCTCCCTTGTTCTATGGCAACGAGACCCATTTCTTCTCTCGAAGAGAAGTGATAGCCGCCTCGGCTGTAGCAATAGATGTTGTAGCTGCAGTTCCATCAAATAAGGATCGCAAGCTTTCCTGTACCGGCTTCCCTTGCACGGCGTCGCGGAACGCCGCCATTTCCTTCTCGATCAGCGTCACTAGCCATCCCGGCGCCCTCGAAGCAGCAGTCCCATAGGCTACACCACCGTCGACTTTTTGATACGACTGCGCACGTTCCCGATCCTCCTCGGCGGATTCATTCAAATTGCGGGTGTCGACATGTCCACCTTTATTCAACTGGACCTTTGAGTTTTGCAAATCGAGAAGAATGGCGCCTTCCGTACCGTTAATTTTGACAAAGTGTCCACCCCAACGAAATCCAGAGCCGTATTGCATCGTGCCGAGCGTGCCGCCTGCGAATTTCAATGTCAGCAACAAGACATCCTCTTCGTCGCCGAAGCCTTCACCATGATGTGCCAAGTTGCCTCCGGCCATGCAAACCGAAACCGCCGGTCCCATTATGGCTTGTACAAAATCAAGCTCGTGAATGTGGTGAAACAGATGCCCTCCGGAGGTCGCATTGTTTTTCTTCCAGCAGACGGTTGTCTGCTTGTCCTCCCAGCCGGTTCGTTCCGAATGGCAAACGATTGGTCGACCGATCTCACCATCTGCAATCCATTGTTTTACTTGGCTTACGCCGTTCATAAAATGCATGATATGACCCGCCATAAACACAACGCCGGACTCCCGGCACGCCTCGACCATATCTTCGCAATCGCTCAACGTAAGGGCGATCGGTTTTTCGCAAAAAACATGCTTTCCCTGCTTCGCAGCTTGAATAACCGGTTCTTTATGAATATTATTCGGGGAGGCCACTATAATCGCATCGATATTATCCCGATTTACCAAGTCCTCCAAGCGATCAATCGCTTCACATTGCAGCTCCTCGGACAACGAGGCCGCCCTGCTTCCTCCATGAACGGCAACAACCCGCGCCCCCTCTAAGCGATTCAATGCCCTCGCTAGCTCCCCGCCAAAATAGCCGCTGCCAACAACTCCAAAACGAACAATTTTCATCCCTTTATCCCCTCTGCAATGATTTAAAAACTGCTCAAAAATGTTGTGCGGATCGTTATCGTAGAGTCCGCCAATGATATGACCTTGATTTATATTGTTGAAAACGCTGCCATTTTCCRAAAGCCCGCTGCATAAATAACAGTATCATGAATTTTGAATATTGTAAATTATTTTCGTTACCATTATAATTTCGGAAAATATTTTCATTTACATGCATATTTATCTAGCCTGAAGTGTTAGTATTGATCATTTTTTCTTCCTGTTCCCTTTTCGTGCCGAACTATACCCAAAAATTAATTTTTCTTGTTCATCTTATGGTAAGCATCCTGGACTAACAATAAGAAAAACCGTCAGGAAAGTTCATCCTAACAGTCCTTTTAGGTTGTACATACATCGGTAATTCTGTACTCATATCCACGAATACCTTGGTATTACTCTGCATACATGGCCCCTTCACATCTTTCTCATGTGAATTGCGGGGGGACCGTAGGATCACCTTGATCCATTCTGTCAAAATCCTGCACAACTTTAAGCGGTATGTTTTCGCTCTCCAAACAGGTCAAACATATATACTTCACTGTCTGCTTCGACAGTAGATAATTGCTTACTGACAACTGTGGTTTTTTCTTTTGTTTTTTGTTTTCTTGCTTCCCTGTGAGATCTCGTATCATCCTTTCCAAACAACCTCTAGCTGCTTTATTTACAATCCGTAGTTATGAAACAATTCAAATTTTGAATAAAATGACATTTTATGTTCAATTTTCAATCACCTAGCTTACGAGTAGAAATACCAAATTTCTGGACATAAATCAAACCAAAAATAATCTCAAAAAAATGCAAAAAAGCCTGCACCATCGAGGCATGAGCTTAGCGACATTTATGTTCAAATACAACGACATTTCACCTTCCAATCAGCGACATTTTAAGTTACAGTTCACAAAGAAAAATAATCCTAGACTCCCCCACGCCCCTCGTGGTATCTTATTGGTATTATATAGATTCAAAATGGTATCACCCAGAATGGTGGTTTGGTCACATGGAGAAATCTCCACTTATCAAAGAAAGACTTATCGAACAACTTCGTGTGCAAATTCGATCCATACAAAAGGATCAACTCGTCAAGATTCCATCTGAGCGAGATTTGGCCGAAACCTTCGAAGCAAGCAGGGTAAGCGTGCGCGCAGCGATCAAGACCTTAGTCCAAGAAGGCCTTCTTGTTCAACTAATTGGCAAAGGAACCTACATCGTTCCGGCTGTGCTTATGGACACGCTATATGTTATGTGTTCATCGGATATCAAAGGAAATGACCCCTACTACACGAATTTCCTTGTCGAAATTACGAATTTAGCTTCCAAGCAAGCTATCAAAATTTCCATGGTGCACCCCGATCTGCCACGCGAAGCTGCACCTAAGAGCCCGCTCATTCTAATCGGACAGATGGATGACGAGCAATTAGATCGGCTCAAAACGACGGCTGGCCAGCTTTTCTCCATTCAGCGTTATGCCCATCGGGAAGATATCATCCAAATATATTTTGATGATGATCGGATCGGCAGCAAAGCGGCCAAAACGCTGTACGATGCAGGACATCGCTCGTTCACCCTACTGGCAGGGCCAGATAAGTACGATTCTTCCAGGCTTCGCAAGCAAGGCTTCCTTGCCTATTGTCAGACGAAAGACGTACAAGTCCAAGTCATTACGGAGAAAATGAACTGGGAAGGCGGCCGCCGAGCAGCGGACCTTCTGCTTACAGCTGAGCTGCCGAATGCGATTTTCGCCGTGAATGATTGGATGGCTGCCGGTTGCATGCAGGGCCTTCGAGAGAATGGCCGCGCCATTCCGGACGACGTATCCATCATCGGCTGTGATGATATCCCGCTTGCCGCTCAAATATCGCCAAGGCTGACGACATTTAGCTTGGATGCCAAGCATCTCGTCGAGGAACTGCTTTCCGCCATTCACCGTCATCATGCTGATGCTTCAAACAGCAAGGAGCAAATCATACTTTCGGCTGCAATGATCAGTCGAGAGTCGGTTTCCCATATTAATTTGAAACACGAAGGAGTAGATACCTTTCATGGCTAAGCTGACGATTCACGCGGATTCACCATTGCAAACGATTAATCGAAATATTTACGGTCATTTCTCTGAGCATCTAGGACGTTGTATTTATGAGGGCATCTGGGTTGGACTCGACTCTCCTATTCCCAATACGGAAGGTATGCGTAACGATGTACTTGAAGCGCTGAAAAAACTGCAAATTCCGGTTCTCCGCTGGCCTGGCGGCTGCTTTGCTGATGAGTATCACTGGAAAGATGGTGTCGGCCCAGCAGAGAAACGTAAGCGGATGATCAATACGCACTGGGGCGGTGTTCTCGAGAATAACCATTTCGGCACGCACGAGTTCCTACGTTTATGCGAATTGATTGGCGCTGAACCTTATATTAGCGGTAATGTTGGAAGCGGTACCGTGGCGGAAATGTCGGAATGGGTAGAATATATGACTTTCGACGGCGAGTCCCCGATGGCGAACTGGCGTCAAGAAAACGGCCGTGAGAAGCCGTGGAAGCTCACATATTTTGGCGTAGGCAACGAGAATTGGGGCTGTGGTGGCGACATGCGTCCTGAATACTATGCTGATTTATATCGTAGATACGCTTGCTATGTAAGGAACTACGGGGATAATAAGATTTTCAAAATCGCCTGTGGCGCCAATAGCGCTGATTACAATTGGACCGAAGTCTTGATGCGCGAAGCGACGAAATATATGGATGGTATCAGTCTTCATTACTATACCTTGCCTACTGGCGTCTGGAAAGATAAAGGCTCAGCAACAGATTTCAATGAACAAGACTGGTTCAACACGCTAGAGAAAACCCTATACATGGATGAACTTATTACTCGTCATTCGGCCATAATGAACACCTATGATCCTGACAAAAGAGTCGCCTTAATCGTGGACGAATGGGGCACTTGGTACAATGTAGAGCCTGGCACGAACCCTGGATTCCTTTATCAGCAAAATACGATTCGCGATGCGCTCGTCGCAGGCGTTAATTTAAATCTTTTCCATCACCACAGTGATCGTGTACGTATGGCCAATATTGCGCAGGTTGTCAATGTATTGCAATCGGTCATTCTTACAGAGGGTGCAGATATGCTGCTTACTCCGACTTATCATGTGTTCGATATGTACAAAGTGCATCAAGATGCCAGCTATATTGCTACAGAAGCGGTGAGCCCTTCCTATGAAATGGATGGCAAACAAATCGATCAACTTAGCGCATCCGCTTCATTAAATGCAGACAACCAGCTACATATATCCCTTTGTAATTTGCATCATGCCGAAACGCTTGAAGTCCAGTGCGACATCAAGGGACACTTTGGTAGAGCGATCTCAGGATTGGTTATCACCTCGGATACGATGGATGCGCACAATACGTTCGAAGAGCCTAATGCAGTGAACACACTACCTTTTACCGATTATCGGGTCGAAAATGACGTGCTGCTTGTGACCCTTCCTGCCCGCTCCGTGGTCACACTTTGTCTACAGTAGGAGTGCTGCGTAATGGATACTTCAGCTAGAACACGTTCAGAAGCCGGTTCAGATTGCAAAGGGTGTTCAGCCTCTGTTCACGTGACACCTGAAGAAATCGCCCAGCTTTTCGGCGAAACGCTACGTGTGCGTAACCTGAAGCTGACAACGGAGGCCGAATATGATCGCCGTATCGCGGTCTGCACCAGCTGCAGCGACTATCATTACGGTACAACTTGCCGCCATTGCGGCTGCTTGATGGGTATCAAAGCTAAACTTAGCAGCGCGCGCTGCCCTTCCCCACATGGGAGCAAGTGGTAACCTGGCACGCTTAAACAAAAGATCGCTTCCTCACTTAAACAGTGGGCAAGCGATCTTTATACTTATTTGCGGCTATATAACAATGGATTCAGCTCAGAAGCAGCTAGCTCCCCAGGCTGCAAGCCAGGGAACCACCTTTTCAAATCACTCTCACGTGCTTTACTATCCGGTTCTGCAATTCGCAAACCATCTGCATAATAAATGACGGTCATGACTTTGCGCATCGTATCCGTCGGATTTCCAGGGGCGCTATGCAGTGTCCATCCCGCATGAAACGTCGCATCCCCAGCAGCCATCGCACCGTGCGATTTGGTTTCGAACCCTTTCCCCTCGATATAGCCTGCCAGCGTACGATGGGATTCATCCGAAATAACCATCTTATTAATGTAGCCCATGAGATGAGATTCCGAAGCAAACGTCATCGACCCCACATCCTCCGAGATCGGCACAAGCGGCATCCACATTGTAATCGTCTTATCCGTATCAAGCGGCCAGTAAATTTGATCTTGATGCCAAGGCGTATGACCGCCGTGCGGTTCCTTAAACAACGCTTGATCATGATACATACGAACGCCATCAACGCCCATTAAGTCAGCGGCAATTTGGGCAAATCGCTTAGCAAAAACAAAACGTTGAATCGCTTCACTTTGTTCCCATAAATTCGAAATTTGGATAAACGCCTTCCCATACGTATCACGTTGATCCAGCGGTTTATCTTGGTTGTTCAACATTTTCACCAAGTCGGAGATAATCGGTTCATAGATATTGATCTCGGCTTCGTTCGCTACTCCGCGAAGAACGATATGGCCATCTCGTTGATAGCTTTCCTGCTGCTCTTGCGACAACGTGTAACTGTCTTCTAACAATGGCAATGCGTGGACTTGATTCGCCTCTAGATTACTCATACGCTATGCACCTCAATTTGTCTATTTATAGTTTAAGTATAGGATCCTCGTCCCTAATAATCTTTGTCAAACAAGGTTATTGATTTGTCAAAAACAACTGAATTTCAGACACTAGTCCTCTTGATATTCCCTATAAGCACCGAATTCAAATAAATCGTCCTCACCTAACGAAGAAGGCACCTCTTGATTTGGATCACCCAGCCCCTCCATTATGCGAAGCCAGAGCTTCGTGCGTGCATAGCGCTGATGAACCAATTGGAAGACGGTATACTGAAGCAATTGTTTCGCTTCCTCGAATTTCCCTTGATCCACCAATAATGCTGCACGCCGCTCCACTAACCATTCATCCTGCAAAGCACTCGTTTGAGCTAGCCAATATGCCCGCTCCTCAAGAGTTTCCGCTCCAATACCAGCTAAGGTCACATCTCTTTCAAACGTCACTTGCGGATGTAAAGCGAATACCCGTGAACGGATTCTCCGGTAACATGCAGCAGCTTTGAATACATCTCCTACATTTCGCCGATATAACCGAGCCGCCAGCGCCAATGCCCTGTCTTCTCCCGAAGCTTCAAGCTCCGTGAGTGCCTCGGCAATCCGGTCTTTCCCTGCATACCATGCACCTAATTGCATTTTCCATGAGGTGTATTGGTCTGGTTGAACCGCTGCTGCCCAACGAAGCGCCTCCTCCAACTCTTCATAGCCAGATATGGCCCATCGATTGTCGTCTAAGCCAGGAGGAAGAGGAAGAAGCTCCGGCTTCTGCTTACAGTAAGCCTCCACGACCCACTCCCATAGCTCCGATTCATGTGGGCGAGCAAAACCGAATAAGGGGATATGCCCTTGAGCTGGCAGGTCTACAACAGGAACCGGCAAAGAATGAATGTCTAAGCGTCGATCCGTCGGAATCCAAAACTCCAAATGGACATGTGAAGCTCCAGGATCCAGCATGTTCTTAATCGATTGATCCATAATGGGTCCTGCTTGAATCTCTAAACACTGCTCCCCATTTATCGTGTA
Organism: Paenibacillus sp. 2RAB27; assembly: GCF_052115445.1. Classification (NCBI taxonomy): domain Bacteria; kingdom Bacillati; phylum Bacillota; class Bacilli; order Caryophanales; family Paenibacillaceae; genus Paenibacillus; species Paenibacillus sp. 2RAB27. Next base: position 22,915 of record NZ_JBFRGR010000013.1, read on the forward strand.
TTGGGTAATCCACTTTTCATGTTTGCCAGTGCCATCCGACCATAATTTGATGCCAGGCGTTATCCGGTGGTCTGCGACATGGAATAAACCGCTTCCGATGCTTGGTGTATATACACCAAACGCCTGACAGTCCGGCTCGCGCCAGAAAAAACCGATCATCCGATCGATCTCTTCCTGCTTTCTCGGTCCCTCTACAGCCCAATCGATCGTTCTCATCTCATCGCCATGTGAAAGCACCGGTCCATTTGGAAACCAAAATTCAGTGTCCGCATGAGCGGGTACTCCAGCATTGGACCATGACATCCAGGGATGCGGCTCGGACGTGGGATTATAGAAATAGGTTCGTTGTGTCAAGAAATCATCGTCTTCCCCCAGTGAATACTCAACGGTCCACTGCATCCCAAAACGAGCTTCCCGCTCCCCGCACCAAATGAATAACCTATTGACTGTTGCTAAGGTTTGAAAGTGAACAGGCACGATCTGCACCGGTGAATGGGATATCGGAAAGCTAACTTCAATCCCCCCGCCAATAAAAAATTGCCTGGGCAGTATCCGTATGGGTCGGATCACTGGAATTGAATAAAGCGCCTCCTTGCCTGAAGCTTTATGGATTAAGGAATACACCTTGCCTCCCAGATCAGGACAAACAGTTACCTTTATTCGATCATTCTCCATGGTAAGGAACTGATACGTTTTGATGATAGGGCGGCGGCTCGTCTCTGCGTAACTCTCATAAGGATAAACCCCATCCGGATCTTGTGCGGTTGGAATAGGTCCAGCACTCACTATAGKGTGTGTTAGTAATACATCCATAAATGCTCGAATCTCCAGCATGCGACGATCCCCCTCCCTTGCAGATTTTTCAATACTGTCCATTCTACTAAGACCATAACCCCAAATAAGGTACTGAAGCTACCGATGACAGCTGTATATCTTGTTCCGTAAACTCGCCCTTCCGTAAGAATATACCCTCATCCGTCTTTACGAATACTGGCCGATTCGCGAAGTTAAAATGGCTGGGCAGATTACGCTCCCCGCCGACCCAGCTCATATCGCGGCCAAACCGCGGTTCATCCTTGTGCCCCAGCAGCTGATAGACATCCATGGACTGGTAATCCGTAATCGTCCAATGACGATTATGCTCCATCCATATGCAGCGGTCTCCAAGCAGGACGGAGATTTGATTGTATGGTTGGTTCATGTCGCGCCAAACGTCTTCATCTGCCCCATGGCGGGCGACTAAATATAATAAATCATGGCTGTGCCAGGCGCTGCTCGGGGCTATGTCCGCTTCATTGTGCCAACCTGTAGCGGAAGCAAAATACCCCCGAGGGTTCTGATAGGTCGCATAAGTGCGATCACATTTCTTTAGGAAGGCAGTGAGCTCTGCATCCTCCTGTTTTGCCAAGTACTGATAGATACCAAATAAGGACATGCCCATGCCGGCAATCAGCATGGGTTCATTGATTTTGACCCAACTGCTCCCGGAGTGATAATAGACGCGGTGCAGTCGAATTTGTCCTAAACTATCATACCAAGCTGAGCGTGCCAAATGGCGGCATAGCGCACCAGCTTGCTCCAAGTATTTCTTTTGCCCATACATCTCATAGGCCAATACAAGTGGCGCAATCAGCAGCCCGTAATATTCTGCTGGCTCTGTGCTTGATGCATCCCCAGCATATCTGTAAGAAGCCGTACAATTTTGATCCGGAAGTCCGATAAAATGAAAATCCTTTATCATCTTATCCAGTTGACGTTGAAGCTCTGCACCCCACCGCTGATCATCGAAAACCTTCACGTATAGGAGCTTACCCCATAAACGGGCATATTCCTGATTGCTGATCGCTCTACCATTCGTATACATGATGCCAAAGGGATAATGCCTGTCACAGGCATCCATAGTAGCGGACATGCTGCTGCGTATTCGCTGCATATAGGCTTCGGGAAGCCAATCTTTCGCATACCAGGCTGTCAATCCAAGAGAAACGTTAGGCATCATATTATGAATTAATCCGACCGAAAGACTCTCACCCATTTGGAAGCCGATATGTGCATATTGACCATCCATTTGAAAAGATTCTGTTTGAAACTGTATGAGACGCAGCAAGGTATCTTCCAGTTCTGAATCCCGTTTCTGCTGCAGCATTAATGCTAAGGAGGGGAGCAGCGGACTAGCCCATGTACTGTGACCGCATGTGAAATCACTCCATCTATACGGATTCGATCCCCATACGGAATGATTATGAAACCCGTAAATCGCTCCATGATCCTGAACCCACGATAGTAACCAATTCGCTAACGCACCTGCATGGGGTTTCATTATCGCACCTCTTCTCAGATTTGCTGCGGTTTGATCCATAAACCGCAATCATCTACATAAATATTGTGTCCTGGCAGCCCCATAACGGTTTGCCCTCCAAGATTCTCTATAGCCACTGTTGCAGATGTCCTACCCTCACCCGTCGTGAAATACAGCTCGGACATCGTGCTTTCCCAATTCCAGCGGTTCACGGTAAGTTGTACCTCTTCCGCATCATGTCCACTAACGGACATCCGGGCTGTGGCGGCACGAAACGAATTATGAATCACGAGATTATGAACCAAACACTGTCCTTCCCCTGAAAAAACCAAATACACATCATGCACGCCTCCAATGAGGCTGAGCGGTGTACCGAAGTAATTCCAAGTCGCATTATAATCCGTCTTTTGAACGATGGCTCCAATCAATTCGCCATTAAATCGATCGATCCTGACCTCAATCGTAACAGGGCCAATCATCTTATTTAACCCGATGGAAAGGATGTCATATTTACCTGGAGAACCGAAATCAATGTCCGAAAACTTTAACCACTCCTCAGATTTCCACGGGCCGACATATCGGACATCACGGTAAATAGCCCAATTGCCATCTGGCTCCTTATCCCACAATCCGTTAGAGGACCGTTCCGAATGCTCTGTCGCCAATCGGTACTCTCCTCCGGATTTGATGCCCGCATAAAACATATAAGTCGTATTCGGCTTTAATCCCTCAATGAATTGCTCGATACGATCTCCCGTATGAAGGACAGCAGCATATTTATTGCTGCGAACTACTGACGGGTATGCACCATTCCTGCTATAATCCCATGCACACTCGAACACAATGCGGGGTGAGCCCGTGGCCGTCCTCCATGGAGCCAATGCACCCGTTTCGAAGCCACCATTACGGATTCGGCTTTCATGATCCAATGCGATGACCTTCCCTCCGGTTTCCTTGGTTTCCTGCGCACTGCTGAAATCATGTCCAGGAATCCAACCTTCTCCGCCCCATTCATATGCGCCCACATCCGGAGCTTCGCCTGTATAACTATCCGTCACGCCAGCTACAAAAGTCCCTTTTCCGATGGCAGGTGATTCCGGACGAAGTCTGAAATCACCACGCTCTGCATCCACGAAGCACGGATCGACATCAAATCGGTTATGTGACACCACACTGTGGTTACCCCATCGGCGAATTTCTCCATCTGCAAAAAGATTGTTCACCATATGCGTACCGTACATATCATCGAAACAGAAGACCGAAGAATCCGCTATCGCCTTACGGTAAAACGTATTGTTATAAATGAGTGTTCGCTGAATAGGACGATTGAGCACCATGCCCCGTTCGGGAATGTTCCAAATCACGTTGCGAAAAAAGCTTACACCACTCGTCCAAGCATCCATATAAAAACCAAAGCTAAGATGGTCAGATAGATTGTCATGCAGCCAATTATGATGAATTTGTGTGTTGTCAAAGTCATGGTTAAACAGGTAAATCATGCCTGAATCCTTAGTCAGCGCATTTGCAAAGGACACATCACAATATTCAATGACGGAACGCGCAAATACACCGGATATAGAAGTCCGGCCTCCCCTCGTTATGGTGCAGCGGCTTACTTTATGCTCAGAGCCTGTCAACCAGATCATGCTCGCATAGGATGCTTCAAAGTTGCCGTCATGAATATAACAATTCATTACTGCATTCCGTTCATCCGAAACATAAACGCCGATCCCTTCAAAATGGGAAATTTCACAATCGCGGATTAGATTATCCGATCCACCAAGTTCAATGCCATGGGTCCGACCGTAAATCGTCTGACGGTACCCGAACGAGCGATCTAGCCCATACATACGAGATTTCCGTATTTGACAGTGGCTCGCACCTTTCGTCGTAATCGATGCTCCTCGACAATCCACCCCGATAATCTGAATATGCTGCTTATTCCTCAAATCAAACGCATAGTCACGTCGCTTTGCCTCGACGGTATGGCTGGATGGATGCCCCCCGACTGGAGCAATGATATATAGCATCCTTTCGTCAGCGTTGTAATACCATTCTTTTTCCGTATCCAACGCTTGCAATGTTCTTGTAATAAAATACAGGTTACCTGGCTGCGTATGGTAATGATCTGCGGAGCTGACCCACTGATCATGATACAAAGTGCCGGCTTCGAAGCCTGTCACCCTTGCCGTTGACATAAAGTAGCTCACTCCGTTCACGCAAGCAACCATAGCTCCATCCCAGTGCCCGTCAGGAAATGCCTTCAAATCCTTATCATAAAGCGTGTAGGTTGGGTATTCATTAGTAGCTGCATCCACAACTGCATACTGCGACTTATCCAGTCGGTCTTTCAGAGTCGGCCATTGTGCTTCCATGCCAAGCTCCTCATCGAAGAAAACCAGATTTCCGCTGCCATCAAGTAGATCCCACGTCACTTTCCCTTTATAAACTGAGCCTTTATGAGGCATCCATTCCGTTATCTCATCACAGCCGCTCACTACAACCCGCTCTCTCTGAAAAGCTTCGAAACGGATAGGTGCGCCATCCTTGCCGCTATTCGCCGGAATGATCGTTTCCCGATAGGTGCCCTCCCGAATGTAACAAGTATCCCCTGCTTCCATCCTCTGAGCTGCTTGGCTGATCGTGCGAAATGGACTCTGCTCCGTAGTTCCGTCATTGCTGTCATCACCATTTATAGCAACGTAATAGTGGTTTCCCTTCATTTCTTCCATATTTCCMCTCCTCTCCTTACATTAATTTCATCCCTTGAAATAAGGATAGAACCCTAGCTTCATGTTCAGATAATAAGCCTACCCCATCACAATAAGCAGCGTTTCTCGTTAATGAATCCACCGAAGTCGTACCTGTAAGCGTCACCGCAATATCAGGACATGAAAAACTAAATCTCATTGCAGGCTCTACTAGCCCATTGGGTTCGTTCTTATGCAGAAAATCCAGCTCATTCTTCCGCTTCATCGCTTCTTCCAGCAAAGCCGGATACTTAGCAAGAAATGGTGCCGGTCGTTCCGTCAAAATGCCCATTCCGAGCGGGCTTCCATGAATGACGCCGATATTCCTCTCTCTTGCCAAAGGCAGCAGTACATCCTTGGCGGTATAGTCCACCAGCGTGTACCTTCCGAAGGTTTGGATCGTATCGATAAGGCCATCCTGCACAAATGGAATTAGACGCTCAATATTTCCGGCATTTACCCCGATTGCACGAACAATCCCATCCTTTTTTAGCTTTAAGAATGCAGCCACAGTACCTTCCATTGCAGCTTCATAACTGACCGACTCCAGCTCGTGCAGCTGAATTAAATCAATATAATCCGTTTGCAGCCGCTTCAGGCTCTCTTCCACCGATTTCATGGTATTCTCATACGTATACGGCACTCCACGCATCACCGCTTTGGTCGCTAAGATGACTTGGTTTCGTTTCCCTTTCAGCCCCTGACCGATTCTCCTTTCACTTTCCCCTTGCCCATATAACGGTGCTGTATCTATAAAATTAATACCCAAATCAAGAGCGGCATCAATGACCCGAAACGCCTGTTCATCCGTCGTATCTCCAAAATCACCACCAAGCGGGGCCCCTCCGAGTCCTAACTTGGATACGCGGAAGTTCGTTTTACCTAATAGGGAATATTCCATGTTCACCACTCCTTGAACGACTGTCATGCTTCCATTAATATTTTGAATAAGACAGTTCAACCGTTGAAAACCCGCAGAATGCCGGAAAGTTCATGGCAATTTGCTGACGTTCCTCCAGCGGGACATCCAGATATTCCAAGCGGATTAATCTAGCTCTCTCCGAAAGCTTTTGCGCGGTAATGAGATCATTCTTTAATGTTTTGAAAAGCTCAGGGCCCCATCTTTTTCCAAAATCGACATGCATACGTTCATCCACCATATCAAATTCACAATGGATAGCAGAGAGCGCATCTCCAAACTCCCAGAAAGCTTCCGCTGCTTTACGCTTTTTGATAAATGAGCATGGCTCCGCAACCATCGTTAGACTGGCATACATATCCGCGTACCAGCTATCCTCAACCTGTTTGCCAGGACCGCTTTTGAAAAATTGAAACTGATCCAATGAATAACCAAGCTGAAAAAGCCTTCTTACCCCCATCGCAAAATGTCTGGTCTCATCCCACAAATGACGAGCTAAGTCAAAGTAAAATGCAAGAGGCATGTTCTGTACTGCGTAGTATAAATAACTTAAACTTTCCGCAGCAGACATTTCAGTAGCGTTAATATAATGCATCTGCTGAATGCTGTCCTGAAGAGGAGACATTCCTGGATCGGAATAAGCTTTCTTGTATTGATCTGGCTTGTGCGAATAGTGCGGGAACCTCGGATCGAGTTTGCCTTCCGCTGGTACTGGTCCTGCTGGCGGAGCACCCGGCGCAGGAGGCCATACCTGCCTACTTGAATAGGCATGCCAAAGATTCGACACATACAATTTCCAGTCTTGGAATATTTGCCGTCGTTGATCGCTTTCAGATGGAACAAATTGAAATTGTTTTCGCAACGTAGTTAAGAGCTCTTGCTTTTTTATAAGTAAAAGGTCAAGGACATCCATAGTAGGCGCATCAAAATGGTGTCTAAACGAAGGGATAATTCCTCTATTCGGTCGTACAGATTCCGGACAAAAATGAAATAACTATAGAAAAACGTTTCTGAATTTGGCGCAAGTGATCCACGTTCATACAGCTCTCTTAAGGCTTGAGGTGATCTCTCCTTGAACCCCAACTTATCTGGAAGTTCCGCGATACGCTCGCTTAATTGCTTGGCATGCATGGCATGTAAATAACCAAAGCGGCCCAGTTGAATTTTTAACTMGTAGTCCTCCAAGGAAGGCATCCAACCAAATGCCAATCTGGATAGTTCGAAGCAGTTCCAAACGAGTTCTTTGAGGAGCTTAGCTGTGTCCTGTGGTCGCAGAAATTGTCCCACCTTGATATCCGAAAAAGAGGTCGATAGAAACTCCTCATGGTCTAACCTTGATTTATCTGGATGATTTGACATGTGACTCCCTCCCACTAAAAGTCCTTATTTTCCCCAAGGTCGCGGTCAGCACTGAACATTGGCTTTTCGCTCTATTTCTTCCCAATCGAATGTGTAGCCGATGCCAGGTCCTTGCGGGGCCGAAATGTAACCGTCCCTATCCACATCTGGATAACCAAAACCTATTGAATCCCCTGTTCCCCAAACGAGCACCTCGAAGAACGAATTGTTCGGAATGCCGCAGGCCAACTGCACGTTCGCTTGATCGCCGCCATGAATTTCGGCTTGCATGCCGAAGCTGTCGGCCAGATGTGCGATACGCAGCGAACCCGTGATGCCTCCCTTCAGCAGCGTACCCGTGCGGATCATATCGCAAGCACCCTGCACAATAAAATCCGCAGCGTTATAATGGCAGCCATCGGACGTTTCTGCCGCAAGTATAGGAATCGTTAGCTCGTCACACAGCTTCTTGTAGTTCCATATGCTGAACTCGCGCATCGGTTCTTCGTACCAGTGGTAATCCGCTTCCTCCAACGCCTTGCCGAGGTAAATCGCCTCTTGCAGGTTGAAGCCGGCAGATCCGTCGTACATGAGGATGATCTCCTCACCGACGTGATTGCGCAAATCCTGACAAAGCTTTGCATCTTTACGTGCATCGCCCCAAGCGTGAAGCTTGATCGCTCGATAACCGCGTTCGATACAGGCATCCGCGACTTGAAGGAATTGTTCCGTTGTATCATAAGTGACGGTGGAGGCATACGCCTGCACACGGTCGCTGTTTCCGCCAATGAGCTGGTACAGCGGCATGCCGGCTTTTTTCGCTGTGATGTCCCAGAGCGCCATGTCGACCAGCCCCATGTACATGATCTGAAATTCCTCCAATCGATCCATTTCCCAAAGTTCGTGCCAGAGCTTCTCTTTGAGCAGCGGGTCTTTGCCGATCAGCATCCCCTTCAATCTTCGCTGCACGTAATCGACCGTCATTCCGGCACGCTGCGTCACGGCAATGCCTTCGATGCCCTCGTCGGTAATGATGCGCAGAATCCCCTGCTCTCGAACGGCCCCTGACCCCGGCAGTCCTTTACGCCAGTTAAACGGGGTTGTTACGGGCGTTTGGATACCGTATGCTCTGACGTCAATAATTTTCATTTGTATGATTCACTCCTTGTGATGTTCAAGTAATTAGAAACTGAGCAGTTCTTCCAGGCTCCGCCATAACTTTTCTCCTTCTTCCTCCGTGTCGGTCCAAGGGTCAAAATGCGGGTGCATAACGCCATGCCAATCCTCAGGGGAATTATTCGTTTGCAGCAAACCTGTAGGAGCCTCGCTGACAATCGCGGGAAGCTCATGATATGAGAAAAGTAAATTTTCGTAAGCGCCAATGATATAACGATCATTAAAGCTTCCCGGCTCCTCTTCCTGCTTCTGAAAGTGGTAAAAAACATAGCTGCTGTACATCTCTGGCTTCAACCTGGCCAGCTTGCCAATCCTTTGCTGCGGAGAGTGAACACCTCGCCAGCTCGCTGTATCGTCAGGCCGATTGTCGTGGAAAACGTCCATCAGCGGCACTAGATTGCGTGCTCTGGCATAACCCGACCAGTCCGGCCATGTTTCCAACCACGCTGTGTATGCCTCGGGCCATTGAAATTCCCAGTCTTCGGATGACGCTTCCGTATATAGAAAAAGCTGATGCTCCCAACTAAACAGGGAAAATGCGATGAAGTTCCGTTTCCGCATCCGGACCACAAACGCCGGGGCATCGGATTGCAAGAACTTCCGAAATGATTCGAGCGTCCCCTGTTTCAATTGCGACATATATAAAGAACGTTTCAACGATATGTTCATTTGAAATCACCTCCAAGACCAGACAAACCGACAGCCTGAAGCTGGTAAAAGGACACAGCGTTATCACCGCAAATTCTCGCCAAAGCGGATTCGTCCAGAAGTCCACGTAGCACCTCGTGAAACAACCGCATGACCTCGTCGTATCCGCCGGCTTGCAAGCAAACCGGCCAATCGCTGCCGAACAGGAGACGCTGCGGCCCGAACGCCGCCACGAGCTGTTCAATGTATGGACGCCACAGGCGGACATCGTATCCGCGCGATTGCGTAATCATGCCCGACAGCTTGCAGACGACGCCAGCATACTCGGCCAGCTCTAGCATCAGGCTGTTCCACGCCTCGCAATCCTTCGGCGATTGATCCAGCACAGGAGGAACTCCCAAGTGGTTCACCGCCGCTTTTAGGTGCGGCACCTCGCGAAGCAGCTTGATGACGGAAGGCATCTCGCCCAGACGCAGGAGCAGGTCGACAGGGAAGCCGTCGTCGGCCATGTGCCGCAAATTGCGGCTCAGTTGGCTGAGCGGCTCCCCCTCCTGTATGGCTGCGAAAGTGCTGCCGTTCACGCGGATGCCGACAAATCGCGGGTTGCGTCGCAATCGTTCATACTGTTTGACGAAATCGCCTGAAGCGACGTCCAACCAGCCGACGACACCGGCGATCCATCCGAAATGATCCCCCAGCGCCAGCAAGTATTCGGTCTCCGCAACTGTTGCGGCCGCTTGTACGGCCACAACGGCAGTTACGCCGTTTCGAGCAAGCTCCGGCTGCACATGCTGCGGTAAATAATCACGGTACAGGACAGGGTTTTCTGGCTTCAACCAACCATAATCGCCCCGTTCCGGGCGCCATAAATGAACATGCGTATCGATTATCATTGGTGCTCCAGCACCCGTCACCAGAACAATTCCGTCCGTTCGCGCAGCTTCAGTAGCGCTTCGGTGAAAAAATAATCGCCGTAAATGATCGGCACGTTCACATAAGTCTGACGCGGTCGATTGGCCGTACCCATGACGATTAACGCCTCCTCGTCATCACAGTCCCATGCGCCGTACCTCTCGTACAGCGTTTGAACAATCTTAGCACCGGCCGACGCATACAGCTTTGCCTCGGCTGCGGGCACAAGCCGGCTCAGCTCCAGAAGTCCGCTTGCCGCACAGGCTGATGCCGTTGAATCTTTGGCCATGTTTTCCTCGAGAGGAGCACGGAAATCCCAGTTCGGGACACAGTCTTCGGCAAGATTGGCAAGAAAATAATGTGCTATCTTCTTAGCCGCCTGCAAATACTGCAGGTCACCCGTATACTTGCAGCTAAGTGTGAAGCCGTAAATTGCCCAAGCTGTACCTCGGGACCAGGCGGAATCCGCGGCATATCCCTGCCCTCCTCTTGCCTCGTGCCGCTCACCCGTTTCTGGATCGAAGCAGACGATATGATAGACGGAGCCGTCCTCGCGGACAAACTCCTTGAGCGCCATATTCGCGTGCTCCACCGCTACGTGGCGAAACCGTGGATCCTGCGTCGTCTCGCTCGCCCAATAAAGCAGCGGCAGGTTCATCATGCAGTCGATGATCGCCCACCCCTGCTGGTCACCCCCGTTCCAAGCACGCAGAAAGTGTCCCCGAGCATTGTAACGTCCCATCAAATGGCTGGCTGCTGTCAAGGCACGCCGTTTCGACAAAGTATTGCCGGTCAGTTTGTAGTTGGCGACCGCCGATAAACTCCACATGAAACCGACGTCGTGATGCAGCTGCTCGTAACCTTGCAGCGGTTCATCGAGCTTCGCCTCACACGATTCGGCCAAAGCTTGTAAACGCGCTTCCCCGGTTTCTCGGTACAGAAGCCACAGCAGTCCCGGCCAAAAACCGTTCGTCCACCAGTCGCATGGTTCCGCATTGTATCTCCCATCGATCGATACATATGGAAAGCTGTCGCCTATGCGTACGCTCGTACGTCCGACCTTGGCGGCCACCCGCTGCCAAGCCTCTTCCATCCATACTTTCGACGTTTGTTCCGTCATAGACGCTCCCCCTTCCTGCGATATTCATCTCTGTACAACCCAATTCGCTCGAACGGTATTGCCTCAAATCCGGGTACCTCGCGGAAAACCGGTGAATCGTCCTGTAAAGAAAAGTTGCCGCTCTTTTCATCGGCAAAAAGCAAATCCGTATCCGTTACCCAATTGTGTTCAATCGTACCGAACTCCCTTGCCGTAGGGACGATCGCCATCGTATCTTCATGAAGCGATTGTTGACCATAGGAGGTCGTTCCGGTTCGACTAAGCACATTTCGTGAAATGTTGTTATACTTCGGAGAACCCGGGGCGTCCTGCCAGATTGTAAGCAAACTCGGATACTTGGTGCGCCACGACTCTTCGTTATAAGGCATCGCCTGCAGCCGCCGCTGCATAACCTGCCCTTCCTCCATATGATAGGCAGCCCAACAGTCGGGCATGGCCCTATCATCCAACTGCAGCGATCTTTGGCAGTTGAGGATCAGGTTATTCACCATCTCATTGTTCCGACCGCCGCCGATCATCACAGCCAAATCAATATCATGCAAAATATTTCCGTAGATCGTCGTACCTGAAGCCATGTCGTCAAGATAAATGCCGATATGCAGCTCCGACGCGTCGTTATAAATCTTATGGATGTAATTGTAGCGGATCACATTGCCTTGTTCCGTCCAATCGCGGCCCATGTAGATGGCACCAGCATCACCCGTTTCCATTAAGACGTTGTAAATATCGTTATACTCCACTACATGATCGTTTCCGTAAATTAGTATGCCGACATGAGGCGCATCGTGGATGTAATTATTAGCCGCGATATTGCCGACTCCATTCAGCTGTACGGCCGCGCTGTAGGTCAGTTTCAACCGGCTATAGTTGGAAATGTCGTTGTTCCTGGCGTAGTTGCCGCCAGGCGTCAACGTTTGTCGGTCACCGCCGCCCAGGCTTATTCCGCCGATTCCAGTATCACATATGTTGCAGCTGACGATGCCATGATGCGTCCCTGCATTCGTCCCAGTTGTTGTGTTTTCGCCTACAATAACGGCAAAGCCGGCCAATCGCCGCATTGTGCACCCAGCAATCACATTATGCGAGCCACCTACGATGTGAATTCCGCTGCCACGACTTACCTCGAACGTTAGCTTACTGAAGCTGACATGGGATACGCCATCCAGATGTACCATCGGATCTTTCAATAAGGAAAGCTGAACGCTGCCCTCAGTAATAGGAGATGGCGGATACAAATAGAGAATGCCTGTATCGCGATCCAAATACCATTCACCCGGTGAGTCGAGCTCTTCCAACACGTTGTAGTAAAAGTACCGCTGACCGGAGCGAATCGAATAAAAGCTTGCCGTTTCCGTCAGAATTCGCTTATTGGCTATGTCGATCGACTCGATGCGTAAATTACCGTCGGCCCAATCCCAGTACCAATAGCCATACATCCACACATCACCGGTGTTGAGCCAAGTTCCCGGCCGCGGATCAGCATACTCGAACATTGCGCCTTTGACGTTTTCCTCCGCCATCTTAGCTTCATCCAACTCAAATTCGCGCGGGTTGCCGCCCGGGTCGATGACCCCGGCAATTTTGACGTAGTTGTCATTCGGGTAACGCGCAAGCATCATCGTTTTCCCGGCAAAAAAAAGCTCCGGCGTTGCCTCCGTGCCGTCTTTCGATATACGGAAGCCGCCTGGCGCTATTTTCCCGTAATCGGTAATTCCTAACGCTTTCAAATCAATTTGCAAAACATGGTCGCGTGCCCGCTCCTGGAGACGGTCGCAAATCGCCGATTCTGTCACCGGGCCGAACCTGTTTGCCGGGAGGTCTACTCCACCGACGAAACGTACCTCCTCACCGGGAAACGACGTATATACAATCGGCCGATCAACTGTCCCCGAATCCTGTGCCTCCAGACGGAACGTCTCGGTGAGCCGGTAAGCGCCTTCTCGCATATAGACGATAACCCCGTCAGCTGGCAATCCCGACTCGTTGATCATCTGACGGATCGCATTTCTCGCCCCTTCCAGCGTGGATAGCGGCTCCTCCTGTGTTCCCGGATTACTGTCACTCCCATCAAGTGCGACGTAAAACGTTCGGTTGCTCTCTTTATGCATAGCTCACATCTCCTGTCCTCAGCTCTTGACCAGATCACCCTTTCAAGGAACCGACCATGATGCCCTTGACGAAATATTTTTGTAGAAAAGGATAGACGATAACGATCGGCACCGTGGCGATCATCAATACGGCAGCCTTAATGGTCTCCGGCGTAGGCCGGGAATCCCCAGTCGTCTGCAGCATGATGGTTTGCATCGCCTGTTCCTGGTTTTCGATGATCAATTTGCGCAGATACAGCTGCAGCACCATTTTATAATGGTCGCTTATATAGAGTAGGGCATCGAACCACGCGTTCCAGTGAGCAACTGCCGTCCACAGCGCCACCGTTGCGAGTATCGGCTTCGACAATGGCATAATAATCGTAAGCAGAATGCGAACATCGTTCGCACCATCCATTCGCGCTGATTCCTCTAATTCCGCCGGAATGCTCATGAAAAAGTTGCGCATAATGAACATCGTAAACGTGCTGAATAACGTAGGAATGATCAGGACCCATCTGGAATCCATCAATCCGAGTGCTTTGATCAGCAAATAAGAAGGAATGAGTCCGCCGCTGAAAAACATCGTGAACACGATGAACGTCGTATAGAAAGCCCGGTGCGGAAGGTATTTTTTCGATAAAGGATAAGCCCCAAGAGCCATCGCAAAGATGGATAAAGCCGTTCCAACCACCGTTCGGAATACGGAGTTGCCCATGGCAATAAAGATGTCTCCCGATGCAAAAGTACGTTTGTAGGCATCAATCGACCATCCGCGCGGGTACAAATGAATACCTGGGCGCAGCGATTCCTCATACGAACTAAGCGAAAGTGCCAATACGTGAATAAACGGATACATCATAGCCGCGCACATCAGGGAGATGAACGCGACGAGAACGAGCTGAAACAGCCTCTCGCCTACAGTCATTTTGCTTAACATCACATAACCTCCCTCCCTACCGGGGAATCGCTAGATTAACCCTTCCTGACCGGATTTCTTTATGACATAATTCGTTATTAAAATTAGCATGAAAGCGATAACATTTTTAAATAAACCTACCGTTGTAGCGAAGCTGTATTGCATAGAAGTCAAACCTGCCCGATACACAAACGTGTCAATAATATCCGAAACCTCGGTAACCGCAGGATTGTACAAATTGAAAATTTGATCGAAACCGCCATCCAGCAAATGACCGATCCTCAAAATAAACAGAAGCGAAATGACAGGCAGCAGCGACGGCAGCGTAATGTACCAAATTTGCTTCCAGCGGCTTGCTCCATCCATTACGGCAGCTTCATACAAATGCGGATCCACAGAAGCGAGCGCGGCCAAGTATATAATCGTTCCCCACCCTACCTCCTTCCAAATGCCGGAAGTAATCAGCGTGAAACGGAACCATTCTTTGTCGCCTAGAAAATAKATGGGGTCGAAGCCGATCCACTGAATAATCACATTGACCGCTCCCGTAGAAGGAGAAAGAATAACATTCAACAAGCCGGCCATGACGACCCATGAAAAAAAATGCGGAAGATACGAAATCGTTTGCGCAACCCTCTTGAATACTTGGAGCCTGAGTTCGTTAAATAACAACGCCAAAATGATCGGAGCCGGAAAACCGAAGACAATGTGATAAAAACTAATAATGAGCGTATTTTTAACCGCCGGGACAAATCCACTGTACGGATCCCATAGCAGCTCGAAGTTTTTAAATCCGACCCATGGACTATCGAAAATGCCGAGTACTGGCTTAAAGTCTTTGAATGCGAGGACGATGCCGTACATCGGGACGTAGCAGAAAATAACGTACCAAATGAGAACCGGAAGCAGCATGAGGAACAAATACGAACATTTCTTGTATTGATTCCAAACCGGATGCCGGTTTGGGGAAGTTTTACCCTTGGTTAAAGGTGTGTCCGGATTTGTTGCAGTAGTAGACACCAACGTGGTCACATCCTTTACATCATAATAATAAGAGAAGGCTGCCGAAGGATGGCCTATATAACGCTTCGGCAACCGCATGACCTAATTAGTCACTACTTCTTCATTGCCTTGTAGGCAATATTAGCGGCTTCAGTCGTATCGTCGCCGCCTTCTTTTTTCCATTGCATGACGAAATCGTCGAAGCCTTTATCCAAATCGACCTGTCCGAGGATGAATTTGAGGAAAAATTCACTCTGCATTTTACCAAGGTTCGGATGCTCCGTCTTTGTCTTCGTATCAGGTGGATATTGATTAACTGTAATTTTGTGCCCCTTCGTCCATTTCTCCCGCATATCCAATTCTGCTTGGCTGTACGAATACTTATCCATCAAAGGAGATTTGGTTTTGAAGAACGAAAAGAAAAATCCGCCGCCGATGGATGCGCCAAGTTTGGCAGCATCGTTGTAATCGGGATTGATCATCGCAGGGACGCCATTTTTCATATCCCAATCCACGCCTTTTTCACCGTAGGAAGCATACAAATAAACTTCGTCATCCGTACTGAGCGCTTCCAATATTTGCAGGATCTTGATTCGTTTCTTCTCGTCCTTCTCCACCTGAATCCCCATGGAGAAAGGCTGCTGCTTGACCCCCTGTGCCAAACCAACTCCCGGTCCATTAGGGCCGGATAGAATCGGTCCGACAACTACGTCGGAATCCGGATTTTTGATTTTAAAATCAGCGCTGTAGGCTCCGATACCCGGTAAGTAGTGATACCATAAGCCTCCATCGAGATAGCCGTAACGACCGTTAACCCAGTTTTGTCTCCGTTTAGGTTCGTCTTCCGTCACAAATTCCGGATCGATCACCCCGTCCTTATACCACTTGCTGAGCAGCTTAAAAGCTTGCCTCGACTCTTCCGTGATCATGCCGAACTGCAAATTTCCGTTCTTGTCGGGATTCCATTGATAGGGATTGACTCCGAATGCACCGAAGACGGAATTAAAGAAATAGAAGCCGTTCTGGTCCTTCCCTCTCGCGCTCAATCCGTACGTATCCTTCTTCCCGTTGCCGTCTGGATCATTATTGCGGAATTTATACATAACATCCTCAAATTCCTTAATCGTTTTTGGCGGTTCATTGTAGCCAATAGCTTTCAGCCATTTGCCGTTATAGGCCGGCAGGAATGGCGTAGCACCGGGAGGAAAGGTTTGCGGAATACCATAATTCTTACCTTCGACATTGCCGACCGTCCAAATCGTGGGTTCAAGCTCCAATACGGATTTCGTATACTTCGGCATGTATTTCTGGATCTCTTCGATCTTAATTTCGGCCAGCACACCCTGTTTTTGCAAGGTTTGTACAGTTAAGCCTCCTTCATAAATAAAGAAATCAGGAATCTCCCCCGCAGCTATTTTCACATTAAATTGACTGGCCCAATTGGAACGGTCAAACTTCATGTTCTTGAATTTCACGTTAAACTTTTTCTCCAAATATTGCTGTACTTTTGAATTGTTGTCATTCGGAGGATACAGGCCCGCCCATGAGATTTCCATCGGACTTTCCTTCGTTACGGGCGTAGATGCTGTAGGCTCTCCCTTCGGAGTGGTTTCCGCCGGGCTCGATGTACAGCCGGCAAAGACGCTGACAGTCAAAATAAGTGATAATCTCGCAGACCATTTTCTTAATCTAGTCATTTTGTTCAACCCCTTTTCCCAAAAGTATAATCACACTCGCATCGTATCTAAAAAAAACCCTTGCAACAATTGCAATATTATTGAATTGTGGTTACATTCTTTGAAACCGCTTTATAATTTCTCGAATGAACGACTCACAAAGATAATGCACCCCGGTTTCAGCCTTTCTGACGAAAAAAACAAGTGCACTGCGGAACGAAAGTCCATTCCTAGGCACACTTGTTTCTAATGATATATCCTTATGCTTTAGTTGCCAGTAATACGGCAGCGTCACCTCGTGAATTGCGATATTGCGTCGGAGTTACACCATACATTTCCTTGAATTTACGGCAAAAATACTGGATGTTACGATACCCGACCGCAGTTGAAATATCTGTAACTGACCTCGTTCCTCCGATAAGCAGCTCCGCTGCTCTCTCGATCCGGGCATTTGTCAAATATTCAGAGAAGGACACCGACAATATGTCACCGAATAACGACGAAACGTAGGAAGGTGACAACGAAGCTTGCCGTGATAACGTATCTAGGGAAATGTCCTCGTCCAGATGCTCATCAATAAATGCCTTCAGCCGGTGAATGACCGCTGCATGCGGATTAATCGTACGCGAACGCAAGTACTCGGCAATGCRGAGATTGATGCTTTGCAGCCAATCAAGCGTTTCGTCTATCGTGGTTTTACGGAAATTATCAAGCAGGTCTGAGCTGGAAATGGCGACTTCGTGCAAATTCAGATCGATGATCACATGCGACAACCGGGAAATGAGCTGCATCAGCTCGAATTCCACCACTTCCACCTGAAGCGGCACCCGATTGATAGCGCCCGCGAATTCAGCCATGAACCGCTCAAGCGCCTCAGTATCCGCAGCTCGCAGCGCATTCTGATACTGATCATAAGGAATTTTGTCCTGCAAGCTTTGGCGCTCGGCAATTTCCTCATACGTAATGATGTGGCTGCCACCAAACAAAAATGTATATTTCAACGCATGCAAAGCTTGTTTATAGGATTGGTGGATGCCCTCTTCCGCACTGACAACGTGACCGATCCCTACACTAAATGTTAGCTCGTCGTTAATCACCGATTTGAAGTCGGCAAAATGCGCCTGCACTTGGGCAATGCTGCTCAATTCCTCGTTCCGTACATAGAGCAGGAAAGCCAAATCATTGGCATTCAAGATGTCATAGTCACATGAAAATGCCTTCGGCCACCATTCATAACAGCGCTTGAACTCCTCACTGTAGCCATGTTCCATCCGAACTACAGCTACCATGCAGATTGCATCCGAAGGAAGCAGCCGGACTCCTGTTGTTTTGTACGGATTTCCGTTGAGAAGGTCGTAGAGCCTCCTCGTTTTCATTTGATAAACCAGGTTTCGATCCAGCGTATGCAGCACGCTATCGATCATCGTATACTCGTTATTCGTTTGAAATAGCATTTGCCCATGTTGTTTGCGGATGTAAGCAACAATCTTCTTCACCGGCAAATAGAACCTTTGCGAGATAATCAAAGAAATGAGTATACCCAAAACAAGAAGTGCAATGCAGCCCTGTATGATATCTCGCTTGAATGAATTTGCCGACAGCAGAAAGGCATTCATCGGCTTCTTGACTATGTACGTCCACCCAACGGTTGAATACGATTGCGGCGAATATGAAACGACTTCCCGATAATCCTTGCCCTCCTTGACTTCGAAACCAGATGTCGTTTCTTGTGAATAATTTAATGTCGCCTGCAGGGCCGCTTCATCGTTCGGAAGCCTGCCAAGCAGCAGTTGCCGGTCTGGTCTGAGGACTGTCAGTGTCTCCAACTGTGGAGCCAGTATATTCTGCAAAGTATTATCCAGATAAGCCAGATCGACGTCCACGTACATATACCCTTTAATCTGGTCCCCGACCGACCGCTGCGGAAGTGTAGAGACATAGGTCAGCACGCGGTGCTGCTTTGCCTCTAGCTCGTTGTCCACGCCAGACATCCGGAAAAACCATTGATGTACCGGGATATTCTGAATGCCTTCGATAAACGGAAGATCCGGGGAACGGACAGGTGACTCGTAGAAATAGTTGGTATCAATAATAATGTCGTCCTTGAGAAAATAAAATGTGATATTCTTCGTGCCCGGATTGGCTAAAGAAGCCAGCTTTAGATGCTGGTTAAATGTAGGGATGATATAGCTGTTATCCCGATAAGGATAATCGATCAAATAGGCAATTTCCTTCAACATCTCTGGCATGACCGTAGCCATCGTTTTATAGGTGTCAACAAATTTGGGCAGGAATTCTTTCTCCGTAAAATCTCGAATGCTTTCCAAGCTCCTGTTGCTGCTTTGCGACATTTCTTTGACCATCATTTGGTTAGCTCTCGTATAGAGGATACCCCCAAATAATCCGATAATCACAACGGCTAATAAAATGTAAGACACTAGAAGTCGGACGAGATAGCTGTTCTTAAATTTGGCCATAGCCCCCATCGGCATCCCCTCCAATTGTATGCGCTTCCAATTCACTTTTTAAAACAGTACCGTTTCCTTATTTTAAGGTATTGCGGGCAATATGGCTATTGTATTTTCTTTGAATTGTGGTGAATATCGTTGAATGGCAGATACCTTTTCACACATAAATTCACAATTTGGAAAAACGCCTTCCCATACGTATCACGTTGATCAAGCGGTTTATCTTGGTTGTTCAACGTTTTCACCAAATCGGAGATTATCGGTTCATAGATATTAAACAACTGGATTTCAACACTCCTCCTGAACTAAAATAAGAGAGTAGTGTACAACCACCTACAAACCGAAATATACTTGTGAATTTTATGAAAGGGGTCTTCCTTGCTGCAACCATTTCTGGATTCTCCGCCAATTGTCCCTTACATCAGAGAATGTGACTATGCCGTTCGCAAACCATGGAACTATCCAGAGCGCAGACTACTTGACTATTTACTAGTCTACATCCAAGAAGGTACTTGCTGCTTCCGGGTTGATCATCAGAAATATATGTTTTACACTGGTCAATTCTGCCTCGTTCAACCGGGCAGCCTGCTTTCCTTAGAAGGACTAACGAACACCGTCACGCCTTTTCTCCACTTTGATATCGCCTATAATCCTGAACGAGAAGACAGCTTTCCCACCCGCCCTGGTCAAATTGATCTTTCTGCCTACAGCCATCTGATGCAGCCAACCCTTCAAGATCTGTTCAAGATTCGAGTTCCCGTACACGTTCAGCCACAGAACCCTATTCTACTCAAAGAAAAACTGCTGCAAACCATAGAACTTGTCCATATGCCTAATCCGCTTACCCAATTAAGAGCTCAGCAAGTCATGCTAGAAATCATCCTAACTCTATTGGAACCCTATCAACGCGAGGCTCCTTCACCAACGCCATCCCTAAACTGGATCACCTCTTACTTCTCTCATCATTTGAGTGATCCCCTTTCTGTTCAGGATATGGCAGATCGCGCCAATTTATCTGTTTCTAGGTTCAGTTTCCTCTTCAAGCAACGTTACGGCACTTCGCCTCACCAATACTTATTGCAGATGCGTATTCACCATGCCAAGGAATTACTTACTAATACAGAGCTCAGTCTTGAATCCATCTCCGATTATTGTGGCTTTGCTGATTTGCATCATTTTTCTAAAATATTCAAACAACGCACCGGCACGACGCCTGGCGAACATCGAAAATCAACAAAAAATCCCTCCAACCGATAACCGCTATCGGAAGAAGGGATTTTTCATGTCATTAACTATTTCCCAGGCATGGGGGGATTAGGAATGAGACTAGTCGAAATATACAGCTTTACCTGTTTTCGCAGACTCATAAATAGCTTCCAAAATCTCAGATACCACACAAGCTTGCTCTGGTGTAACAACGGGATCGGTGTCATTCTCTATCGCCTGAATCCATAATCTCATTTCTAGATCTGAGGCAACTTCTGCCTTTCCATCATAAAAAGCGACTCCGCCCGCTTGCAATTCCACTTCTGTCGTGAACAAACGACTGTGCTTCTCACCGTTAATACGAAGGCCGCCTTTCATATCAGCGCCGCCTTCTGTCCCAGAAAGTGTACATTTCGCTTCATCGACTTCAAGCGTATTCAACGCCCAGCTCGATTCAAGAATAATCGTTGCACCATTTTTCATCGTAATCATGCCAAATGCGGAATCCTCCACCGTAAACTTAGCTGGATCCCAAGGGCCCCAAGCATTCGCCGCGTTCTCACGCCCAGATAGCTTGTGATAGGAAGTCCCCAATACAACCGCAGGCTCGTAGTTGTTCATCATCCACAACGTCAAATCTAAGGCATGCGTTCCGATATCGATCAACGGGCCTCCGCCTTGTTTCTCTTCATCCAGGAATACGCCCCATGTAGGTACTGCGCGGCGACGAATCGCATGTGCCTTCGCGAAATAAATCTCGCCAAGCTCGCCTTCGGAACAAATTTTATATAAATGTTGGCTATCGCCACGGAAGCGATTGTTGTAGCCGACTGTTAGCTTTTTGCCAGTACGTTTAGCTGCTTCCACCATGCGTCTTGCGTCAGAAGCTGTTTTCGCCATAGGCTTCTCTGACATAACGTGCTTGCCTGCTTCCAAAGCAGCAATCGTAATTTCCGCGTGGGAATCATTCGGCGTACACACATGTACGATATCGATGGAGCTATCTTTCAACACCTCACGATAATCTTCATACACGCGAGCTTCTCCCTTACCATACTTCGCAGCTGCTTCCTGCGCTTTCTCCGAAATGATATCGCAGAATGCTACCATTTCTACATTGTCCAATTTGCTTAGACTAGGCATGTGTTTGCCATTGGCAATCCCTCCACACCCAATAATCGCGATCCGATACGTCGTTGACATGATGTTCCTCCTCTATAATGATCCTGCAAGTTCTGATAATGACAGTACTATTATGTATACACTAATTATACCCAATACCCCCGTTAATAAAATTCCCGATTTTGCGAATATTGTATGCAATTGTGTTATCTCATTACATAAAACACGATATCCCAGCCCACACACAGCACTTAACTGGAAAAATTACAGCTATTACGAAGAGAAATCCTCGAAAAAGCGATTTAGATGGAAAACATGTAGGTAATTATCGACATTTTGTTCATATCAGCATCATCAGCCAAAATTAACTGTATGAAATCCATTTATTCCTCATTCCAGACGAAATCGCCATGAATTAACCGTAGAAAATCCATTTATTCGCTATATGTAGCGCGAGTATCCCATCAAGCCCTCTGTACAGAAAAAAAGCACGGCCACTGACTAATCAGCATCCATGCTACTTACTTTTTAATCATCGTGGCTACAAGCTTGTACCCCACGCCGCGTATCGAATCAATCTGAACCGATTGCTGATTCATTTCCAGCTTCTTGCGCAGAGAGCTCACATGCACATCAACCGTACGCTGGCCCCCGATATAGTCGAAGCCCCACACGATATTCATGAGATCATCTCGCGTAACAACGACACCTGGCCGCTGAACCAGATACAACAGAACCTCGAACTCCTTCGGACGTAACGGAATCGACTCGCCACCCAGCACAACTTCATATTTCTCTGGATAAATACGAAGCTCACCCGCCTGAATGACTTTCTCATTCGACTTGGCGATATCCGCAGCCGCTTCATCCGATTGTGTACGCCGCAAGACAGCAGCCACACGCGCAAGCAGCTCGGCCACCCCAAATGGCTTCGTGATATAATCATCAGCCCCATGCTTCAAGCCTTGCACGACTTCATCTTCTGCGTTGCGAGCCGTTAGGATAATGACAGGCGTTCGATTTCCTTTCTGCCTAAGCTTAGCTAATACCTCAAAGCCACTAAGTCCTGGCAGCATAATATCCAAAATAATCAAATCATACGACTGCTGAAGCGCCTCCTGCAGGCCATCTCCACCATGATCAATCACCTTCGTATCATAGGCTTCCTGCGAAAGATTATAAGATAACAACCGAGCCAATGTCGGTTCATCTTCAATTACTAGTATCTTTTGTGCCATGGGATCCCCCGCATTTACAGTTTATTAACATTGCACAACCCCAGTGTATCACACAAATGTAAAGGCATTGTAAAGCCTTCGTCATCGCGGTGTAAATCCGCAACTTATTATTGACCTATTTTAATGAATCACAGGCAATTCAATAATAAATTTGGTGCCTACACCTACTTCACTTTCAACACGAATCGTTCCTTTGTGCATTTCCACTAGATGCTTAACGATAGATAACCCCAACCCTGTACCGCCTGAGCTTCGGGATCTTGCTTTATCCACCCGATAAAATCGTTCAAAAATTCGCGGTAAATCCTTCTTCGGTATCCCCATCCCCGTATCCGAAACAATAATGCGCAGTCGCTCATAATCCCCGTCAGCATTGGTTTCCAGTGGTTCTACACGAAGCTTAACTTTCCCGCCATCTTGCGTATAGGCAATGCCATTGGACAGCAAATTGATAATGATTTGTCGCAACCGATCCTCATCCGCTTCAATATACATATCATCCTCAACCGTCATGCTGAGCTCGATATGCTTCTTCTCGGCTTCTTTTCGTAATACGCTAAGCGATCTATCTACAAATTCAGGTAAATAAACAGGAGAGAAATTCATCGGAATCCGCTTCGATTCAATCTTCGAAAGCTCCAGAATATCCCCAATCAATCGGTTCAACCGTTCACTCTCATCAAAAATGATTTGCAGAAACGATACCGCCGTTTCCTTATCGTTCAACGCACCTGCCAGCAGCGTCTCTGCAAAGCCTTTAACTGCCGCAATCGGCGTTTTCAGCTCATGGGAGACATTCGCCACGAATTCACTGCGCATTCGCTCTAGTCTGCGAACTGCCGTGATATCGTGGAGCACGATTAGCACGCCTGACCATTCTTCATCCTCATGTGCGATAGGACTCAAATGAATATCCAAGATACGCTCAGCTGGGTAATAGAACATCATCTCGTCCGAAATCGGTTCCTGAAGCTCAATGCACTCTTGAATCATCTTGGTAAAATCATATTGCTGCTTCGCTTCATTGTATTTCTTCCCTAAAAGCTCTTGAGAAGAGAAGCCCAGAATAGCTTCTGCCGAAGGATTGAGCAGCATAATCCGCTCTTCGCGGTCAATCATCATGATCCCGCTCATCATATTTTCCATGACGCCTTGCAATCTGCGTTCATTTTCTTGGATGCGCGCCATTTGCCCTTGCAGGCTTTCGGACATTCGATTAATCGCTTGCCCTAGCTGCCCCACCTCATCATTCCGATAAGAAGGAACACGGGATTCATAATTCAAATTCGTGATTTGCTGCGCGACTTTCGTCATTCGCTCGATCGGGCGTGTAATCCCTTTGGCAATGCGATAGCTGACAATACCCGCAATGACGAAGAGGATCGCTAGTCCTGAAATAAGGAAATACCAGAGACTGCGGATGGATTTATCTACTTGGGCTAAGCTCAATGAAATGCGTAAATACCCCATTGTCACTTTGGCTTCATTTTTTACCGGAATAGCCGCATACAGCATGTTCTCCTTTAGCGTGTCACTATACCGTGTCATATATCCAATTCCATCCTTCGCGGCTGCCGCGATTTCCGGTCTTGTTAAATGATTGTCCATCTGCTCTGGCTGTTGGTCAGAGTCACCGAGAACTTTGCCGTCAGCACGTACATACGTCAATCGCTCCGTTGTTGCGTCTTTGAGCCGATGGGCCTGCGCCGTATAATACTTAATCAACTCAGCGTCCGTTCCCTGATAATCCCATACACCACTAGAAGCAATCACATGAAGCTCTCGCTCCATATTTTCTTTTAATGAATTCACATGCGAACTCTCGAGAACCTTTGCCATGAAAATACCAGCAATTAACATCGAGCATCCGATTAATAAGATTAAAATCAGGGTTAACTTTGCACGAAATTTCGTCATGGATGCATGAACCTCCAACAGGGTTGTGTGCCGATATCGTCTATAACATATAGAAAAAGGGCTACTCTAAATAGTAACCCTAATTTCTACAGCTAATCCAGTATTTTTTTTGTAAAGGTCAAAGTAACACTAATCACAAGGAATTACTTATTTGAAAACGGGCTCTTTGAGAGCTGCCAGTTTTTCTAACGAGTTCTTCTCTACATCTGCATGTAGACTGTTGCCGTGTGAATCCATCGTCACGATCGCAGCGAAGCCTTCTGTTTCCAAGTGCCACATCGCTTCTGGAATACCGAATTCCATATAATCAACACCTTCAACCTTTTTGAAGCATTGTGCGTAGTACTGTGCAGCACCACCGATGGCATTCAAGTATACACCGCCGTGATCTTTCAACGCCGCTAGCGTTTTCGGCCCCATGCCGCCTTTACCAATCACCGCGCGAATACCGAACTTTTTAATAATATCGCCTTGGTAAGGCTCCTCACGAATACTCGTTGTCGGTCCAGCCGCCTTCACATGCCACTCACCCGCATCATCCTTGGCCATAACCGGACCGCAGTGATAAATAGCAGCGCCATTCAGATCGATTGGTGCATCGTGATCCATCAAATATTTGTGCAGGGCATCGCGTCCAGTGTGCATCGTCCCATTTATAACAACGACGTCACCAACTTTCAAGCTGCGAATTTGCTCTTCCGAAATTGGCGTCGTCAACACGATTTCGCGACGCTCTTCTTGTGGTGTATTTTTAGCTTCCTCAAGACTTGCTTCGAAAGCCTCCTTGAAAGACACTTCTTCGCCTCTTGGGTAGGACCAGCCGTTAATTTCACCTGTTTCCGCATTCAAAATAACGCCTTGGCGACGGAAAGCCCAGCAGTTATAAGCTACGGACACGAAGAAACTAGCTGGTAAACGATTCATGACGCCAACTTTACAACCAAGCAAAGTCACTTGACCTCCAAAACCCATCGTACCAATACCTAGCGTGTTCGCATGTTCCATAACGTATTCTTCAACTTTACGAAGGTCCGGATGCGGGTTCACATCGTCTACACGACGGAACAATTGATGCTTCGCCAGCTCATAACCGCTTGTCCGGTCGCCGCCGATACCAACACCGATAAAGCCTGCGCTGCAACCTTGACCTTGTGCTTGATACACCGCGTGCATAACACATTTGCGAATCCCGTCGAGGTCACGACCTGCTTTGCCTACACCTTCTAGATCAGCTGGGAGGCTATATTGAATATTTTTGTTCTCGCAGCCGCCGCCTTTGAGAATGAGCTTCACTTCCACATCATCGCGTTCCCATTGCTCAAAATGAATAACGGGTGTTCCTGGTCCGAGGTTATCCCCGCTATTAGCACCCGTAAGCGAATCTACGGAATTCGTCCGAAGTTTGGAAGCTTTCGTTGCGTTCGCAACAGCTTCAAGAATATGTTTCTTCATCACAATTTGGTTTGCCCCAACTGGACAGTGTATAATAAACGTTGGCATTCCTGTATCCTGGCAAATCGGGGATACATTCGTTTCCGCCATATGAATGTTATCGGCAATTCGGGATAACGACAACGCAGAACGCGTACCATTGTCCTCTTTAATTTGTGCAGCCTGTACCGCACGACGAACATCACCAGGAAGATTCGTGGATGTTTCTACAATTAAATCATACACACTTTGATAAAAATGTTGCATAACGCTTTCTAGCTCCTCTCAATTACCCGCATAATCGTAAAGAATATAAACCATTATACCATACCTCATAGGATCAGTTCGACGTTCTTGTGAGCAAAACAAGGAGATTCGCTGACATGTATAAAAGGATTGCGATTTCGATTCTCGTTAGTCTACTCGGGCTTACGCTTTTGCTAACCCCCTTGCAGGCTGAACGGTCCGAGACCATTTACTACCAAGATCAGGTTGCCGTTCTGATGTATCATCACATCCATGATACCGACACGAGCTCAAGCACAATCACAAGTGCGCTATTTCAAAACCAGTTAACGATGCTACTCAGCAAAGGCTATCATTTTATTTCTTTAGATGAGTTTAAAATGTACTTGGCAGGTGCGACCGTTCCATCGAACGCGGTACTGGTTACATTTGATGATGGGTATCGAAGCTTCTTTACAGGGGCTTACCCGATTCTCAAAAGCTTACGCATACCCGCTGTCAACTTCGTCATCACAACGGATTTGGCGAACCCCTTGGCCTCCTATATTCCGTCGATGTCCAAGGAGCAGATCAGTGAAATGACGCATACGACGAATTTCATCGACATCGGTTGCCACACGGACAACCTTCACCACAAGCTCCCGAGTGGCGAAGCCGCGCTTGTAGGCAGGCTCGATGACGAGAACGCGGATGCTTATCAGCAGCGCGTGTTCACGGATGCGCAAGCCTGCATCGGCAAGCTTGCACCGCTCACGGATCACAAGCCGCTCGACGCGATGGCGTACCCGTACGGCATCACGTCGCCTGCGGCGACGGAGCAAGTGAAGAAGGCGGGCATCCGCTACGCCTTCACGATCTCGCCCGAGATGGCGACGCGCAGCGCCGATCATATGTTGATCCCGCGGATCAACGCGGGCAGCCCGAACATCACGCCGGAGCTGCTGCTGCGCTCGATCCAGCGCCGGGTTACGGCGCAGCCGGGCAGCGCGCCGCTGCGCCTGGACGCGGCCGCTGCCGCCGCGCAGCTCGGCGGCAGCGCAACCGCAGAAGGCGGAGAGCTTCGCCTCCGCCTCGGGCAACAGGCATTCACCCTGGGGGTGAATGCCAAGACCGCGACGCGCGGCGACGGCGCGCGCGTCCGACTGCGGGAGCCCGTGCTGCGCGAGCACGGGCAGGTCACGATCGCGCTTGACGATCTGCAAGCGCTGATCGGGCAGCCGCTCGTCTACACCCCGGCCACCGGTAAGGTGGCTGTGCGGGTGGCGCCGAGCGTGAAATAGAAACAGGAGCGTCAACACGTTTTCTCGTGTTGACGCTCCTGTTTTGTTTTATCCGCTTCTTTCTCCAGAACCTCCAGAACCATTAGTCCGAAATAATCGAATTAATCTTACTATCCCTATCAATAATTATTATTTAGTCCTACATTGCCGAACTAAATCGCCCGAAACAGCCCACACGCTATGAAAATGGGTATTTAAGTCGGCAGAATCGGACTATTTATCATTTTCAGAAACGAGTCCTTGTTTTAATTCGGAGATATCGGACTAACGAAAGGCTGACGACTACCTGTATAGGTATTTTGTTAACTGAGCCAGTGGCTTGTTCCCCTATCTCTACTGCACAACCACATCATCAAACTTCGCATTGGCCCGATGCGCATTCAACCCAATTTCCCCAGCAGTTAAGCTCGTATCCGTCGCAGACAGCTCTAAATTTCCATTCACCCAGTACTCCAAATTTCCGCCATTGACGACTGCCTTCATCGTATACCAGTTGCCCGTAGTAAAAGCATAGTTTTTAGAAGCTAACGCCGCGAACACGCCGCCGACCTTCTTCTGAATCTTCAGCTGTCCGGTCAGCTTATAATACTGGAAGCTGTAATAGTTATTCGCGTCCGAATACCGTGCATCCAACCCGACGCCTGCATAACCGCCACTGTCAAAGCTATCTACTTTGACCTTGGCGCTAAGCGTATAATTCGTCCAAGCTGTGTTCCCCTTGAGCGCATGCGTATCCGAGGCTGCCGAATTGCTTTGTTGATACACTTTGGACCCATCTGTGACAACAGCCCATGTCCCGCCTGTCGTCGTCCAGCCACTTGCCGAGCCGGTTTCAAAATTCTCACTTAACACCGGTGTAGGCGGTGGAGTCGTAGTCGTCGTTTTGACCAGCTTAATCACATCGAAATACAGTTGGTAGCCTGTGCTTGCCGCATTTTTACCCGTGACCGTGTACTTGAAGGTATGATTGCCAGCCGTAGCAAAGGTGACTGTGCCCATCGATGTTTTCTTGTAGCCCAAACCATTCTGAGGATGAGCCGGAGCCGCCTCGAATAGTGAAACTGTACTTCCTTGATTAGCGCCATCAATAGCGAGTTGGAAATCACCAGCTCCTGGCCCTGTCGCATTATAGCTATACAATTCATATGTACCTGCCGTTGGCACATTCACATTCAATTGCACATAATCGCCAACTGCGGTCGAGGTCATCCGCATCCCAAACCCATAATTAACCGAATACGGCACGGTATAATCCGAATAAAAGCCGATGCCTGCCGTATGTGTCTGATAAGGCCATTGATAGGAGATAACGTACGTTAATGGCTTCGGTGCGGGTGTTCCTGTAAAGTTCCAGTCCCATCCATAATTGTTATCTGGCACAGATTCCGTTGGATACGTCGGATCGATCACCGTTCGAGTCGTCGTTGTATTCGTTACCGTGAGCGGTGCTGAACGTCTTCGCGTCAACTCCAGATAAATCGCATTACTGCCGATAATATACGGGCTAAATGTATCCATATCCAGGGCTGACGCATAGTAGAACCAGGTTAAGTCCGTATTGGTATACAGCGGCGTCCAATCCTGCAAGGTCAAGCTTGTCGCTGATGCGATGGTATTATTGTAAACCATGAGATATTTGCCAATAACGGAGCTATAGAAGACATACCCGTTCGAGCCATTTGCCAAATCTGAAGCGTTCCCGCCTCTGCCTGGTTCGGTCCATGTGCCATAATAGAAGTTTTTCCATGCATTAGGATCACCTAATTGACTGATCAGAGCACGTGCTACGCGTTCACTTTTAAACATCCCCGTCGCAAATGCATTGGATCTAAGATCCGCCCACGCATGTGCATAGAAAATGTACGCATAGCCACCAGCTTCATCTACGTAGAAATTATGGTCACCTGCACCGAAATCATAGTAATTCCCTGTGTAATCCACATAGCCATGAATATCGGAATTGTCACTTGTCACGACATCGCCGACTTTCGTTACGGTCGCCAGATTATCAGTCGATTTATACATTTTGATCTTTCTGTAATGATTTGCGGCCACGCTACCTAGAAAATAATCGTATTCCATATGCGCCGTCACATAGAACGTACTTGTCGCATTGTCATAATACAATCCGACCACCCAGTCAGCCGCATCCATGCCTGTTACGGTATTTTCCGTTGCAGTCTCAAGCCCTGCATAGGTCGTCGCCTTTCTCATTTTGAACGCATTGCCTCTGCCCCACACCGAATACAGATAGCCATTGGCCGTGGCGAAGCCCGGTCTCGCATCTCCGCCACCCCATGTCATGGTGGTCAAAGCGCCCATCGTTGTTTTATAAGGTGTGTTCGCCGTGGCTGCCTCTACCTGATTCCCCTCGAATGTAAACAAGCTCACCACTAAACCTAATGCAATCATTAAGGCAACGAAACCAACCATTCTCTTCCTCACGTTACATCCCTCCTACAATCTCAATTTTTGATAATTAACCAATCATCATCCCTTCACTGCTCCTAAAGATAACCCTTTCACGAAATACCGCTGTAAAAAGGGGTACAACACGACGATCGGTGCTGAGGCCAGCACGACGGTTGCCATTTGCGTAGAAATCGGCATGGGCAACGCTTCACCAGCGCTTAGCTGCGAGTAAATATCACTCTGTCCGATGAGCACGACCTGCCTCAGTAAGATTTGTAACGGCCACAGCGACGATTTGTTCAAATATAGAATCGCTGAGAAATATTGATTCCAGTTGCTCACCGCGTAAAATAACGTAAACGTGGCGAGCGATGGAACGGATAGCGGCAGCACAATTTTGAAAAAGATACCCAAATCATTACAGCCGTCAATGGTAGCTGACTCAATGATACTTTCATGAATCGATTCAAAAAATTCTCTCATCACCAATAAATTAAAGGCCGAAACGGCTGTTGGGATAACGAGCGCCCATAACGTATTCATCAGTCCTGTTGCTTTGACAATCAGATAGGTTGGAATCATTCCTCCGCTGAAAAGCATCGAGAACAACACCATAAAGAGAAGCATGCGTCTTCCGCTAAAGCGCTGTCTAGAACACACATAGGCCAGTAAAGACGTGACAGCGAGGTTAACAATTGTACCTACCACGGTAATCCACACCGTATTACGGAGGGACGTGAAGAACACGCCCGTGTTAAAGATGTAGTGGTAGGCTTTCCAATCGAGCTGCTTCGGCCAAAGGATAAAATTGCCTGAAACAATATCCGTTAAAGAGGCAAATGACATCGCGACAACGTTTACAATCGGCATTAGACACAAGAGCGTCAGCAGGGTCAAAATCACTATGACCGCCCAGTCCATTAGCCGATTGGTCAGATGGGACGTTCTCATTTTCTTGCTTTCCAAGCGTCATTCATTTCGGTTAATGCATCTTTCCCGCCTCTTGCTTTCCAATCTTCGAACAGTTGATCCAAGTAATCAACAGGCTTCTCACCTACGATGATTTTCACGATACCGTCAACGGAATTTTTATAGAGCTCTGCGCCTTTTTCCGCATAGGTTTTGGAGTATAGACCTACATCCTGTGACGAGTACGCTTTACCCTGCATCGCTTTCGTGAAGGAATCTTGTTTCAACTTTGTTGTCTCTGGCGTATCTGCGGAACTAAGAATCCATTCGCCTTCATTGGCATGATTCGTCAGTTGATATTTGTTTGGTCCTTCCGTTTTACCTAGATCAGTAACAACCTTCTGGCCATTTTCTGTTTTAAAATGAACGCCATCGACGCCCCATTTGAAGAAATTGGCCCCATCATCACCAATCTGATCGTCCAAGATTTTCAACATTTTCTCCAGCTTGCCCGTATCTTTCAACAGATCTTTGCTGAGTGCAAATACACCGAAGAAGCCAGCGCCTTTGACATATCCACCTTCGGACCCATCTGGACCTTTCAGTGGTGGAATCGCAATGAGGTCAAATTTCGGATCGGCTGCTCTCGCTTTCGCCAATCGCTCAGGTGTAAAGCCTGTATACCCCCAGTTGGATACCACGCCCGCTTTGCCAAGCAAGAAATCATCCTCAACCTGTTGATCCTTCTTAATCGCGAAATCCTTCGCAATGATGCCATCTTTATATAACTTCGCTAAATAGCCGATAGCTGTCTTGTTATTTGGTGCAAATTCACCTGGCACAATCCCGCCTTTGCCATCCTCAACCCAGCCTACGCTTGGGCCTGCTTTCATACTCGCCATGAGCCCAACGAATGGATAAGCACCGTTAACGCCTGCTCCGCTATTTACACCTGCTGCTAAACCGTAGGTATCTTCCTTGCCATTGCCATCTGGATCTTTCTCTTTAAAAGCCTTCATCACATCGTAGAGCTCATCGTACGTAGTCGGCACTTTCATATTCAATTTATCGAGCCAATCCTTACGTATGACCAATGTAGCTCCTGGAATCCCACGTAAGCGAGGAATACCGTAGATGTGGCCTTTATATTTGAGCGTATCCATGACATCTTTCGGCAGCTTCGCTAAATTCGGATATTTCGTTGCATCTGCGAGGTAAGATTCCAATGGAAGGAATTGATCGCTGCCAATCGCATTGAAATACACAGCATCCAAATATGGAAATAGAACGGTATCCGGAACATCGCCCGATGCTAATGTAACGCCCATCTTATTGTTGTACTCACCGGAAGCTACAGGCAAATAGTCGAACTCGATATTATAGCGTTCTTCAATGGCTTTCTTGCCCRTACTCGTATCTGGCG
Organism: Paenibacillus sp. 2RAB27; assembly: GCF_052115445.1. NCBI lineage: Bacteria > Bacillati > Bacillota > Bacilli > Caryophanales > Paenibacillaceae > Paenibacillus > Paenibacillus sp. 2RAB27. The sequence goes on from NZ_JBFRGR010000013.1 coordinate 55,413, forward strand.
GCGCTGCACCGTACAAAATATTCATCGCACGAATTTTATATTTTTTCTCTACTTTAGGTGTTGCCGAAGCCTGCTGTGTGGATGTTGCCGGTGTGCTCGCACTTGTCTGTTCTTTATCTGTCCCGCTGCTGCATGCTGCAAGTAAAGACCCCATCATCATTACAGTTGTTCCCACGGTAATCACATTACGTAATTGTTTCATTCTGAAACCAGCCCTTCGCCTTTTATTTGTCTAGTACACGCCTTTTTCACCGAAAGTTCGAGCAATTTTGTTGGCTCCAACGATCAAGATCATGCCGACGATCCCTTTTAATAGTCCCACTGCGGTTGTAAAACTGAAATTCCCATTCACGACCCCCATACGATAAACGTAGGTATCGAGTACTTCCCCAACCTCCGAAACGGTCGAATTCAACATTAAGTACACTTGTTCAAAACCAACATCGAGCACAGTGCCCAGTCGGAGAATAAATAAGATGATGATGGTGGAGCGAATCCCCGGCAAGGTCACGTGGCCAATTTGTCTAAGCCTGCCTGCGCCATCTATTTTAGCTGCCTCATAGAGCTCCGGATCAATTCCCGTTAATGCGGCCAAGTAAATAATCGTTCCCCAACCGGATTCCTTCCAAATAACCTGCAGGACAAGCATACCTCGAAAGTTATCTTCATTGGAAAGAATATTGATCGGCTGCATGCCCCAGCTTGCAAGGAGGTGATTCACTTGCCCATCGCTTTGAAATAATAAATAGAAGATACCTGCCACAACAACCCATGATAAAAAATGCGGCAAATACAGCAGCGTTTGTACGATCTTTTTGAAAAATTCAAATTTAAGCTCATTTAACAGAATGGCTATTACGATCGGAACAGTGAAAGCGAATACAATTTGGTAAAAACTAATGATCACCGTGTTCATAAAATAGCGGCCAATTTCCGGTGAATCAAAGATCCGCTGAAAATTGTCCAGCCCCACCCAATCACTCTTGAGGAATCCTTTAGACGGGATGTACTTCTGAAAGGCAATCACGATCCCTAGCATCGGGATATACTTATAGAGTAAGAAATAAACGATACCAGGTAAAGCCATTAACCATAAATATCTTTCCTTAATGAGCCGATGCCACCCTGTCTGCTGGCGTACTTTCTTATGTGCCTCCATGCCCGTTCCCTTGCTCCTCTCCTATTTTCATTTGGCCCTCACCTCCTTGGGCCTAATATTATGCAGTACTCCATGCGATGACAATCAACTATTTTTACGCAAAAAAAGCATATGAAAAGAGGCCAATTCGGCTGGAATTAGCACTTGATAAACTTTTTTTGCACAGCGAAGCCTGTCCCTGTAAAAAGAGTGTACCTTCAATTTCCCTAGAGACGCGTCCGGATATGATATACTATTTTCAAAATATTCGAATCGTAACGCGACAAGGAGATTGGATATGGAACCTCAAACATGGCGCCGACTTACGCATTTCCTATCAATGAAAACGCCGGGCTGGAAATTAAAAAATCGGCTGCTCATTTCACTCATTCTTTTGTCCAGTATTCCAATTGCCATTATGGCATTATCTTCTTCCTTTATAAGTAATCGCATTATTAGTGATCAGACGGATCAGATGCACCAGGTTTTTCTGAATCAGGTTGAGAAAGAAATGAACAATCAATTTAAGAAGTTCGATGAACTCATGCTGCAATATACGTACGATAACTCGGCGCTCAGCCGCTTTACGCAAGAAGATTTAACTTACAAGAACTTTCAGTTGGTTAACGATCTGTATACGGTCTTAACCAATTTGCGCAGTGGGATGGAAAATGTCGTAGAAATTGATTTCTTCTCTAACACTTACAATAAAATTGCTACCTCTAGTGGCTTACTGCTCCAGCCTGATGAATTCCTTGATCCTATGGTTCTAGAAAAAGGTCATGCCTTAACCAAATATGGCAGCTGGATCGATACGCGAAATCATTTAAACACACGACTGGATCGACCGGTTATTACCTATATTAGACCGATAACGACGGCAGGCTCGAATGTGGTGAACAGTTTCTTTATCGTATATCTGGATGCTGCAACACTAAGCAGTCATTTGAAAGCGAATACGAATGATCCTGCGACTTATTTCGTAGTCAATTCTGCTGGAGATGCCGTCATGCACTCTGATCCCAAAAAGGTTGCCAGCCATATTGACTCAACAGGCTTTCTTTCCGAGTTGACCAACGGTAAAAACATGCCGAATTATCGTTTCACGATGAATATCGAAGGTAAGCCTTCATTAATTAACACCGTATATTCCGCTAATCGAGATTGGTATTATGTGTCCGTGCTCCCGACTGCTTTAGTAGCGAAAGAAACGAATCAACTGCGAAATATTTTATTCGGTGTCAGTATTGCCTTCATTTTATTAGCCATCATCATCGCTATCTTTACGTCCAAAAGCATTTACCAGCCTGTCCAGAAGCTTACGCAACGGGTATTTAAACAGCAAGATTCCACACAGGCCAAAGATGAAATTCATTTCATCACCGAACATATTCAAGACGTTGAGAAGCATAATGACATTTTGAAAAAAAACCTGGAGCAGTATCATGCCCATGTGGAGCAATACAGTCTCATGAGTCTCTTACTCGGCAATTCCAGCGTTACGACGCTTCAGCAGGACACTTTCCACCAGAAGCCCATCTGTTTGTTCCTCTTGGAAACGGATTCGTCCTTTCTGCAGTCACAATACTCTAAGAATGACCAGTTTCTTCTCTACTACGCAATCGAAAACATTGTGAATGAAATTCTAAGTGCCAAAGGCATCACACGGATCATGATGATCCAGCCTGGCCTATTTGCCATCCTTCATCAACCTGATCAAGCGGGGTCGCAGCAATCGCGCCTATACGCGAATGAGCTTCTTCAGGCGGTTCGTACGTATTTGAAATTAAATTTTGTGATTTCAGCGGGATATTCCGAGGCGGGATTGCACGGTATTCACGAGGTATTCCTACAAGCAAAGCATGCACTACGGTACAGCTTCTCCTTAGGTGCGAATCACGTCATCATTAGCGATGAGTTAGATCCCTCTGTTTCCGATCAGGCTGATGCCTTGGTAGAAGTGGAAAATCTTATTATGCAATCGCTGCATGTTTCGAACTATGGAGAGGCCCAAGATCTGTTTACTCAGATCATTCAACAGTTAAAAGATGACAGCTCATTGACGTCAGAGGTCCTGAAAACCTACTGTTCACAACTTCTAGGAGCGATGATTCATACGGTTGGGAAAGATTATCATACGGATACGGAAACTGTGAATATGAAGCATCTGACAATGGAATTGGAGCGTCAGCGTAACTTGCAGGAAATCGAAGCTTTTTTCCATAAGCACTTTTTCGATAAATTAATCGTTTCTCAGCCAGAGAAGTCCTCCTTTGAACGCCAGCAAGTTGAAGAGGTCGTCGCGTATATTCGTGCCCACTATGATCAGGACATTTCGCTGCAATTGTGCGCTGATCTTGTTGGTCTTAGCAGTTCACAGCTAAGCCGTTCCTTCAAAAAAATGATGGGCATTAATTTCGTTGACTACGTCATTCAATATCGAGTCGGTATTGCCAAGGAACTACTTGGCGATCCGAAGAATTCCATCCAAGCGGTTACGGATAAGCTGCGCTATACATCGGTCAATAGCTTTAACCGCATTTTCAAGAAAATCACCGGCACGACGCCTGGCAGTTATCGGAAGGATTCGCAGGAGCTGCGCCTGTAGGGAATAGGTTCCGTACCCTCCCCTTGTCGCAACTTGATCCATTCATACCCCATCTCGCCCACCCGACTTGTTGACTTCAAATAGGCGAAGTGATATACCTGTTAGGTACCATAAATTGCGGAATGTATGCAGTCCGTCTTCAGGAGGAACTTATGAATCATCATTTTTTTGCTTACTTATATCGTCTCAAATATATCGACCGCTGGAGCCTCATGTGGAACATGCGCCGCGAGAACGTAGCTGAGCATTCCTTCTATGTAGCTTCGATTGCGCATATGCTGTGCACCATCTCCAACGAAGTCTATGGTGGGAATGTCCCGACCGACCGCGTCGTCTCCATCGCTTTGTTCMACGATGCCTCCGAAGTGCTGACGGGTGACATCCCGCAGCCGGTGAAACATAACAACGAGCAAATTTTGCGGAATTTCCGTGAGATCGAAGACGTCGCCGTAGAACGACTGATCGGCACGATCCCACCAGCGCTCAGCAGCATTTATCGCGGCTTAATTCAAGATCCTGACCCCGAGCTCTATCGCTGGGTGAAGGCAGCTGATCTGATTGAAGCCTATATCAAATGCTTAACAGAGCTCTCTACCGGCAACCGTGAGTTTGTCGTTGCCAAACAACAAGTGCTCGACAGTTTGAAGAAGATGAACATGCCGGAAGTCGATTACTTCTTGGAGCATATGAGCGCCTCCTTCGAGAAAACGCTGGATGAAATCACGTTGGATATCGCGGATCCTAGCTAATCTCAGCCTCAAACTTGAATAACTGGAAAACCTCCCGCTAAATTCTCAATATCCAGCATATAATCGGATTTAGATGGATTTCATGTAGCTAATTTGCTCATTATTCAGCCATTTTGCCGATGTGCGCGAAATTAGCTGTACAAAATCCATCTATATCAAGAAACCCCTCAAAATTTGCACAATTAGCTGGAGAAAATCCATCTATGCTGCAGATCCAGCAACTAACTKGGCTTTGGCGTTCATCGAACATACACAAAAGAACCTCCTTTCCACTTGGAAAGGAGGTTCTTTACATCTCTAAGACTATGCCAAAATTTGAGGATTGGTCATAATCACAATAGCTAGGATAACCGCGATAGAACCGATCCAGCTGAATGTTTTAATTTTCGCAGCATCTGCTGCAGTACTTTTACCTGCTGCACTGTTCGCTCTCAATTTCTTGATGCGACCACCGATCATTCCTGTAACTGCTCCCACAATTACAAGTAAAACGATAGCAAGTGCCATCCACAAACCAGAGAAACTACCTTCGCTGACCATTGCTCCTCCAGAGATGAAGGTAACAATCAAAGAAAACTGGCCAATTCGATTGATCGTTGCCAATAGTCCCATGAAGCTTTCTTGTCCTGCGCCGGATAAGCTAGCAGCTCGTCCTACAATGAAAGGGAAAACAACATAAGATCCAAGCAATAAAGCACTAATTACGTGTAAAAAAAGCATAACATGTTGCACTGATTCTGGCATTGAGTCGACCTCCGCAAATTTAATTAGAATCGTTCTCTTTTAGTATACAGAATCGGAATGAGGGTAACAAGAAAGCGATGTCAAAATTCCTACAAATTCACCATATCTCCATAAAACTGTGACTAAATAAACAGAAAACAACCCCTGATCCCCCYGCGGAAGCATGCGAACATGGACTTGGAAAGACTTCCGTTGTCCATTCATGCGAAGGCTTCCGTGCAGGAAGCTGGCGTTGTTCTACCTTCGTGTAAATCTTATGGTCTTACGGCAGCGGCTCTGCTGCTACATTCGCAATCGTTACCGTTCCTCACAAAAAAAGGCCAGCCCCCTAAAAAACCTAGGAGACTGGCCTCTCATTTATTAACCTGCCACTACTTTAATGACGTTACGTACAGATTCAGCTGTTTTGTCCAAAGCTGATCTCTCAGCGTCTGTCAATTCGATGTCCATAATTTTCTCGATGCCATTAGCACCCAGAACCGTCAGAACACCCATGAACAGGTTGTCATAGCCGTACTCGCCTTCAAGCAGCGCGATTGTTGGAATGATTCGCTTCTTATCTTTCAGGATGGCTTCCGTCATCTGCACAAGTGAAGCCGCTGGTGCGTAGTATGCACTACCGTTACCAAGCAGGTTAACGATTTCGCCGCCGCCAGTACGTGTACGTTGAACGATGGCTTCGATGCGATCAGCTGATATCAGCTTCTCAATAGGCACCCCGCCAGCGTATGTGTAGCGCACGAGTGGTACCATGTCATCGCCATGTCCACCGATAACAACCCCCTTCACATCCTCAACGGATACGTTCAACTCTTGCGAGATAAACGTTAGATAACGGGCTGTATCAAGTACACCGGATTGACCGATAACGCGATTTTTCGGGAAACCTAGCGCCTGGTAAGCGACGTATGTCATCGCATCAACAGGGTTACTCAAAATGATCACGATGGAATCAGGAGCAACTTCCTTCACGTTCTCACAAACGGATTTCACGATACCCGCATTTGTGTTAACAAGATCGTCGCGGCTCATCCCTGGTTTTCGAGCGATCCCTGCTGTGATGATGACAATATCAGAACCAGTTGCATCCGCATAATTGGAAGTACCTGTGATTTGAGCGTCAAAGCCTTGCACTGGACCCGCCTCAAGCATGTCAAGTGCTTTGCCCTTTGTAGGGTTTTCTAATTGCGGGATATCAAGTAGAACAACGTCACCAAGTTCTTTTTGAGCTAGCATTAGAGCAGTAGTAGCACCTGTGAAACCCGCGCCAACAACGGTAATTTTATTACGACGAATAGCCATTTAAAATGTACCTCCTCATAATCTTTTGTCTAACTCAACGATAGGTACGAATTAAGCCATGTTTTTGATGATTTCGTTCGCGAACTCGGAGCACTTAATTTCTTTCGCGCCTTCCATCAAACGTGCGAAGTCATAAGTAACCGTTTTGTTGTTGATGGATGTTTCCAAGCCTTTGTAGATCAGCTCAGCAGCTTCCAACCAGCCAAGGTGCTCAAGCAACATAACGCCGGAAAGGATAACGGAACCTGGGTTAACAACGTCAAGACCAGCGTATTTAGGAGCTGTACCGTGAGTTGCTTCGAAGATTGCGTGACCAGTCAAGTAGTTGATGTTAGCTCCTGGAGCGATACCGATACCACCAACTTGTGCAGCAAGTGCATCAGACAGGTAGTCACCGTTCAAGTTCAATGTAGCGATTACGTCAAAATCAGTTGGACGTGTCAATACTTGTTGAAGCGCGATGTCTGCGATCGCATCTTTTACGATGATTTTACCAGCAGCTTCTGCATCTTTTTGTGCTTTGTTTGCAGCTTCTGCACCTTCTGCTTCTTTAATGCGATCGTATTGTGCCCATGTAAATGTTTTATCAGCATATTCACGCTCAGCCAACTCATAACCCCAGTTTTTGAACGCGCCTTCTGTGAACTTCATGATGTTACCTTTGTGAACCAATGTTAACGTTTTGCGGCCATGTTTGATTGCGTACTCGATAGCTGCGCGAACCAAACGCTCTGTACCTTCGGAGGATACTGGTTTAACACCGATACCTGAAGTTTCAGGGAAACGGATTTTGTTAACGCCCATTTCATTTTGCAAGAAGGAGATTACTTTCTTAACCGCTTCAGAACCAGCTTCCCACTCGATACCTGCATAGATATCTTCTGTGTTTTCACGGAAAATAACCATATCAACTAGCTCAGGACGTTTAACTGGGGATGGAACGCCATCGAAGTAACGAACTGGACGGGAACAAACGTAAAGATCAAGCTCTTGACGAAGTGCCACGTTCAAGGAACGGATACCGCCACCGATTGGTGTAGTTAGAGGTCCTTTGATGGACACGATGTATTCTTTCATAGCTGTTAACGTATCGTTAGGCAACCAGCTATTGAATTTGTTGAATGCTTTCTCACCAGCGTATACTTCGTACCAAGCGATTTTCTTCTCGCCTTTGTATGCTTTCTCAACTGCAGCATCTAGCACGCGTACGGAAGCTGCCCAGATGTCAGGACCTGTACCGTCACCCTCGATGAAAGGGATAATTGGGTTATTAGGGACTTGAAGTACACCATTTTCGATCGTAATTTTTTGTCCTTCTGTTGGTAGCTCGTAGTTTTCGAATTGTGGCATGATTAATAGTTCCTCCTCAAATTTGTATGAAAATGATTTCTTTTCTATATGCTGTGCATAGCTAGGCACACAAAAAGTGACGGGAGTTACAGTACTCCCCACCTGGGGCTCAGTACCAAACGCCCGCACCTTGAGCTTAAAGAACTAACAATTAGCGTTGGCCAATTGGGATATATTTTTGGTTAACTGGACCTGTGTACTCAGCGCGAGGACGGATCAAGCGATTGTTCTCGTACTGCTCAAGAATATGAGCTGCCCAACCGGAAGTACGGCTGATCGCGAAGATCGGCGTGAACAAGTCACGTGGGATTTCTAGCGTCGTGTATACGGATGCCGAGTAGAAGTCAACGTTTGGTTTCAAACCTTTAAGACCTGTTACCAACTCGTCTGCTTTAATGGACATTTCGTACCATTTCAGGTTGCCTGTCAATTTGCCAAGCTCATAGGACATTTTTTGCAAGTGCTTTGCACGAGGATCGCCGTTTTTGTAAACGCGGTGACCAAAGCCCATGATTTTGTCTTTGCGCTCTAATTTACCGTTAATGTAAGGAACAACATTCTCAACAGTACCGATCTCTTCAAGCATAACCATTACCGCTTCGTTAGCACCACCGTGAAGAGGTCCTTTGAGTGTGCCGATTGCGGAAGTAATACCAGAGTAGATATCTGTCAGTGTTGCAACAGTTACACGCGCAGCAAATGTGGATGCATTCAACTCGTGGTCAGCATGAAGTACCAATGCTTTGTCCAACGCTTCGATTGCAACTTTATCCGGCTCGTTACCTGTCAATTGGAACAAGAAGTTAGCAGCTACAGAAGAATATCCTGGGGAAGCTACTGGCTCTTTGCCTTCACGAATACGTGCGAAAGCCGCGATAATAGCAGGGATTTGCGCTTGCAATTTGATGGCTTTACGCACATTGGATTCCGAACTTGAATCATTTGCTTCGGCATCATACAGGGCAAGTGCAGAAACTGCTGTACGAAGCGCAGCCATGGAATTCACATCTTTCGGGAATGTTCGAATAAGATCAATTACCGCGTCTGGTACTTTGCTGTATGCGTTCAGGTCGCTTTGCAATTTCTCAAGCTCAGCTTGAGTAGGCAATTTACCGAACCAAAGTAAGTAAATAACTTCTTCAAAAGTCGCATTTTCTGCGAGGTCATCAATATCAATCCCGCGATACGTAAGCACACCATCTACAATGGAGCTGATCGACGAGGTTGTGGCTACAATTCCTTCTAAACCTTTGGTTGCAGACATGGGAATCTCTCCTTAGCTACTCTATTAGCATAATATTGCTGTTTTCTTCTCTTAATAATAAAGTATTTTACTTGGTAAGTGAACAAAATAGGTCATAGAAGTAAATTATCACTACCATAGAAATTCTTTTTGGCGGAATTTTCACACCATTTTTCGTACACAGGTTCCAAACACACGATACAAGTTTTTGTTAATTTCCTCGAATTATGCAGTGTGCGCGGAAAAATTTGTAGACCTTGTGCGAGATTGATACAATGTAAGGAATGATTCCGTGAATTAAGTTATAAAGGAGCGACACAATGAGCAACCTTGCAGCTAGGATTGGCATCATCGATATCGGATCCAACTCCATCCRACTTGTCATTTATGAAATAAATGCCCATGGAGCTTATCGCGTTGTAAGTGAGCATAAAGATTCCGCAAGACTTAGCGAACGCATGGGTCCTGATGGCATCTTACATAACAAAGATATTATTTCAATCGTTCCTATCTTAACCCACTATGCCAGGTTATGCCAGTCTCAATTTGTTACAACCGTTCGAGCTGTTGCTACTGCCGCAGTTCGTAACGCTGCCAACACGTCAGAAATCGTACGTATTCTCGAGGAACAAACAGGGCTCACGATTGAGGTTCTGAGCGGCTTCGAGGAGGCTCGGTATGGTTATTTAGGCGTCATTAACTCCATGGATATCCGCAATGGCATGATTATTGATATTGGTGGTGGAAGCACGGAAGTTTCTTTAGTAAAAGATCGGGAGTTAGTCCAAAGTGTCTCATTTCCTTTCGGTGCCGTGAATACTACGCGTCAATTTATGAAGGGCGCTAATTTAACGGATCAAGAGATGGCCGATATTCGCAAAATGGTACATGAGGCCATCGCTTCTCAGCCATGGATTATGCAATCCCCCAATCTTCCTATGGTTGGCCTAGGTGGGACGATCCGTACACTTGGCAAAATGAGCCGCAAGAGAAATAATTACCCGCTTCAACTTGCTCACAATTACGTCATGAAGCCAGGTGAGCTTCAAGAATTTTCGATACTTTTATCCACATTAACTATTGAAAAAAGGAAAAAAATCGATGGACTCGCCAAAGAACGAGTCGATATTATTATGCCTGGCCTGCTTATTCTAGAGACGATCTTCGAAGCCGCGAAATCCTCATCTTGCCTCATCAGTGGATCTGGCTTACGCGACGGACTTTTCTTTGAAACCTATAATCCGAAGCAACCGGTGAAAGCTAACGTATTGGAAGCCAGCATACAGAATACACTGACTCTCCACCCGAATGCAGCTGTCGCACATGTTCGGCATGTTGATACCTTAGCAATGCAACTGTACGATGCGCTAGCGCCATCGACAGATTTAGAAGCACGCGGCAGGCTGTTGCTGCACACAGCTGCTCTTTTGTACCGAATTGGTGTGAGCGTCCATTACTACCAGTACTTGAAGCACACCGAATATATGATTCAAGAAGCACATATTGACGGCCTCAGTCATCGGGAGATTGTCATCGCTTCGCTCATCGCCACATTCAAAACAAAAAATCGGACCCAGCAGCAGGCACTTGTTTACAAGGACCTATTACAGGAATCCGATGTTACCTTAATCATTAAGCTTGGTGCCGTCCTTAAGCTTGCCATGGCCATGGATGCCAGCGAGACACAACCCATCCATGCGGCCATCCGTATCCAACGCAATGATACTTCCATGAATCTTAATCTGCTTTGTGCGCACAACCCTTTCTTGGAACTCAAGGAGCTGAACACATTCACCAAAGATTTCGATAAAATCTGGGGCATTAAGCTTAAGATTCAAACCGAAGTCTTTTCCATGAAGTAATCCGCATCGCCTCGAACTGGCTCCGATAAGGGGTCAGTTCATTTTTTATGCGCGTATACATCCCATTGGGCATGAGCTCTCTCGCTTTGACATTATCATGGAGTGTCACGTTTAGAATTTGAATCATCATTTTCTTCATATCTCTGTCCAAAACCGGGCACATCAACTCAATTCGCCGGGTTAAATTACGCGTCATCCAATCTGCCGAAGACAGATAGACATCGACATGTCCCCCATTTTCGAAATAGTAAATCCGCGAATGTTCCAAGAATCGGTCTACAATACTCCGAACGGTAATATTCTCACTTAGTCCAGGCACACCTGGCCTCAAGCAGCAGACACCTCGAATGATGAGTTCGATCTTCACGCCAGCTTGCGACGCCGCGTATAACGCATCCACCATTTCTTGATTCGATAGGGAGTTCATTTTCGCAATAATCCGAGCTGGACGACCAGCCCTAGCATGCGCCGATTCACGTGCGATGAGCTCAAACAGCTTATCTTTCAAGTCCGTTGGCGCGACAGCGAAGGATTGCCAATCATGAGGGGCAGAATAGCCCGTAATTTCGTTGAAAAGCGCAGAAGCATCTTCTCCAATCACACTGTTGGATGTGAACAAGCCAACATCCGTATAGAGCCGCGCCGTACTGTCATTGTAGTTACCTGTTCCGACATGAACATAACGACGAAGCGTATGCTCTTCCTGACGAACGACAAGTGTGATTTTGGCATGCGTTTTGAGTCCAACTAGCCCGTAAACGACGTGGCAGCCTGATTTCTCCAGCATTCTCGCCCAAGCAATATTCCGCTCTTCATCGAACCTTGCCTTCAGTTCGACAACCACCGTCACTTGTTTACCGGATTCTGCTGCTCTAGCCAATGCCTGAATAATCGGCGATTTGCCACTCGCCCTGTATAAGGTCATCTTGATGGCTAATACGTGCGGATCATAAGCGGCATGGACGATAAAGTCCGTCACTGCGTCGAATGTCTCATATGGATGATGCACAAGTACATCTTTCGTTTTGAGAATATTGAAAAAGTCAGTTTCATCCTCAAACTCAACCGGGTATTTAGCCACCACGCGCGGGTAACGCAGATTTTCAAAGCCATTCAACGAACTTGCGAGCTTCATAAAATAAGTAATATCTAAAGGACCGTCGATTTCAAAAATTTGCTCTTCAATCTCAAACTCATCTTGCAATTGGGCAAGCGCGTAGGGATGAATCCCTTCTTGTACCTCTAACCTCACAGGAGAGCCCCAGCGTCTGCGTCTAAGCTCCTTTTCAATCTCTTCCAGTAAATCCTCCGCGCCTTCTTCGTTAAGCGTTAGATCCGCATTACGCGTGACACGGAAGCCATGTACAGAAATCGGTGTATACCCGCTGAATAGCGATTGAATGTGATGCTCAATGAGTTCCTCCAGCAGAATAAATTCTGTCTTTTTACTATTGGAACKGGTTGGAACAGGTATGCAGCGAGCTAAGTTACTAGGAATTTGGACGATTGCGAAATAAGGCTCCTCATCCAAGTCTTCGCCTTCGCGTACAAGTAAAACGGCCAAATATAACGACTGATTATGTACAAGTGGAAAAGGACGGCTCTGATCGACTGCCATCGGCGTCAATACAGGGAATATAATGTCATGATAGTAGGCATCCATAGCTTTTTTCTGAGACGTGTTTAGATCTTCATACTCGGTAAATACAATGCCTTCCTTCATCAAAAGCCGCGTCACTTCTCGATACGTCTTATACTGCTCTGTCACCATTTTCGCCGTGCGCTTCATAATGCGTTTGATGAGTCCTGCCGGTGTGTAGCCGGTGAAATCCTTTTTGGTATAGCCAGCCTTAATCTGATCCTTGAGTCCTGCGACACGAACACTCATGAATTCATCGAGGTTGCTCGATACGATCGACAGAAATTTCACACGCTCTAGCAGTGGTGTACTCGCATCCTGCGCTTCCTCAAGCACACGCCAATTGAACTCGATCCAGCTCAAATCACGATTTAAGTACTTGGTTGAAATCTCTTTGACTTCTTTGACTTCTTTGAGTTCTTTAACATCATTTAGTTCTGGTTCGCGCGCAATACTCATAAATCCTCCAGTATTTTTCCATTTTTAGTGACCTAATATCTTCATTGTACTATGCGTCTTAGGGAGGCGACAATCCAATTCCCTGTATTTCAATATATTAAGATTTTGTAAAGAACATGATATTTCCGTATTTATCCATGTTCATGTTACAATATAAATGACTTGAAACAAGGAGTGATTCCTACCATGGGTATCCTAAATCCGCGACTGGTTCACCAAATTTTCAGAGGCATATGGGTGGCCATAATTCTCTTCTTACTAGCTACTGCCTTTTACTATATCATTCCACTCATTTACCCTTTTATTTTTGGTTGGATTATCGCACTTATGCTCAATCCGCTTGTTAATTTCTTTCAATTCAAATTAAAACTGCCAAGATGGCTGGCTGTCTCGTTATCCATGCTCCTATTCTTAGGTGCGATGGTTACGATTATCACCTTACTTGTAGCTAATATTGTCGTGGAGCTTGGCTCCCTTGCGGATACGATTCAACTTCAGATCAACCGGTGGGTCGAGGAATTTAATGTATTCATTAATTCAGTCACTTTCCAGCAATGGATCGAACGCGTAAATGAGTTTTTTGAAAATAATCCGAAATATCAGGAGACTGTTAACACGAATCTCTCCTCCACAGCTGGTTCTATTGCCGACATTAGTAAATTGGTCATCACCTATACTTTTGCAGCACTCAAAGCTTTCCTGACTTCTCTGCCTAATATCGCGACGATCACGATCATCGTCATGTTGGCCACTTTTTTCATCAGTAAAGACTGGTACGGGCTCATCAAACGCTATAAGGGCATTTTCTCTGACGTGATTGTAAAAACGACCAAATTGATCCGCACGGATCTACAGAAAGCCTTGTTCGGCTATTTAAGAGCTCAGTTGATACTCGTTTCGCTCACTGCACTCGTCGTGATCATCGGCTTGCTAATTCTCCGTGTTGATTATGCAATTACCATCGGCTTATTAACTGGTTTAGCGGACCTGATGCCGTATCTGGGAACAGGTGCAGTGATGGTGCCATGGATCCTCTATGTTTTCTTCGCTCAAGGGAATATCATGCTGGGTATTGGGCTCAGTGTCCTGTATGGGGTTATTGTGATCGCGCGGCAAATTATGGAGCCCAAGGTATTAGCCTCCTCAGTTGGCCTAGATCCACTTGCTACACTTATTGCGATGTTCGTAGGGTTAAAACTATTCGGGCTGCTGGGACTCATCGTTGGACCTGTCTCCCTGATCCTAATAACCGCCTTCTATCGGGCAAGAATCTTCCATGATATTGCAGCATACATACACAAAGGCTCGGCACCTCCTGAATAAGAGGATGACCGAGCCTTTCGTTTACTCTTTGCTTATCTGCGATTGATGATGTGCATGTTGCCTTTGCCGATTTGCTTACGTATGATCGCCAGCAGTAATATTTTAAAAATCGGTCTTGTGTAAGGAAAGACGAGCAGGAAACCTAGAATATCCGTAATGAATCCCGGTGTAATGAGCAAAATTCCTCCAAGGAAAATACAAATCCCATCGAGGATTTGCTGCGCTGGCAGCTGCCCCTGTGACCACTCGAACTTCGCATACTCCATCACCTTGCGCCCTTCGCGCTTCGCAAAGTAAGCACCTAAGAAACCGCTCGCTATGATTAACAGGAAGGTCATCCAACCTCCGACCAGATGTCCAAGCATGATCAACATCGTAATTTCTACGGCAGGTACAAGAATAAAAATAGCGATAATCCATCGAAACATAGGTTTAGCCTCCGTCTTCAGTATACTTCGCAATAAGCTGCCACAATTCTGGCGCTTCCTTCTCTATACGTACGGGCCTCCAAGAAGGATTCACCCAAACATGACCAGTTGTTCCAGTCACCAGTAATTCTGCGGTGAGATCGTCGTTTATTCTCCGAATTTCATATGCGAATTGCAGCCGAACGCTGCTTGTTTGTGACACGCGTGTATAGATACCCACGAGATCATCGTATCGTGCTGGTTTTTTGAATTTGAGATCCGCTTCTGTAACGGGAAGCAAGAGTCCCATTTCTTCTATTTTACGATAGGGATAGCCTAGGGATCGTATAAGCTCTGTACGTCCGATTTCGAACCAAGTCAAATAATTGGCATGGTACACAACCCCCATTTGATCCGTCTCCTGATAACGCACACGCAGCTGTTGTTGATGCCACCGTTCCTGAGTCATGCTGATCCTCCCGATAACCATTGGTATCCTCATTATATCATAGGTAGGGCGCAGCTATAAATTTGGCGCTGCAGACGCAAAAAAAGAGTGAAGCAAGATCGTTCTCTCGCTTCACTCTTCCTTATTATTTCACTTACAGAACGCTCGCTTGACCTGAGTAGATAACGCCTACTTCTGGGTAAATGGAAACTTCTGTACCGTCTTTAATTAGTTCTACTGCATTTTCCACACCTACGATGACTGGAATTCCAAGGCTAAGTGCAACGACTGCCGCGTGAGACGTGATGCCGCCCACTTCGGTAATCAAGGCAGATGCTCTTTGAACAGCCGGCATGTACTCTTTATCTGTTGAAACTGTTACAAGCACAGCTCCGTCTACCATCTTCGCGTTAGCTTCTTCCGGTGTACGCGCCGTTACAACAGTACCTGTCGCCGTTTGCATTCCGATGCCTGTTCCTTTGGCAATCATCTCACCAACGTGATGAACCTTGATTAGGTTCGTCGTCCCAGAGCGGCCTACTGGCACGCCTGCTGTGATAACAACGATATCGCCAAGGGAAACGATACCTGTTTTGATGGAGCTCTCTACCGCTAGGTTGAATAGCTCATCCGTTGTTTTCGCTTCTACGCCCATCACAGGGATTACGCCCCAAACAAGGGATAAACGACGAATCACTTGCTCACTTGGTGTAACTGCAATAATCGGGGATTTCGGACGGTATTTGGATACCATACGTGCTGTATAGCCACTTTCTGTTGCCGTTAGAATCGCTTTCGCGCCTAACTCCAATGCAGAGTTCGCTACCGCTTGTGAGATCGCTTCTGTTACGGTTACTTGTTGCGCTTGCGCTTGACGAAGGAAAATTTCTTTATATTCCAAAGCCGCTTCTGCACGCTCAGCAATACGAGCCATCGTTTCAACGGATTCAACTGGATATTTCCCAGCAGCTGTCTCACCAGATAACATGACTGCATCTGTTCCGTCGAATACCGCATTCGCTACGTCACTTGCTTCCGCACGTGTAGGACGCGGGTTACGTTGCATGGAATCTAGCATCATTGTAGCGGTGATAACCGGTTTACCAACGATGTTACATTTTTTGATCATTTGCTTTTGAACAACGGGCACGTCCTCAGCAGGAATTTCAACACCAAGATCTCCACGAGCAACCATCAAACCGTCGGAAACTTCAAGAATTTCGTCAAGGTTGTCAACGCCTTCTTGGTTTTCGATTTTGGAGATGATTTGGATATGCGAAGCGTTGTGACGCTCCAACAATTCACGAATTTCCATGACATCACTTGCTTTACGAACAAAAGAAGCTGCGATGAAATCTACTCCTTGTTCGATACCGAACACGATATCATTCGCATCTTTTTCTGTGATACCTGGAAGGCTGATTTTCACGCCTGGTACGTTAACACCTTTTTTACTTTTGATCGTTCCGCCATTGACGATACGGCATTCGATCTCTGTTCCACGAATATCAACAACCGTAAGACCGATCAAACCATCATCGATCAGAATCGTTGAGCCGACTTTAACGTCACGCGGCAGATCCGAATACGTAACTGAGATACGGTCTGTATCCCCTAGAATTTCTTCGGTTGTCAAAATAATATGCTTGTCCTGAACAAGCTCAATTGGCTCTTCTTTTAGCTTACCTGTACGAATTTCCGGTCCTTTGGTATCCAGCAAAATAGCAGCTATTTTACCAGTCTCGGCGGATGCAGCGCGAAGGTTGCGGATACGGGCACCATGCTCTTCAAAATCTCCGTGGGAGAAGTTTAGACGAGCTACGTTCATGCCCGCTTCTAGAAGCTTTTTGAGATTCTCTTGTGATTCGCTTGCTGGTCCAATCGTACAGACAATTTTCGTTTTACGCATGGTTACTGTTACCCTCCTGAGTGAATGTGAACCGACCGATATCTCTAAATTTCCGGTAACGGTCCTCGAGCAGCTCCTGTTCGTTCAAACTTAGCAGTTGCTGAAGCTGTTCCCAGATCGCTGATTTAATATGTTCGGCTTGTGTTGCTAAATCTCGGTGAGCGCCGCCCTTGGGCTCCGGTATGATCCCATCGATGACACCGAGTTCAAGGATGTGATCAGCCGTAATTTTCATAGCTTCTGCCGCGTGTAATGCTTTAGAAGCATCTTTATAAAGAATCGAAGCTGCGCCTTCGGGACTAATAACCGAATAGATCGCGTTCTCCAACATTAACACCTTATTGCCTAAACCTAAGGCAAGAGCGCCGCCACTGCCGCCCTCTCCGATAACGATACAGATGATCGGCACACGAAAAGAGGCCATTTCCAGTAGATTTCTGGCAATCGCTTCTCCTTGACCGCGTTCTTCCGCAGCATTCCCAGGGAACGCCCCTTTGGTATCAATAAATGTCACAATAGGACGCTTAAACTTGTTAGCTTGACGCATCAAACGCAGCGCTTTACGGAACCCTTCCGGATGCGGACATCCGAAATTACGTGCGATATTGTCCTTCGTATCTTTCCCTTTTTGGTGACCAACAACCGTCACGGGTACTCCGTTCAGCTTTGCCAGTCCACCAACGATGGCTAGATCATCACCATATAAGCGGTCACCATGAAACTCGATGAAATCCGTAAAAATCGTGTTAATATAATCGATCGTCGTCGGTCTTTGCGGATGACGTGCTAATTGCATTTTCTCCGCAGACGTCATCGTTGTATACAGTTCATCTTCTAGTTGCGCATATCTTTCTTCCAAACGACGAATTTCCTCTGAAAAGTCGATTTGCTTCTCTGCCCCAAATTTACGCAGCTCTGCAATTTTGCTTTTTAGTTCCGCTAGTGGCTGTTCAAACGGCATTTCACCCGCCATAAGTCGCCTCCTCCTTCGTTCCGTGCATGTCGAGCAGCTTAATTAACGTCGGTCTCATATCCTTGCGGCAGACGACCTTGTCGAGCTGACCGTGCTCGAGATTGAATTCAGATGTTTGGAAATTATCTGGAAGCTTTTGCTTAATCGTTTGCTCGATAACACGACGGCCCGTAAAACCAAACGAAGCAGCCGGCTCTGCAATAATAATATCGCCAAGCATCGCAAAGCTCGCCGAAACCCCGCCGAACGTCGGATCTGTAATAATAGATATGAATAATCCGCCATCCTCACTGAGTCTGGACAATGCTGCACTCGTCTTGGCCATTTGCATAAGGCTAAGAATACTTTCTTGCATACGTGCGCCACCAGATGTGGAATAAATGAGAATCGGAAGCTTTTTCTCAATCGCAATTTCGACGGCTCTCGTCATTTTCTCACCGACAACGGAACCTAGCGAGCCTCCCATAAAATCGAAGCTCATCGCAGCAACGATAACCGGATATCCGCCAATTGTTCCTTGACCCGTCATAATCGCATCTTGAAGTTTCGTTGCGTTCTTGGCTTTGTCCAATTTCTCGACATAATCAGGAAACTGCAAGGGATCTTCGGAGATCATATCCGCATCAAATTCTACAAATTGACCTTCATCAAGCGTAAGTTGGATTCGTTCGGATGCACTTAAACGATAATGATAACCGCAAGACGTACACACTTTTAGATTCTTCTCAAGCTCTTTGCTTGTTTGAATCGTGCCACACTTCGGACATTTATTCATTAAACCCTCAGGAATATCCCTTTTCGTTCTCTCGGAAGGAATCGTTGCATATTTTCGCTTTTGAAATAAATCCTTTAGCACATTTCCACCTCTACTTGGCTATGATCTATATTCCCTGACAAGCCACGTTTCTTAGTTCTACTTTAACTATCTATGTAAAATAGAATTGAGCACTTCTTGTACTTCTTCCAGCTCCCCTTCGGGAACAACAATTTCAAACTGATTTTTGGATAAAGAGATGCCTCGTACCTGAACTAGAAAACCTTCTTCCGTCAGTCTCTGTTTAATCCGCTCTGCAATTTTCGCAGTAGGAGCTATATAGATCACCGTCCACATGAATAAACCTCCTATGACGTGCAACTACAACCACTAAGGCAAGTAAGCAATGACGATAATACATGCATAGGAACACACAATGCAATAATGATAGCATAATTCCACTTTTGCCCGCAACAGAGCACATCATGGAAACGAAAATAAACGACTACAACAGTCCGCTTTGGACGTGAGCGTTTATCTAGAAATATATCAGATTTATCGCGAGAAACCTATCATTTCTAAATGTAAAATAAAGCCTGAACTATTATGGCTTAGTCCAGACGGTGTTTAGAGCTATAATCAGGCGCATGCTCATTTTGGTGCGCGATTCTGGCTGAGGCTGCTGCCGCTAATCCACAAACTAAATCATCTAGAAACACATGTACAGCGCTGCGATCATCGTTTAAAGCGCGAATAATTCCTATTTTTTCCTTATCCAAATAGCCAAAGCTGGTTAAACCAATCATTCCATAAACATGAACAATCCCAAGAGCTAACGTCTCGTCTACCCCATAGAGAGGTTCATCCACTTCAAGAATCGATTGCAGCGGCTCTGGCAGCATTTTCTTCTCGGCTAATTCATCCAGTGCAATCCCTGTATAGAGGGTGTATTGCACTTCACGCTTGGAAAGTACTGCCATAACACTGTCTACACATTCTTGGGTCGTGAGTTGATCATTATACGGCTTCTGCAGCTTGTATACAATTTCTGAGACTTGATCCACGGACACGCCGCGTTTCTGGAGTAGCTGGATCATGTGTTGGTCGGTCATAAATCCTCCTCCTAGCAATGGGATGCTGATATGAATAAGAAAAGCCGGGTTCCTATTCATATGCGGAGGAAGCTATATTTACCACAAGAACCAGAATAGAATAACAACGATTTACCTTTTCTTAATTGCTCAGTAAAAACGTTCCAAGCACCTGAAAATTTATATTACTGTCGTTTCTGGAGATGAATTAGTCAATAAAACCGACTAACTCAGGCACTTCCAGTGCTACGTGAGATGAATTAGTCGATTAAACCAACTAATTCAGCCACTCCCAGTGCTTGGGGAGATGAATTAGTCGATGAAACCGACTAACTCAGGTTTAAAAATTTACTGATGCGGGTTCACTGAATGTTTACAAATTTTCTCATTTCACTCGGACGGAATCTTTGCCCATAATCGTCTCGATCATGCGCGTAAGATCCTTGTTCGGATCGACTCTGTACTGGTCACTCAAGGCCAAGAGCTTGTTGCTGCTTTCATAGAAAAGCGCAACCGCAAGCTGGCCCTTATGCAGCTTCAGCAGCGCCTTCAGCTGCAAGAGCTTATCCGGCTGCTCGCAGTCAGCCGTGATCTTGACGAACACGCGCTGCGGCTTCGCCTCAGCCGCAGCGACTGGCTCTGGGCGGCCCGCTGCCGGGGCCGCCTGCGGTGCTGGAGCGGCGCTGCGCGCGCCGCTCTGTGGGGCAGCCGGGCGCGGTGCACGATCCCTGACGTCGTCAGGGGATCGTCTGCCCCCAGGCTGCCGGCGAAGCCGCTGGACGGCCTCCGGGTCGTCCAGTGCGGCCAGCTGCTCCGCGAGCAGCTTGGGCGGGTCCTCGTCCTGAAGCTGCAGCTTCGCCCGGACGAGGACGAGTCTGCCCTTCTGCACGAGCGGAGCCGACTTCTTCCAGGTCTCGGGGAACAAGACCACCTCGACCTTATCAATGCGATCCTCCAGCTCCATGAACGCCATCGGGTCACCTTTTTTGGTGACGATCGTCTTGTTCGAGAGGATCATTCCGGCAACTAGGACATCGCTGTTATCTGGAAGCTCTGCTAATTGATGCAGCATCACAGCATCCAACTCTGCCAGCTGTTCCGCATAGGCATCCAGAGGATGACCAGAGATGTACATGCCGAGCAGCTCTTTCTCGAGCTCAAGCTGCTTGGATTGTGGCATTGGAGGGATATTCGGCACTTCCACCTCCCAGTTCGGTTCTTCAACGAATCCGAACAAGTGAAGCTGCAGGTCATCCCGTTCCTTGCGCCATTTCGTAGCGGAAGCGATGGTTTCATCGAGAATCGCGAGATGCTGGGCGCGGTGACCACCAAGCGAATCGAAGGCTCCGCCTTGAATAAGCGATTCAACGACTCTTTTATTAACTACGCGAAGGTCCACCCGTCGGCAGAAATCGAGCAAGCTCTCAAAAGGTGCTTTCTTTCTCTCGCTAAGAATAGCATCGATCGCTTGTGTTCCGACATTTTTGATGGCGGCCAAACCAAAACGGATAGCTCCAGCTTTCGAATCGGGCGTAAACACCGTTCCGCTGCCATTCACATCTGGAGGCAGGACCGCTAACTTCACTCGTCTACATTCGTCAACATACTCTGCAACTTTGCGATGATTCCCCATAACTGCGGTTAGCATCGATGCCATGAAGTAGATCGGATAATGCGCTTTAAGATAAGCCGTCTGGAAGGCAAGGACGCCATAGGCTGTTGCATGCGCACGCGGAAACCCGTAATCGGCAAAACGCACGATCATATCATACACATGGTTCGCCTCATCTGCGTTAAAACCTTGACGTAAACTTCCCGACACGAAATGTGTACGCTCTTCATCGAGGACTTCCCGCTTCTTTTTGGAAACAGCTCTACGCAGTAGATCCGCTTCTCCTAAGCTGAAGCCTGCCATGGACGAGGCAATTTGCATGATTTGCTCTTGATAAACGATGATGCCGTAAGTGTCCCGTAGAATGGGCTCAAGCGTTGGATGCGGATAAACAACCTCCACCTGTCCGTGCTTACCGGCTATATATTTCGGAATAAACTCCATCGGACCTGGACGATACAAGGCTAAGACGGAAATAATATCTTCAAATTCAGATGGCTTCAAGTCCTTGAGGACCTTGCGACAGCCGGTTGACTCCAATTGGAATACGCCGGTTGTTTCCCCTCTGCTAAGCATCTCATAAGTGATATCATCCGAATCCATATTCAGGAGATCGAAATTAATCTGAACCTCTTCCATTTGGGAAAGCCAATCGACTGTTCTTTCAATTATGGAAAGTGTCCGCAGACCTAAGAAATCCATCTTGAGAAGTCCAATCGCCTCTAAGTGCTCCATCGTATATTGCGTGAGTGCCGTCTGTGTCGTTCCTTCTTGTAAAGGCACGTAATGCGTCAGTGGCTCTCGCGAAATGACGACACCAGCAGCATGCGTTGAAGCATGGCGCGGCATCCCCTCAACTCGCATAGCCATCTCTAGCAGTTCTGCGGTCTTCGGTTGTCTGGCCACCATCCCTTTCAAATCTGAGCTAACCTGAAGTGCTTCCTTCAAAGTCATCCCAAGCTGATTCGGAATTGCTTTAGCTGCCCGATCCACATCCCCGTAAGGCACATTAAGGACACGCCCTACATCTCGTACTGCAGCCTTCGCCGCCATCGTTCCGAAGGTAATAATTTGGGCAACATGTTCATGACCATATTTGTCAACAACATAATCAATAACTTCATCCCGTCGTTCATCACTAAAATCAATATCGATATCCGGCATCGTTATCCGTTCCGGGTTCAAGAAACGTTCAAATAGCAGCTTATATTGCAACGGATCGACATTCGTAATGCGCAGCACATACGCTACTAAGCTTCCCGCGGAGGATCCCCGCCCTGGCCCTGTCATGATCCTTTTCTCATGTGCGAATCGAATAAAGTCCCACACAATTAAGAAATAATCCGAGAAGCCCATGTTCGCTATGACACCAAGCTCGTAAGAGAGTCGTTCCTCGGCTTGATGTCTCATGGGATGGCCTGCATCATGCCACTCTGGCTTGTTGCCGTAACGCTGCTCTAATCCTTGTCTGCACAGCTCTTCCAAATAAGCCCCYGCCGTTAAATGCTCAGGGATCGGACGGAAGCTTGGCAAAATCGACTTGCCGAACGTCAATTCTAATTCACAGCGTGAAGCTACTACAGCTGTATTCGATAGCGCTTCTGGCACATGGACGAATAAGCGTCGCATTTCCTCTTCACTTTTCAAATACATCTGACTCGTTCCCATCTTGAGCCGATCCGTGTCCTCTACCGTTTTGCCAGTGCCTATACAAATAAGAATATCCTGCATCACATGATCGGGCTCTGTTACATAATGCACATCATTCGTTGCGATTAAAGGAATCCCGGTTTCTTTGCTCAATTCAATCATGGAAACCATCACTTTTTTCTGCTCAATCATGCCGTGATCTTGAATTTCCAGAAGGAAATCGTCACCGAAAATGTCACGATAACGCTCTGCTGCTCGTCGGGCCTCGTCGTATCGGTTATGCAGCAAATGCTGGGAAACCTCACTCCCTAAGCAAGAACTGAGGCAAATTAAACCTTCCGAGTGCTGGGATAAATGCTCTAAATCAATACGCGGTTTATAGTGAAAGCCCTGTAGATGTGCAATCGACGTGAGCTTCATTAGGTTCTGATAACCTTTGAAATTTTTGGCAAGCAAAATAAGGTGATATATCGGCTGTTCCTGCCGAGTCCCTTTTTCACGAATGGAACTCGAAGTGAAGTAAACCTCACAGCCAATAATTGGTTTGATGCCCCGCTGTTTGCAAGCTTTGTAGAAAGCAATCGCCCCGTACATGACACCATGATCTGTCAGTGCCAAAGAAGTCATGCCGAGATTCGCCGCTTGTGCAACAAGCTCGTCCATCCGTGCCGCACCATCTAATAAGCTATATTCACTATGCACATGCAGATGTACAAACGAACTCATCCGCTGGTTCCCCCCTTCTTCTTGATTTATTTCCATGCATTTTATCATATTAGAGCCAGCCAGTCCCATACAGTAGTAAAGAGAGATTGTCCTCCAATTCAGTAGAAAGGAAGCGATTGGCACATGGCTGGCTTTTGGGCAAGTATTATCATGTATTTCTGTATTGCGTTTGGAGTCGTATTCGGAGGCAGTATGCTAAGCGGGATCGCAGCCGTATTAACCTTGCAATCTCCAACGGAGAAAATGCTGACGATTTCGGAAAATATCAAAATTTGGGCGATGGTCGCTGCGGTAGGCGGTACTATCGATCCAATCCGTTACATTGAAAGTCATGTAGCCATCGGCCATCTCAATCCGGCAATCAAGCAGATTGTCTATATCGTCGTTGCTTTTACAGGAGCACAATTCGGAACGGCGTTGATTCAAATGATCTGCAAAGGTGGACATCAGCCTTGAGAATCCCGCCTTTTGCAAGATACCAACGACTGCTGGCGAGCCTTGGACTGCTGCTGTCGGGAGCGATCATTGGGAGCGCTGTATATATGAGTATTCATCAACACACATATAATGAGTTGTACGTGCAGTTGCATAAGGTCATACAGGAGAATTATGATCTCCAAGATGATATCGCTAGCTTAAAAAAGACAAAAAACAATCAAACGTTAGTCAATATAGTCAATGTTCATCTACTTCCCAAAAACGACACTGACATCTTTAGCGAGGATATTCAAAAAGAAATTGAAGGTGATATTAAAAGTGAGCTCAAAGTCGCCATTGGCCAAAAAGCATCATTCGTCGGAGATGCCCAGCCCCTCTATGAGAAGCTAATTACACAAAAAACCTATTTTCTTCATGATAAAAAATATGTTGTTCAGGTCAAATCCATTGTGTTGATTCAGACGGAATTAACCATTTGGATTACGGCCGAGGAGAAAAAAACATAACGTGAAATGGCCGCTCATCTTGCAATCCCCTCTTAAAATCGCTAAAGTTAATTGTAAATTCAAATAAAAGGGACGGATTGTCGTTATGCACGCCATACAATTGACGTTATTCATTCTTATTTGCCTCTTCCTTGGGCTTACCTTGTTCTATAGCATTCGCTCACGTCGCGAACCAGATACTGCCAAACGAGGCTTGTACACTGCACGCATGAACATTTGCATGGGCTTGATGCTCGTACTTATTGCAATTACGCAAATCTTCTTCTTCAGCGAATCCAGCTTCCGCCGCATCTTCGGTACCGTGCTTGTGTTGATCGGCGTGTTCAATGTTTTCGTTGGGATCCGCAATCACGGTCACTTTGATCGTCTGCTCCGCTAGATCACTTGTGCGGTTAGCATCGCCTTGGAAACCAGGGCGCCTGCATGATAAATCTCTACATCGATCTTGCCAAATTTACGGCTCACCTCAATGATGGTGGGTCGTATTTCTATTTTGGAATCAATCTGAAGCGGCTTCAGAAAGTAGGTCGACATATTATCCATGACGAGATCCCCCTTCTTATGCTCCTGCACAATGCGGTAGGCCGCCTGCGTCATAAGAGTCGTAAGAACCCCTTCCGAAACCGTCCCTAAATGATTCGTCATCTGTGGTGTAATTACGCCATGAAATTGCAGTTTGCCCTTCTCATCTCTGACCTCTTCCATCCCGGACCAGATCAAATCTTCAAAGGTTTCGCCGTTCTGCGGCTGTTTCTGAATCGTTTGCATGGCTTTCAAAATATCGCTGCGGTTCAGCACGCCGACGATTTTGCGATTCGTATCTACAACTGGCAAAAGCTCAATGCCTTCCCACACCATCATGTGAGCTGCCGACGCGACCGACGTCTGAGGTGAAACGGTTAATGGATTGCGTGTCATTAATTTATCAACAGATTGCTGAATGCTCGCGCCAACCATATCTTTGGACGTTACAACACCGATAATCCGATTCCACTCATCGACAACAGGAAAGCGGCTGTAGCCCGTATCCTCGGACATGCGCTGCCAATCCTTCAATGTACTGTTCGCCTTCAAGGCGAACAGCGCTGCACCAGAAGCGAGAATATCTTCCACGAGCATGATTTTCTTTTTGATCAAACGATCGTAGATAGCCCTGTTAATCATGGATGCGACGGTAAAGGTGTCATAGCTGCTTGAAATAATCGGCAGTTCCAGCTCATCCGCCAGAACTTTGACCTCAGGGCTCGTATTAAATCCTCCTGTAATGAGAACGCCTGCCCCTTGCTCCAGGGCACACAAGTGAGCTTTATTCCGATTACCTACAATAAGTAAGCTGCCTGCCTCAATGTAGCGCATCATGGCATCTTGCTCCATAGCGCCGATGACGAACTTATGCAGCGTCTTATGCAGTCCCTTCGCTCCGCCAAGGACCTGGCCATCCACCATGTTCACAACCTCGGCAAAAGTCAGCTTATCAATGTTCTGACGAAGCTTCTTCTCGACACGAACGGTTCCGATCCGCTCTTTCGTTGAAACGAGTCCCTGATTCTCGGCCTCTTTAATTGCGCGGTAGGCTGTGCCTTCACTGACTTCCATATTTTTGGCTATTTTGCGCACGGAAATCCGACTTCCTAGCTTCAAGTCCTCAATATGCCGCAAAATCTGCTCATGCTTCGTTAATGTATCGACGGAATGTGTATCCAACTGTTACACCTCATTATTAGATCCTGTATTAGTCTGTACTACTAGTATAATCGTTCTAATGGGTAAGAACAATGAGGATTTGGAAGATGGAAAAGCATCCAACCCTATTGGATTGGATGCTTCATATTCATTATACCAAACATATGTTCGAAGTCAAAGTTTAGCTCATTCTTCGCTTACTTGCGGAATTGAAGAAGCTTCCGTCTGCCTTGTACAAGCTGTTCCATTTGCCATTTCTTCATCCGGTTAATGCGGAGTTGTTGCTTACGTTTCTCTTCATCTACACCAAGGATTTGATGCAAATGAGCGGCGATGATGAGCAACGCCATCACAAGCCAGATGACGCTAAATATCATCGGCAATGAGCCCACTTCACGAAAATTTAATTGGGGTATGGAATAAAATAACATGCCGACTGCCAAACTCATATACACGACATTTTTGAAACCTTTCAACCGAATCACACGCCTTTCGTTCATAATAACCTCGAACCTACCTCTACCTACTTCCATTGTATGAGACAAGTCATCGAGATATGAATGCGTGTGGCGCAGTACGGCCAAGATTATTCGACTTCGTAGCCTTGGCTGCTCAGAAAGGCTTTCATATGCTTCCTTGGACGCTGCGCTTTGGCAGCCATTTCCTTAGACCAGGTCGTATCGACTTTGCCGTCGGTACGCACGTTCATGTAGTCGCGGAGCGTCTCGTCATAGGTCTCGACCGCGGCTTGGTTGAGTGTGTACCGATTCTCGTGGTACACGGCTTCGAGCGGGAGCCGCGGGCGGTGCAGCGGCTCTTGATCCGGCATGCCGATGCACATGCCGAAGATCGGGTACACGAGCTGCGGCAGGCCCAACAGCTCGGATACTTCCGCGGGCTTATTGCGCAGCCCGCCGATATAGCAGACGCCGAGGCCGAGCGACTCGGCGGCGATCGCTGCATTTTGCGCAGCTAATGCAGCCTCGACCGTGGCAATGATGAGATTCTCAGCATTGCCGGTGACCGGCGTGTCCACGTGTTGGTGGACCGCCTCCGCGTAGCGGTGTAGGTCTGCGCACCAGACGAGGAACAGCGGGCACTCGCTGACGTAAGCTTGATTGCCAGCTAGCTCGGCTAGCTGGCTCTTCAGATCAGCATCAGTCACATGGATGATGCTGTAAGCTTGCATATTACTCGAGGTGGAGGCAGCTTGAGCTGCCTGGATAATCGCCTCGCGTTGCTCGATGCTAATGGGCTCATTCGTAAATTTACGAATAGAGCGATGATTTTTTAGTAGATCAATGATTGCATTCATGCATGAGTCCACTCCTCTATCTCTTTTCACTCAGTATCCTTGAAAATGGAGCAATTTTCAAATTCAACTCAGATTTGAAACGAGAGGCGATAGGGCGGGCTGGTGTAGAGGCGGTTGCAGGGACTGGTGACGGTGAGGATGAGGATGCAAGTGTAGATAGTGGGGCTAGTTGGAGGTAACTGATGCGCTGGGGCTGAAGTTGGTGATCAGGCGATTATTGTTGCGAGGACAGACTAGTCAGCGGACTGTAGTAGTGTAGGGCTGTAACTAGTGTTCGGACTTGTTGTGGTTCGGGTAGCAGAAGATGATACGTTAACATAGACCAAAAATGCAAAAGTGCAACCTTTTCACCACACATCAGCTCAAAACTAGTAAATTGTTGCGAATAAGCATCCTTTTCACATGAAAACATGCTATTTTTACGAAATAACCAAAAATAAGTGCTTATTTGCACTTATCTCCTATTTCCTCCACGGGAAAATGCCCTGCAAAGATGCCTTTTCGCAGTTTTGCTTCTACTTTTGGTGAAAGCTGGAGCAGATACCGTTTCGCAATAGCGGTTGATGCGTGGTGCGGAGCTATGATAGTTGCTGGTACTTGTGCGGGTGGCTAGACGAATATTGCGCGTTGCTGGTGATCGCGCGAAAGCTAGACGGATGGTACTGTTGCTGGTGCTCGTGAGGAGGCTAGACGGATATGCGCTTTGCTGGTGTTCGTGGGGAGGACTAGACTGATAATGTGTGTTCCTGGTGCTCGTGCGGGGGCTAGACGAATATTGCGCGTTGCTGGTGCTCGCGCGAAAGCTAGGCGGATGGTACTAGTTGCTGGTGTTCGTGCAAAGGCTAGACGGATAATGTGCGTTCCTGATACTTGTGCGAGGGCTCAGCGGATGAAGCCAGTTCCTGGTGCTCGCCGGGAAGTAGGAGTAATTACACATATCCCCTCTCCCACGAAAAAGCTCCCACCAAAGCTGCATTTTCGCAGATTTGCGGGAGCCGTTATTGTGGAAGCTGATGAGACGTTATTGTTTCTTTATGCAGCTACTGGTCAGAATGTCCGACCGGCGCTKGGGCTTAGAATAGCTACTGATCAGAGGACTTCCTGCCTCACTTCAACAAAACTTTTCTTCCCTTTCGATACAGCAAAGTTAAGATCCACGGTATGGCCACAATCAAGACAAACACAATGCCATTGTAGAGATTAAATAGTAGAATTGATCCCGGTATGTGAACCTTATATTTCCATAAGGAGAGCAGGGCTGGATGCATCAGATAGACGCCGAAAGAGACCAACCCCAGCGAGACGAAAAACTTCGCCACGCGC
The DNA here is from genome assembly GCF_052115445.1 of Paenibacillus sp. 2RAB27. Classification (NCBI taxonomy): domain Bacteria; kingdom Bacillati; phylum Bacillota; class Bacilli; order Caryophanales; family Paenibacillaceae; genus Paenibacillus; species Paenibacillus sp. 2RAB27. The sequence continues at coordinate 84,665 of NZ_JBFRGR010000013.1, forward strand.
TTCCACCTCACTAGGAGTCCCTTTGCCATCCAGATCATACTCACACCGATGCCAAGATTGTACAACAGCCATGCGATCTCATACCAGGTATTTTCAAAAGAATACCCTCTAGATGCTAATAGATATAGCCCCGTGTACACGAGTCCACTCACGATGGAAGATGGAATGACCCACCCTTTGTTGCGATCCAACCACGCTCGGAAATTGCCGTAATTCATCCCGATGGCACCGCCAACTAGGAAGTAACCGAAATAGGTGATGCACAGCTCAGGTTTATGGCTGATAGGACCGACCCAGTGACTATAGATGTAGACCCCCGCCTGAATCGCTAATCCCCAAAAGGCTAGTGTTTTGCGAAACCATGCTGCATTCCGTACTGCCCAGACAAGCAAAGGAAACAGCAGGTAGAACTGCACAATAATGATCATAAAATATAAATGATAACCGGAATCCGCCCATTTCAACTGCTTGAGAAATACACTTAAATCTATTTTAATTGGATGCCCTGGCGTCCATAACCACGGATTATATATATAGTAGAAAAAGGACCAAACGATATAAGGGACGAGCACTTGCCGAACGCGTTTCCAATAGAATATGCCTGCTTGCTTAGCGCTCCAATTATCCGCATAAATATAGAACAGCACGATGCCGCTCAAAAAAATAAAGACGGGAACAGCAAAATAACTTATTTTGTTCAGAAATAAAATAAACAGCTGCGTGCTGCTGCCTTTCAACGCTGGATCCACTGTCCAGTCTGCCGTTACATGAATCAGAACTACAGCCAAAATGGAAATGGCTCTGACAATATCAAGCTCCGTAATCTTTGCTTTTGCCATGTGAGTTTACTATCCTCATTTCATCATAAATACATTTTAACTATAGCCATTTTCGACATGTTTCGCAACAAGGGAATACGCAAAAGAGTCCCAATCCCCTGGATTGGAACTCAGAATCATATTTGCTTCGATTGACCTACCTTAACTTTACGTTTACGTGACGACAATTGGAATCTAAGCAGCGTTAAACTAACAAGGATGATCGCTGTTGTTATATACATCGTGGCTGCCCAGCCTTGCTTACTATCTGTCCCTAGGAAGATGCCATGCAGCATGGACAACATAAATATCGGATAGGACAACAGATGAAGTGCAAGCCATAACTTTCTTTTCAACTTATGTCGAATATCTGTTGTAAACAGTACAAGGAGTAAACCATACATGGCGATTGTCCCCAAGCCGTTTAGTACTGGATTATTTTTAGCTGAAAAAGGGATTAACAGTTCCGCCCAGTCGAAAGGCATGAAAGTATCTATAATGAGAAGAGCCGTGTGCAGGAGGGCAAAGCCCGTGCCTGTTATATTCGCATAAGTGTGCCAGCGGAGCAGTTGGCCTTTCTTGTGCCCTTTGATCTGAGGATAGCTATAGGTAATACCGATCGCCATGCCAACGAACAAAGTTAAGTAAGAAAGAATACCAAAGGTTCGAATGAGCATCCAGGTAGGCAGTTCAATCAAGAAATGAATCATACGCTTCTTTCTCCTTTCAACCCTGTCCAGGAATGCTCCATGCTCCCGAGAAGCGGCTTCACTTGAAACATATCACCAACGGAGGTATAGATGAGTGCTTCCATGCCTTGTGATCTACGCTGGAAGAGAGGGATTCCTTCCTCCATTCCGAGCATGCACAACACTTTAGCCCAGACTTCACAGGCAATCAAATCTTGGCCGACAACTGTGCACTGCACAACAGATGATCGGCTTGGCCGCATCGTGCGTGTATCTATAAGATGATGCATCTCTCCTGCGTTCGTTAGCCAACTTCTGCGTAATATGCTGGAAGTAGCTACAGCACCGGTTCGTAGTTGAAGCGTAACTTCCTTGGACGGATCCGTTTCGAAAGGATTGGCAATCCCGATACACCAAGGCTCATTCTCTGCAGCCCCTCCCCATACCGATACATCTCCACCCGCATTAATGAATCCTCTACGAACTCGCCAATCCGTCTGCAGACGATTCGCAACCTGCTGAGCAGTCCAGCTTTTGACAATCCCACCGAAATCCACTTTGTACCCGGCTAATAAGCGAACCGATTTCATCCAAGGATCCACTTGCACCGCCATACCTGAGTGTGGGAGTAGATTGGGTTGCTCAAGCTCCATCATTCTTTCCTGTATTGTCTCAAATGATTGCCGATATCCAGCCCGCTCCATCGCATGTCCAACACAAATATCAAAAGCTCCATTGGTTTGTTCCTGATAATGCCTTGCTAGTTCAAGAACTTCGAGCATGCTGTCAGAAACAAAACTTAGCTGCCCGCTTCTCGCATTGAGATATGAGCATTCACTTGTCGGAATAAACCGGCTAAACCGTTGCTCTGCATGAGCAAAACCATCCAACACAGGGATTTCAAGCTCTGCAGTTGGTGTTTCCGTTTCCAATAAGATTTGTATGTGTGAATTCATTGCACGAAATGTAAAATCACGAAACATGTAGCCATCCTCTCCTGTCCAGACTCGACGCTAGGATGCGTGACTTCTTGTGTGGGTTTTGGTCTGATTCTGCTGCTGCGATTGTGAAAGTGATTGCGAGGAAGATCCATCTGTCCGATTGAGCTGGTCTCGACTACTTTCACTGCGCCCCATCCTATTATTAGAATTTCGACTGAAAGCATCTGACGATGGCATATCTAGCTTTTTCTGTGCAATCACGGGTGTCGTATTTAGCTTCGCATTCGATGCTACTCGAACCGCCGCAAGAAATTCAGGGCTCTCTTTGACTTCCTGAAACAAATAGAAAACAATCATCGCACTAACGAATCCGATCTGCCATTTGGTCCATTTCGAGGATGCTTTCATTCCCAACCCATCCCATCTCTTTGAATAAGAATCTAAGCTAATTATACGCGGTTAAGCACCTAAAAACCTGAGTAATTCCTAAAAAATAGCTGAATAATCACTGAAGTTATGTTGCAAGAATGGGCGCTTTCCTCCCGATGCCTAGGCACAAAGGGAAATATGTCCTCATATGATGGAGTAGTTTACTTTGCATAAACAGCAATACCGCCATGACCAGATAAGAAAGTATTCGCTTTCGATTTTCCAAACAGCTTTCTTGTTGGAGATAAAATCTACCAGATATAGGGATCTTTGGTCGAAGGCCAAAGTCTCTCCTTTCCCGGGGCCCCCACAAATTAATGTAGAAACGCATATCGAAAAAAGCCAAAGATGACTAACCGCTTTACGCGGAAAGTGTAGAAGCCGAAGGAGCGCTCACTCGGTGCGGACTGACTTTGCTTCGAAGATTCTCGTCACTTTGTAGGGGAGAATAGCGGTCGATCATCCTTGAATGGCCTCGATAGGGATTTTCTCATGCTGGAAGGAGTGTTCACTATTGACCAGATCGAAAGTTGGCGTAACCATTCAAAGCACCAGCATCTTTTTGGATGATCGGACCGTTGTTCTAAGTGAAGCCATTGCAAGAAAATGGAAAGTTCCGTCCAATCAAATGATTAACATGCGATTCGGCTCCTCTCAGCAGGATGTTAAAGTGGTCACAGCTGCTGTACCGAATAGCCTTCGCGTCGACCCTGCGCTTGCATCTRAGATAGGTCTTCATCAAGGGGCTCGGCTTACCATCAACTATAAGCCAACTTCGAATACAATGTCGATTGGACCCTTAATTGGTGTCATGATTAGCCGCGTTAACGAGAGTTCCACGAGCCGCCCTTTTGGTGCTATCACCACTTTTTGTAAAGAATTGACCGATGCGTGTTATCAGATGGGGGCTAGTGTGTGTTTCTTCCCACCTAAAGAAATGCGTGCCAACCCACAGTCACTTTCTGCTTATTCTTATACCAATGGTTCTTGGAGTAAAAGAACGTTCCCGATTCCGAATGTCATTTACAATCGTCTCACCTCACGCAAGTACGAGAATATGCCCAATGTTCAACAGTTCATGAAGGATGTCAAGTCCCGATATGGCACAGAAATCTTTAACGAGAAATATTTGAACAAAACAGAGGTTTTCGAAGCTTTGGGAAAAGATAGCTCGTTGCATAGCTACTTGCCGGAGTCTTATCTTTTCAAAAACTTTCAAATGCTGAAATCTATGGCTGCTCGCCATAGTGTTCTATTCCTCAAACCCATTACGGGAAGTCTTGGAAATGGCATTATTCGTATTCGCAGAGAAGGCCTTGGCGAATCGTATACGGCTCATTCAACTAGCCTTGCAGGCGTCCGCCGACAAACATTCCCTTCTCTGCTTGCCGTTTTTCAGTCCGTTTCTGGAAAGCTCAAGACACAGCGCTATCAAATCCAGCAAGGACTTGATCTCATTTCATCCGAGGGGAATCCGATTGACTTCCGAGCACTTGTGCAACGGGGAGAAAAAGGAGAATGGGAAATCACTTCGATTGTAGGTCGGATTGCGGGTGCTCAGCACTTTGTTTCTAACCTGGCACGAGGTGGATCCTTATCCACTGTACCGGCTGCGCTCGCCAAAGCCTCTTTCACTACGACTGTAACTCGCTCTTCGATTATTCGTCGTTTACGCAAGGCCTCTTTGGACATTGCCAAAGGGATTGAAACCCAAATCCCCAGTCATTTCGGTGAATTAGGAATTGATCTTGCCGTTGACCGATCAGGTAGAGTATGGCTGCTCGAAGTGAACTCTAAGCCTTCTAAGGATGATAATACAGCGCTCAACACCGACAACACGAAAAATAAAATCAGACCATCTGTTAAAACTTTAGTTAAATACGCTCGTTTTCTAGCGAAGCACTGAGGTGAACTATGCGATTGCGAACACAACGCCCCTTGTTAGGCATCATGGTTACCGAACTGAACCGAGAACTGCCCTTTGCAAGCTCGAGTTTTTATCAGAATCTGTCGGCACATGGTGCTAGCAAAGGGATCGATGTGTTTGTTTTCTCGCCTAATCGCATTGATTGGATGCAAGGGATCGTAAGAGGCTATATGTACGATCGGATACAGTCAGCATGGATAACTAAGCTGTTCCCCCTGCCCTCTCTCATCTATGATCGCTGCTTCTTCAGCAGTAAACATAGTTATCTCACTTATCAGTATCATGTACGCAAGCTGCGTGAGATCCCTACGATTCGATTCCTTGGCTATGGTCTTGGCGGAAAGTGGGAAGTAGGGCTGATTCTGCAAAAAGATCCTGCCTTACTGCCTTACTTGCCAGAGACCAGCAGACTCCGAAGCGGACACCAACTTGAAAGTTGGTTACAGAGCCATTCAGACGCATTCTTAAAGCCTCAAGGCGGGAGTCAAGGCAAGGGTGCGATCCACATTCACAAAGCGGGTTCCCTATTTAGGCTGCATGGACGAGATGGACGTAATCATCCCGTCTCGGAAGAGTTTCAAGAATGGTCCGCTTGCTGGCAATGGCTGAAGCATCGAATAGGCTCACGTCCTTACCTCCTGCAACATTATTTACAACTCCACTCCATGAACGGAATGTCCTATGACGTACGATCTCTAGTCCAGAAAAATGGTCGCGGAAACTGGGAACATACGGGTATGGCCGTTCGCGTTGGAAAGCCTGGAAGCATCACTTCCAATCTGCATGGCGGAGGCACTGCTGAAGATGTGAGTGCGTATCTAACTCGCGAATTCGGGGAGATGAAGTCTGAACAGCTGATAGACACCATAACCACGCTCTCTAATCAGATACCGTCTGTACTCGAGTCCAATCATGGCCGATTAGCCGAGTTAGGCATTGATTTCGGTATTGATACCAGCGGACGCGTATGGATTCTTGAAGTGAATTCAAAGCCGGGTAGAACGATTTTCGCCCGAATGCATAATGAGCGAGCTCGTTCGAAATCAATTGCAAATCCAATCCACTATGCTGGATTTTTGTTGAACAAACAGCTGAGCTGAGGTTTAGCAAAGCTTTGTTTGAACGTGCTCATGGGGGCAGAACGTCATATCTGCTTGGTTTGACACGGAAAGCCCCGTAGGGCAACAAGTTTAGGAGGGTAACCTAATGAGTTTGACATCGTGTATGCTCCACGCCGTACAACGAACAGATAGATCGGTCTACTTAACCAGTGATCTCGCCAAAGCTTTACGGTTAACCGGAACTAAATCCATTACTGTAAAGGTTGGGAGTAAAGGGACTTCGTTACCGGTCCGTTTGATCAAAAAAAGTGGTCAGCATATGTACATCCCGCTTTCCCTAATGGCCTCCTTGCGTATTCCTCGCACTGGGAATGTGTTAGTCGTTAATACCAACAATAAAGAGCTTCGCATCGGTCCACTTATTGGCGTTCTAACCAACGTGGAAAACGGTACATCGCCATTCGGCTCCAAAACAGGCTTCATTCGTCAAGTTATCAACACCGGCTCACAACGTTCTTTCAGCTTCGCTTTCAGCCCTAAGAGTGTGAATTGGATACAGGAGACCGTAACTGGCCTTATTCCCAAAGAAGGCGGCGGTTGGATGCGTAAAACCTTCCCGCTTCCCGATGTTATTTACAATCGGCTCTCCAGCCGTAAAGCTGAGAAATCAGCCGGGATGGAGGGATTTAAAAATCGCTTCGTGGCRCGAGGTATTCCGATCTTTAACTGGAGCTTCTTTGATAAATGGGATGTTTACAAAATGTTAGATGGTGACGAAGCTTTCCGCTTCGTACCCGAATCCCGAATTAATCCCACAGCCGAACAAATCAAAGAAATGTTGGATAAACATAAATTTATTTACTTAAAACCAACTGCAGGCAGCCTTGGCATCGGCATATATCGTGTTACCTATAATCCGAAGCGTGGTTATTTCGTCCGCTTCCGGAAAGGGAATAAGAATGTCCTGATTCGTTATGCCAAATTCGATGGTTTGATGCAAATGCTGGGAACAGGGCGCGGCCGTTTAGCTAGCTATGTCGCCCAACAAGGAATTCGGCTCATCGAAATTGATAATTGTCCGATTGACTTCCGCTTCCACTTAACGAAAAACGGCAGTAATCAATGGGTTGTTGCAGCGATCGGGGCTAAAAAATCAGGAAAAGGCAGTGTCACAACGCATATCCGAAACGGTGGGCAGCTCATGACACCTGAGCAGGTTCTTCGTCTAGTTTATGGGGCACGTGGGGAACAAATTCTTGATAATGCCAAGGAAACAGCGATTAAACTCGCACAAGGCATTGAAAATAACTACAATCATTTGCTCGGTGAGTTAGGCTTCGATATCGGAATTGATCAGAATGAAAAAGTGTGGATGTTTGAAGCAAATGCAAAGCCTGGTCGATCCATTTTCAAGCATCCTTCGCTGAAAGACGGAGACACGGCCACCCTTCAAAGTGTGTATGAGCATTGTCTTTATTTGAGCCGTTTCCGCTCAAGGAGGGAAAACTAATGGGTTTTACCCTTCATGAGAGAGCTCCTAAACCAACATTAGCTATCCTTACCGTAAAAGACAGTTCCCGTGTATTTCGCGGAAATTTAGAAAACTTTCTTGACTTAATTAAAACAGGCGAGCGATTTGGTCTTGACGTTTATGTCGTGACTACCAAGGACTTCAGTATTTCGAACTCTGAAATGTACGGTTATCGCTTTCGACCAAGTGCTAATAAATGGAGCAGGGAACTCGTTCCCTCTCCTCAAGTTGTTTACAACCGCATTCCTTATCGAAAAATGGAAATGAAACCTGAGGTCCAGCAAACGATTCAGGCTTGTAAACGCAGCACCAGCATTCATTTATTCAATCCTTCTTTTTTTAATAAATGGACATTATTCAGTTGGTTAAATAACGCCAAAGAAAGTAAGCCATTCATGCCGGATACCCTGCAGATGAATGAAGTAGCAGATCTCTCCCAATTATTACAGAAGCACCCTGTACTCTACTTGAAGCCTGTTAAAGGTAAAGCCGGAATGGGCATTATGCGTATAGATCGTATTAGCCCTAAGGGAAGCAATGGACAATATCGGCTTAGTCGCCTCGAAGACAAGAAGATGGTCTATAGTTATCATAACGACGCGGAGGACATTTGGAACGAATGGGAGAGCCATAGCGGCGGCCAAGATTATATCGTCCAACAAGGGATTGCGCTAACCAGATTCAAAGAACGTGCTTACGATCTGCGTGCATTAGTCCAAAAAACAGCAAAAGGAGAATGGAGTGTCTCTGGGATTGGCGCCCGTGTAGCAGGCAAAGCCAGCATAACCACACACGTTCCGCGCGGAGGTTCCATTGACGAACCCAGGAAGCTGCTTGCCTATGTTTTCGGTCCCAAAGAAGCCAAAAACATTCTAAAACGGGTTCGTCAAGCAGTGATTACACTGGCTACACAAATAGAGAAATCATCAGGCAATCCACTTGGTGAAATGTCCATGGATATCGGTGTTGACACGTCTGGACATATCTGGTTTTTTGAAGCGAATTCGAAACCAATGAAATTCGATGAACCTCGAATCCGCCAGAAATCACTTGAACGGATTATTCAATACAGTCTTCATTTGATTAATAATCGGAGAAGAAGGTGATTATGCTTGGCTCAAGAACGACTAGGCGTACTCGCTATTTATTTAAACAACTCACGACTTGAGGAACTGGCTTATTTCCAAAAGCTTAGCAAGGAAGGCCAACGTCTAGGCGTTCAAGTCGAGGTGTTTACTCCGGCGGATGTACAGGGAAATGCCGTGCGAACTCTCACATTTGATTCCAGTCGAGGAAGATGGCTTCGGAAGTACACAACATTACCACCCATTATCTATGATCGCTGCCGCTATAGAGCCGCGGCGAATTATCATATGCTACAAGCTTTTCGCAACCGCCATGCCAAGCTCATCTATTTGAGCAAACCGCTGGCCAATAAATGGGCGATGCATCAAACCCTCTCCCAAAACACTGGCATCCGACCTTATCTACCATCCACCGTTCGCTACAGTACCATCCATGAGTTGATGAGGTTTCTGAAGAAACATAAGCTCATCTACGTAAAACCAAAGAATGGCACCGGAGGAAGAGGAATTCTTCGGATTGAACAGATTTCCTCTGATCTCTATTTGTTACAAGGCAGAAATCAATTTCGTTCGATCATTGCTCCCTTCAAAGCGAATGAGAAACAGCTGGCCATCAAGCTTCATACATTGAATTTGAGCTCCGACTATGTCGTTCAGCAAGGGATCCAACTAACTCTTAATGATGGTCGTGTTCATGACTATCGGTTGTTGATTCAAAAAAATGGTCAAGGCGAATGGGAAGTGACGGGGTGCGCAGGAAGAATTGGCCCTCATCGCAGTATTACCTCCAATCTTCACGGTGGAGGCACGGCTGTGACGCAAGATCGCTTATTAGGATACCGCTTCTCATCTCAAGAGAAAATTGCAGACATCAAAGACGAGATGAACGATTTCGCTTATAAGCTGGCTGATTATTTGGAGGTCAAATTCGGGAAGCTGTGTGAATTGGGGATGGACATCGCCGTAGATTCCAAAGGAAGTGTCTGGCTGCTCGAAGTGAACCCGAAGCCATCACGGGAAGTGTTTCGCAGGATCGGACAGCACGACACCTACCAGAAGGCCGTAACAAGGCCACTAGAATATGCGCTTTGGATGCTGCGGCAGAAAAAAGGCACGGATGACAGCACGGATTCATAGTTCACCAAAAAACAAGCGAATCACCTTGCTGGGTGAACGCTTGTTTTTTGGTTTACTTCGTTTTATTTGTGCCCTAGATGCACCATCGTTTGCACAAAAATCTGTTCAATGTGCTCGTCATCCAGAGAGTAGTAAACGGTCTTGCCTTCTTTTCGTCTTTTGACAATATGAAGATCCCTCAAATACCTAAGTTGATGAGATACTGCAGACTGCTCCATCCCAATTCGCATCCCCAGATCGTGAACACAAAGCTCCTTATTTAGTAGAAAGTAGATGATTTTAACGCGCGTAGGATCTCCTAGGGCTTTGAAAATCTCAGCAATACCAGTGGCTTGCTCATCGGTTAGCTCTCTCTCTCGTTCCGCTTGCGTTATAGCCGTATGCTCACAGCTACAATCATCATCGGTTACTTTCCTCGCTTCCAGTAATCCCTTATCCATAGGAAATCCTCCTGTCTTCGTCACCTATTTTAAACCAGAAGCGCTTGATGGTCGATCGTTGATTTCTCGATTTGTATGGTCGCGTGAGTAATACCAAACCGCTTCTCAATAACAGTAATTCCTTGCTGCAGAATAGTTTGGCTATCCCGATCATCCTTAATCAGCAAATGACAACTCATGGCTTCTATGCCCGAAGTAATCGTCCACACATGCAAGTCATGTACATCAATGACACCTTCGATTTCTTCTAGGACTTGTTTAACAGAGACTATAGAAATAGAACTTGGTGTTCCTTCCATCAAGATGTGAAGAGTTGATTTCAGGACGCCCCAGGCGCCTCTTAAAATAAGTAGAGATACAATGATACTAATGATGGGATCTGCTACATACCAGCCAAATAACAGCATCACAGCACCGGCTATAATCGCGCCTACAGAACCTAACGCATCACCTAAGATATGCAGATAAGCACTGCGTAAATTCAGATTCCCATGTACATCACCCTTACGCATGAGCGACCAAGCGCTTAATAAATTGGCGATTAGTCCAATGCACGCGATGAGCATCATGGACCCGCTAGCAACAGCAGCAGGATGGAGGAATCGATCAATCGCTTCCCATATAATGAGTCCAGCAATGACGAATAACGTCACCGCATTAAAAAGTGCTGCCAATATTTCAAAACGGTGGAATCCGAAGGATAAACGAGCTGAGCTGGGCTTCGCTGTAAACCATAGCGCTAGAAGGCTCAATGCTAATGCACCCGCATCGCTTAGCATGTGGCCAGAATCAGACAGCAGTGCCAAACTGTTCGTCCAGAGTCCACCAACCAATTCAAGAACCATGATACCCGCTGTTATTCCTAGCGCGATCAACAGTCCTTGCTTATTGCCTGAATGCCCGTGATGATGGCCATGGTGATGTCCGTGGCCATGATGATGATCATGGTGATGACCGTGATGGTCAGATTCATGGTGAGCGTGGCCCTTATGCTCATGACCTTTTTCTTCTCCGTGGTCATGTCCACATGCGTGTTCCTTTTTCGAATCATGCTGTTGCATGGCATTACCTCCCCAGTTGCACACGACATACTTATAACTACATGTTTATATATGAATGATCGCTCATATGTTAATAATAAATAAACATGCTTGCCAGTGTCAATAGGCTTCTCCAAAAAGAAAAGACCGATTCATCTCGCCACGCATGGTGAGCTTGAATCGGTCAACTTCATAGGCAACTAGAATCGCTTAGGTCCCCGTTGCTGTCTTATTCGCCCCTGCATCAATCACATCAGGGTCTAACGTAATTGTCGCACTGAATACGGTCGTAGAAATCGAGAAGTCCCCCGTGATTCCTCCTCCAGCACCTGTGTATGATTTGGTGGCACTCGTCGGGGCAATGATACACGTATCTCCGTTAATCAGGTTTCCTTCATTCCTTATAATATTAAATATCCCTACAAAAGAAGGCATTCTGATCAGCACCTTTATCTCTCAATGTGCTACAGTGTATGCCCAAGGCTCCCGCTTTGCGACAGACCTGCGAGAATTAGGAAATGTAGTCCAGCAGCTCAGAAAATCGTCCTATTCGGATATGTGCTCCTTCAAGTTCTCCAGCTTCTCGAAAGCCAGCATAGTCGCATGCCACAACGGTAAGGTTATTACGAAGTCCCGCTTCTACGTCTGACGAACGATCTCCAACCATCCAAGCGGACTGAATGCCGTGTTTTTCGAGCAAAATTTGGACTAAATCTACTTTGGAACGCGTTTGGTACTCTCCTGCACTATATAAGCCTTCGAACAGATGCGCTAGCCCCATCTCCGCGATAACTTGTTTGACGTAATCTTCTAACCCATTACTAGCAACAAATAAACGAACCCCTTTGGCATGCAAAGTCTGTAAGGTTTCAGCTACACCTTCGTATAATACCCCGCGGCCCTCCTGAAGTCCTTCGACCTGGTACTTAATCAATAACTTATCTGCCTCCTGATGTACGGCAACAGGCGACTCTGGCATCACACGCATCCATATTTGTTCAAGGAGCATGCCTAACGCACCAAGAATTCGGTCTTCAGGCGGTGTCTCCCCTTCATATATTCCTTTGGCTCGAAGCTCGTCGAAAGTCGCATGGTACGCTGGTAATAGTAAGGTTTCCGTCTGAAATAACGTCCCATCCAAATCAAAAAGCATTGCTTCTGGCAGTTGTCCCCGAGTCGTCATGTTCTTACTCCTTTATCTGTATAAAATAGTTGTAATGATCTATGTTAAGAATGGCAAACATACCCATGTAAGTCAATGTAGAATTACAATAAACGACTACTCAGTCCTTCTTGGACGTCTCACAGTGTTTATCAAAAATATAGACAATGTAGAAAGTGAAACTTTACACTCTACTATTTAGTGGAAAATGGTTATTGCCGATCTCAAAAATATCAGTTATGATTGAAATGAGAATAATTTGATCCATAAATGAAATTTTCACGCAAAATAAAAATGAACTCTTTCTAAATAGTCCATTGAACCTTACTCTCTCTAACCACTTACATTTTACATCCATGAAAGCGAGGAATAATGAATATGAATCTTCATATTTTCCAGAATCAACAAGAACTTAACGAAGCAGGTGCAGGTATTATTACCTCTCTGGTTCAAATGCAGCCCAAAGCTGTTCTCGGCTTAGCCACAGGTGGCACACCGGTTGGTATTTACGAAGAGCTCGTGAAAGCCTACGAGAAGGGCCGTGTTAGTTTTAAACAAGTGACAACTTTTAATCTAGATGAGTATGTTGGCTTACCTGAGGACCATTCTGAAAGCTATCATGCTTATATGCAGCAACATTTATTTGCGTATATTGATCTTCCTGCGGAAGCCGCTCATATCCCGAATGGGAATGCACCTGACCTAGAAGCAGAGTGTGAGCGATTCAATCAACTTTTGGATGATGCGAAGCAAATTGATCTGCAAATTCTAGGCCTTGGCCATAATGGACATATCGGCTTTAATGAGCCTGACGATTCCTTGATTAGTGGTACACACCGTGTTGAATTAAAAGAAGAAACACGTGAAGCCAATGCGCGATACTTCGATTCCATTAATGACGTGCCTACACACGCCTTGACGATGGGCGTTGGTACCATTCTGAAAGCCAAAACAATTCTTTTGATCGTACGCGGCGCTGATAAAGCTGAAATCGTACATCGTGCTCTAACGGGACCGATTACAACTGAAGTCCCTGCCACACTGCTGCAGACTCATCCTCATCTAGTTGTTCTACTTGATGCTGAGGCAGGGAGGCTGTTCGAATGAGCGAGCTTCTCATCTCGGGTGCCAAGGTCGTCACGGAACAAGGTATCATTGAAAATGGATTAGTTCATGTAATAGATGGTAAATTGGCCTACGTGGGTGAACAAACTGGTTGGCAGAACACAGCTAGTCCAAGTGTGGTTCGCATCGAAGCAGACGGCAAATGGTTGCTGCCTGGCTTCATTGACGTTCATGTGCATGGCGGTTACGGCGCTGATTTCATGGATGCGAATTCGGAAACTTTGGATACGATCACCAAATTCCATGCTTCGCATGGCACAACTGGCATGCTGGCTACGACGATGACAGCTACGCGTGAAGCCATTGATCGTGTTCTCGTTGAAGTGCACAGCTATATGGAGCAGGGTATGCCTTATACTCAGCTGCTTGGCGTGCACTTGGAAGGTCCTTTCATTTCGCCGAAGTGGGCCGGCGCTCAAGACCCGAAGCTCATGGTTACGCCGCAGCTTGATTGGTTGAAAGATTGGCATGAGCGGTTCCCGCAGCTCATGAAGCAGTTGACGCTTGCCCCCGAGCGCGAGGGGGGCTATGAGATGATCGCGTGGCTGCGCGATCAAGGCATCGTTGCTGCATGCGGCCACACGGACGCCTCTTACGCCGACATCCAGTCGGCGGTGGCTGTCGGGCTCTCTCATGCGGTGCATACCTTCAACGCGATGAAGCCGCTGCATCATCGCGAGCCGGGGACCGTCGGTGCCGTGCTCACCGACGCACGCATCAGCGGCGAGGTGATCGCCGATGGAATCCATGTGCATCCAGCAGCGATTAAGCTGCTGACGATGGTGAAGCAGCCGCATGGCTTGCTGCTGATCACGGACGCCATGTCCGCCGCCGGCCTCGGCGACGGGCAGTACGACCTAGGCGGCCAAGCCGTGACCGTGCAGGCGGGCGTTGCCCGGCTGACGGAGGGCGGCGCGCTCGCCGGCAGTACGCTGACGATGATCGATGCGCTCCGGTTTATGGTGCGCGAGGTCGGTGTCAGCGTCGCAGAAGCGAGCCGCTACGCGAGCGGCAATCCGGCGAGACTGCTTGGCCTCGAAGCGACGCACGGCTCGATCGCCGCAGGCAAGCACGCCGACTTGTTGCTGATCAGCTCGGAGCTTGAGCTCGAGCAGGTTTGGGTGCACGGCGCGGCGATGAAAGAAGCTTAATTGTGGTTATCTAATTAGATACATGGAAGAAAAGTGGTCGCTCAGCTAATTAAAGTTGAGCGACCACTTTTTATGTCAACTAGTACGGGACGGACTACTCCCTCGGCAACTCATTAGTCCGAAATTGCCGAATTAATCTCATTGTTGTCCCATTACATCTTAAATAGTCCTAAATAGCCAAACTAATTCGATCAAAACAACTCTTACACAGGGAAAATGGATAATTAGCTCGGCAAAAACGAACTATTGGTCATTTTTTATAAGTAACCCTCGGTTTAGTTCGGAGGAATCGGACTAACGCGGTAGAGAGCCGCCCCGAAGTAGCGATAACTACTTTGAGGCGGCCCTCTTTCTATGGAATGCGGTACATGTACCACTACACTTAATATATCTTCTTCTCCACCCGATCCGCCTTCAGTATCTCTACTGCCTCCCTAAACCGCAGGGAATGCACAATCTCCCGCTCCCGCAGAAACTTCAAGCTATCTTGCAAGTCGACGTCGTCTGTTAAATCAATTAACCATTGGTAAGTCGCTCTCGCCTTCTCCTCTGCTGCTATGTCCTCGTAAAGGTCGGCGATAGGATCTCCTTTGGCTTGTATGTAGGTTGCGGTCCAGGGGACGCCTCCTGCGCTCTGATAGAAGAGTCCTCGATCATGGGCTGCGTAGTGATCATCCAATCCTGCTGCTTTCATTTGCTCCAAAGTGGCATCTTTCGTCAGTTTATATACCATCGTAGCAATCATCTCGAGGTGGGCAAATTCCTCCGTTCCTATATCTGTCAGCAAACCGACAACCTTATCCGGAATCGAATACCGTTGGTTCAAATAACGAAGGGCCGCAGCAAGTTCCCCGTCTGCTCCCCCATACTGCTCAAGAAGCAGTTTGGCCATCCGCGGATCACATTTGCTTACCATGACTGGGTATTGCAGCTTTTTCTCATAAATCCACATGGGCTATCCTCCTTCTCCTTCCTAAACTTGCCACGGCCAAGGGGTCTCCACCCACTGCCATGGCGCTTTCGTGAAGCTGTGTCCAAAAGGCATCAAGGGGCCAAACTCCATCTCGAACTGCTGGGCTATATGCATTCGCTTATGGGTAAATTGATTATACTGTTGGATCACGCTCAGATCGTCAGGGTGGGTATCCAAATATAGGTTCAACTCCACCAATACAAAATCCACGGTTTGCAAATCACGAAGTTGCTTGTAATAGGCTTCGGGCAGCACTCGCTCGCTCATGTAGATTCGCCTCCTTCATCACCTCTAGTCTCCTGTAACGGATTCGGATAGGGCCCATAAAGCGCTGGCCACAATGTCCCTATTTTCAAAGCATCATAGGGGCTAAATTGTGGCAATCCTGGCGGTTGAAAATGCATATATAATTGCGGCGGTGTATTATACCATTTCACTCGAATCGGTGGACAAGGGTCACACGGTCCGATATACGGGTACCAACTTTTAAATTGTGTGTTCATACGTCTCCTCCTTTTCAAAGTCTATATGACTCGTTATATGCGGCATAACTTGACCAAAATCACCGATTTCCCATTTTTTTCGATGAGATGATCAATTTAGCTCCTTTCCCGAGCCTTTCACCCCGCCAAAAGCAAAAAATCCCTTTCCGATTGCACCCGCGCAATTCGAAAGGGATTCCTTTTAGCTCATTCTTAATCTAATTTAATATTCAATTTCAACACGCCTGCTTTGCGCAACGCTTGATAAATAATGACGACCAAAGGACCGAGGAACAAGCCGGCTAAGCCCAGCCATTCGAAGCCAATATACAAGGAAATTAAAGCCGCTAACGAGTTGATCCCAACGGCATCACTAAGCACTTTGGGCTCTACAATCCGGCGGAGGATGACCAGCACCAAGAAGAGCACGAACAAGCCAATTCCCATGCTCGTATATCCTAGCAGCAGCTGGTAAATGATCCATGGGATGAAAATAATGCCAGTTCCTATCACGGGTACGAATTCCATCACCATAACTAGCAGTGAAATGGCGAGTGGGTACTCTGCCCGAAGGACGAGCAATCCAATGAAAGTCAACAAATACGTAAAGATTGCCATGATCAGCTGTGCGCGAATGAAGCCAAAAATAGCCTCACGCAAATATGTCAGCACATTTTCCATCTTATCCTTGGTTTTCGTTTCAAACATCGAGAGAAAAGAAACCTTCAAATTCGGCAAGTTGTACATGCACAAATACAGGGTGATCACATAGATGATCAATAGCATGAATAAATTAGGGATCTTCCCGGCCATATTGAGGAAAAATCCTGAAATTCCACTCAAAATACTCGTCAATGCTCCAGTTAACGTCTCTGTACCCCGTTCTACCCACATTTGTACTTGCGCTGCCATCTCTGGGGATAAAGAGTCATAGAATACTTGGGTCCGCACCACTGCTTGATCCACGTAATTATTGACATCTTCCATGTAATTAGGCGCTTTACGACCAAGATCGATTAACTCGGTGACGACATTCATCCCAATAAAATAGATTAATGCCACCATCAGCAAAGTAAATGCCGTACTAACGATTGTTGCGGCGACAAAGCGTTTCATTTTCGCGACACGCATCAAGAGAGTTGTGAGTGGGTCTAAAAAAATAGCAGTCACCAACGCTAAGAGAAATGGCAGCCCTACAGTGAACAAACCGTATAGCACCAGTATTCCTACCGCCATGATTATAGCTGTCCTGGGTGACATAGAGACTCCTCCGATTATTCATTTCCCGGTTTAATCGTGTCGATATTCGTTATATGTATACGAACAATACGTAATCGATCTACCTCGGTCACTTCAAAAACATGATTAGCAAAAGGCACTTTCTTCCCTTTGACAGGCGCACCTTCCACCTTCTTGAACAGCCAGCCGCCTATCGAATCCACATCATCATCTTCAATTTGGAGGTCCAGCATGTCGTTCAGGTCTTCCAGCAATACACGCCCATCGACAGAAGTATATTTGTCTTTCACTTCCACGCCAGGTCGCTCATTCACATCGAATTCATCATGCAATTCTCCCACAATTTCCTCGATGATATCCTCTAAAGCTAAGAGCCCCGCAGTTCCCCCGTAC
Source organism: Paenibacillus sp. 2RAB27 (assembly GCF_052115445.1). Classification (NCBI taxonomy): domain Bacteria; kingdom Bacillati; phylum Bacillota; class Bacilli; order Caryophanales; family Paenibacillaceae; genus Paenibacillus; species Paenibacillus sp. 2RAB27. Next base: position 102,288 of record NZ_JBFRGR010000013.1, read on the forward strand.
TCATCAACAACGATCGCGAGTTGGGAATGCTTTTTCTGCATGAGCTTAAGCACGCGACTAACTTCCATCGACTCCGGCACGTTCAAAATCGGACGAATGAAGGTCTTGAGTTCCTGCTCGACATCAGGATCCGCCGTTAGCAAGTCAGCAATATGTACAAAACCTACAATGTTATCTTTATGCCCATCAGCTACAGGGTAGCGTGTGTGTTTGGTTTCATGAACGAATCGCAAATTATCGATAAAACTTGTTTCCAGAAACAGACAATCCATATCTGTCCGCGGCAGCATCACTTCACGAGCGATGAGATCGGAGAATTCAAAAATATTATCGAAAAGCGTCATCTCATCTTCATTGATATGACCGCTTTTGACGCTCTCATCCATCAGGATTCGAATTTCTTCCTCGGTATGTGCTGCTTCATTCTCACTGGCAGGCTCAACGCCGATCATCGCAAGAAATTTGTTCGCCGCGCCATTAAGCACCCAGATAATCGGGCGAAATACTCGATAGAAAAACAATAGCGGAGCTGAGAGCCACAAAGAGGTCAATTCAGGTTTTTGAATCGCAAACGATTTAGGAGCCAATTCCCCTAGCACAATGTGCATAAACGTAATAAATCCGAAAGCAATAATAAAAGACAAAGTCGTTGTATATACAGATTCCCCTAAGCCAAATGTATGAAATAGAGGCTCCATAATCAGATCATGAATCGCAGGTTCTCCAATCCAACCCAGTCCCAAGGAGGCAAGTGTAATGCCAAGCTGCGTGGCTGATAAATACCTATCCAATTGTGACGTTACGATACTCGCATATTTGGCTTTTCCGCTGCCTTCATTGACAAGCTGTTGAATGCGGGACTGTCGAACCTTCACAAGGGCAAACTCGGCTGCTACGAAAAAGCCATTTAACAGAACGAGTACGATAACCAGGAAAAGATTAAGTGCGATGGAACCGAAATCAAACGACGTATGTGGCAAAATGTATTTCTCCTTCGGAAAGATGATTAGATAATAGCTTTACGGCTTTTGAAATCCACAGTGCGATAGTACGAGTCAGCTACGAGCAGGTTGGGTCCGCAACAGGATGCCGTACTACAGAAGCAATTCACCTGCTGGTTTAGCGGATTGTTCTCCCAACGTGCAAAGATATCATCAAGCCCATCATCATGTATATTTCCAAGCGGAGGCTCATTAGCAAAATCGGTGACGAAAACCTCGCCAGTAAACGTACTGACGTTCAATCGGTTCCGCCCATCTGGGTCGTTACGAACGGTAACATTTGGCTCCTCACGTAGACGTTTAACTAACTTACGGTCCGCTTCCAGTTCATTACATGCGAAAAAAGGCAGCGTGCCGAACAGCATCCACATTTCTGGATTGCGATGATCTAACAAGCGATGGATACTCGCGCGCAATTCGTCTAGCGTAACCATCGGAAGATGTGAGGCGAAAGAGCTTGCATACATCGGATGTACCTCGTGACGCTTGCACCCCATTTCGTTAATTAACTGATGAATCTCAGGCAATTTCAAATGGGTTCTCGTGTTAATCATCGATTCCGCAGAAACGTACAAACCGCCCTTGCTTAGCGCGATTGTATTATTCACCATTCGCTCATACATCCCTAATGCCGTTACTTGCCCCACGGGACGCTGAGAATTCACAAATCCTACTTGATGGAAATCATCTGCATTCAAATAATTAAACGAAATATGCATCACATCGAGATACGGCGCAAGCAGCTCATAACGCTCCAAATCTAAAGTTAGATTCGAGTTGATTTGAGTGCGAATTCCCCGCTCCCGCGCGTACTTCAGGATTGGCAGCATGTAGTCCTTCACAATCTTGATGTGGTAGGACGGCTCGCCGCCTGTTAAACTTATCGTTTCCAAATGCTCAATCTCATCCAGCTTTTGTAAAATAACTGGCAACGGAATGCGTGGTCCTTCTGACATCGTAAGTGAATCCCCAACTGCACAATGCTCACAACGCATATTGCACAGATTGGTGATGGTAAGCTCTATGCTGGTTAATACATGTTTCCCGTATTTCCGATACGACCGAATGGGGTCCCAAGGATCATATTGGGGAGTTAACTCCGGTAAGATGGAGTGTGTTACGTTCCTATTCATGCTGTTTACACCTGACCTATCATTTCCTATTCAAGAACATGTTACTACCTATTATGCCTATACCTATGCCCTTTATTGTAACTTATGATTCACAAAAAAGGAAACAGAGACAGGAATTGCAGATGGCGCTACCGCTTCTCTACTTTTGCCTTAGGCTTCACTCGGAGCCACCTTGGTGCCCACCAATTGGCGTCACCGAGCAGTTTCATAAGCGCAGGAACCAGCATAACCCGGACGATCGTGGCATCAATCAATACAGCGAGTCCGAGGCCAAGTCCCAACGCTTTCATAATTTCGATATCCGTGAAAATAAAAGATCCAACTACGACAACAAGAATGAAAGCCGCGCTTGTAATTAAGCTCCCCGTTTTTTTCAAACCCTCAGCTGTACTCTGATCATTGTCCCCACTCACCTCATACTCTTCCATGATACGTGAAATGAGGAACACTTCATAATCCATAGAGATACCAAATACGACGCAGAAGATGATAACAGGCAGCGTTGCACTCACATATCCGATTGACGTAATGTGCAGCATATCCGCCATAAATCCATGTTGGAAAACTAATACGACGATACCTAAGCTAGCACCTAAACTAAGCATATTCATCAGCACAGCTTTAAGCGGGAGCAGGACGGAACGAAATGCCAGCAAAAGAACGAGATAGGTAATTCCCATAACGAAAATAAGAACTTCAGGAATTTCCTTTTGAATGCGATCAATGATGTCCAATCGGTAGGCAGGCCCACCTGTAACCGCAGTCTCTAATGCTTCTTTGTTTAACTTGCGGAGCTCATGAACTAACGTATCCGTCACAGGATCATCCGTGTCCTTCTCAGGTATAACGACCATCAAAGCGGTATGACCTTTCGCTAATTGCGCGTCTTCTAACTGCTTTTGAACATCCCTCTTTGTAAACATACCTGTAAGCTCTGTATTCGAATGCTGTCCTAAGACGGTTAGATAGCTCTGCACCTCTTTTACACCAGCGACAGCTTTGACCCGCTCTCCGTAAGCTTGAATCTCGCTGATCGAGTCTGCTGACCAGATCTCCTCTTTCGTATGTATCACAATTTGAATCGGCCCTGTCATACGAGGATCATAGGCGGTTTTGAGCAACTCCGCTCCATATCGGGATTCATAGCTTGGAGGAAGAACCTCCGCATTAGGCACCCCTAATTTCATATGCCAGATCGGTGTCATACTGTAGATCAACACACCGCCTATTAGCACAACTAAAACGACTGGACGTTTCATCACCGCGTAGGCAATTTTCTCCCAGAATTTCGATGTTTCTTGCTTACGGAATCCTTTTGGAAGGACCTGTAAGGAGTTAATGCGATGACCTAAAATACCTAGAAGTGCTAACAGAACTGTATTGGCCACAATGACGGAAATTGAAACAACGATAACCCCCCCGAGACAAAGGGACCGGAAGAAGGTCAAATCCACAAACAGCATCCCCAATAAACCAATAAGTACCGCGATACCCGAGAAGAAAATCGATCTTCCTGCTGTTTGACATGTCATGGCTACGGCAGCAGCTACACTACCTTGTACTTTAAGCTCCTCACGAAATCGGCTAACCAGAAATAGCGCATAGTCAATCCCAACAGCAAGCCCCAGCATCGTAACCATATTCGGCAAAAAATTCGATAAAGATTGATGCTGCGCGATAAAATAGGTAACTCCCAGTGTGAGCGTCACACTCATCAACCCCACGACCATGGGGAGGAATGCTGCAACAAATGTACCGAAAACAATTAACAATACGAGAAGTGCAATAGGTAAACCAATCGCTTCCGACTTGGCAATATCATGTTTGCTGGCTACTTGCATGTCATACAGAATTGCGGGACCTCCCGTAACATACACGTCCATACCTGCCGGTGGATRCACAAGCGACTTAAACTCCGGGTATGCCTCCAAGGCAGGATCTGTATCCAATGTGAGCGATACACTAACAGCTTGGACATCTAGATGTCCCTCGTTCCGAGGCGTAGTTATAAATTTCACATTCTCCACATAAGACAGTTCTTTCAGTTTCGTAAGTGAGGCCATAATCGCGTCTTGCTGATCTTTCACTGTTATATCAAGCCCATTACGCCCCGCATAAACGATATTCAGCTGTGTTCGAGGCACACCAAGCTCATCCCTCATTTGAATCAAGCCCAGATCGGATTCGCTCCCTTTCGGAGTAAACCCGTTGTCCTTCAACATGCCTGGCGTTTTTTGAGCAAAAATAGCAAAGATAAGCATTAAACTAATGCCAATCGTTAGCACTAACCATCGGAACCGAAACATGGCGTGCCCCCATCTCCAAAACAACCCTTTTTCCATGGACTCCCGCATCGTGCTTCCTCCTTAATCTACAAAAAGAACCTGGTTTCCCAGGTTCTTTATCCAATACGTGCTATATCTATGCTATAGAAGTGTAGGCATACTTGAATCTAATTCCGATTCGCTAACCTTAATTTCCCCAATTTCGGAAATTAATATCGATAGCTTGCTTGAAAGATCAATTTCATAAGGTTCTTTAAGTACAGTACCTGCTTCATCTTGAAGCACACGAATAGTCGGTCTATGTGGAACAGTCATATTCAACTTCGACACAATGCCATATTCGCCAGTATTCAGTCGTACCGTAATCCCTAGTGGGTAAATGGCAATTTTGTCTCGAAACAAAGCAATCTGACTTTGATCATACATCGTACCAGATCCCGCGAATAACTGCTCCATTGCTTCATGTGGCAATAAAGGTCTGCGATACACACGTGTAGTCGTCATGGCATCATAGGAATCGACAAGTCCAATCCATCTGGCGAACTCATTAATTTCGCCCCCTTGAATGCCCCGTGGATATCCACTGCCATTAATCCGTTCATGATGCTGCAAGGCACAATGGGCTGAAAGAAGTGGGATATTCGGCTCATCCTTCAATAAATTGAAGCCATAGGTCGTATGATTTTTCATTTCCTTGAACTCGTCCGGTGTTAGCTGAGAAGGCTTGCGAAGAATGCCTAATGGCACTTTCGTTTTTCCAATATCATGCAATAAAGCACCTAAACCAAGAGTTTCGAGCTTATCACGACTGTACCCATAACTGATTCCAAGCATGATTGCATAAATACTCACGTTGACCGAATGCTGAAATAAGTAATTATCTTTCACATTCATATTATTAAGCATGACCATCGCACCCTCATGAGCACTTAGATCATCAATAATCATCTTCATGACATTACGAAAATTACGACCAATATCGTAATAATTCACTGCTCCGCGCTTATTCGAATCTTCCATTACCTTCTTAAACGTATTGCGAATTTCGATCACTGCTTTGCTTCTTGTTTCATCCTGAATGACATCCTCTTGAATAATATCATTCGTTCTAGCATCTTCTATGTAAATATAATCAATTCCATAGCTAAACAAGCGATCAAGGAGTCTCTGTGTAAGCTCAACATTAACGGCCAGAAGGACCATACCATCATCGTTGTATATATTCTTAGCCAGCCTCATCCCAGGTTGACACATGTTGATCGGCATAAACAGCATTTCAGGACCCCCGCATAGGTGAGCATTACGTTCTATTTAAATGTAATAGATTTTAAAGAAAAGTTCAATACAAAAAACCGCATCTTTCGACGCGATTCGCTAGTGTTCTACTTTAAAAACATATAAAGCGCGAAAATTATTGCAATGGCAAAACGATAATACGCAAAGTAAGTGAGCTTCATCTTTTGTACAAATTTAATAAAGGATACGACAGCCAGTAAAGCCACTACGAAAGCCACTAAAAATCCTACAACAAAAAAGGCCAAATCGTCGGATGACAATGCTTCATAATTTTTCAAAAAGTAGACCCCTGAAGCCCCGAACATAATCGGAATGGCCATTATGAAGGTGAAATCCGCTGAAGCGGCACGGCTTACACCAGAAAGCATACCGCCTGCAATCGTGGAACCCGATCGAGAAAAACCAGGCCAAATCGAAATGAGCTGCCACAATCCGATAGCAAATGCTTGGCGATACGTTAAATCATCAAGGACGGTCGTTTTGGGTTGTTCCTTTTTCTTCTCAGCAATGATCAATAGAATACCACCGAGCACGAGTCCAATTAAAACGGTTGTTGTATTGAATAGCTTCTCATCCACAACATCATTAAATAAAACTCCGATCACACCAGCAGGTATGATACCAATTAAAATATGAATTAAATTCAGTTTTTTCCCTGTTTTACTTTCGCTTTTCCGATTCACAAGTCCAAATAATGAAAGAATTCGTTTCCAATAAATAATAACTACCGCCATAATAGCACCCAATTGAATCACGAAATCGAACGTCTTCATGACTTCGTCATTTTGTGTGTTTAGCAGGCTCTGTGCCAAAATCATATGCCCTGTCGAGGATACGGGTAAAAACTCAGTCAAGCCCTCAACGATCCCAATAATGATCGCCTCAAAAATTGTATGCATAATTGCCCCCTAAAATTCTGATAACTATCAGGAATCTTGCTCCGATTACTATTCTACCTGTTTAGGACTGGGTCTGACAACATCTGAGAATCGAAAGTGGTGGCTGCTTGCAATCGCAGCCTCATCTTGCAGTTGTTCAGCTAACACATCACGGATAAATTCCGGCAGCATGTAAACGATCTGCTTGCCTCGGCTCAACGATATATAACCTGAGCCGAACGTAAACATATCGATCGTGCCCACGAGGTAGGAACGTTCTGGATCTAACAATTCCTCGCCGACATATACGGCGACGATGCGCTCGTAGGGAGGGCGCGTAGCATCCACTTGGACGGTTATCCCGTCCACACAGAGGACGCCTAGCACCTCCCCGCGGAAGCCGTAGCCGCGTATCGGCTTCTCCATGAACTCGTCAAGCAGCGACTCTTCGAGCGCTTGACGAATATCCGCGCCGCTGAGCTGCATGCGGCAGGGATTGATCGGGCCGGGGCAGATTTCCAGCAGCCGGCCCCGGGTCAAGCCCCCCTCCTTCAGTCCCTGAAGGAGCTGCCCGCTATTGACCAGCCCGATCTCGGCGCTGGTCCAGCGGCGAATACCCGCGGCAAGCAAGTTGCCGAGCGGGGATTCGCCGTACCAATCCAGACGCAGCGGCTGCCGCAGCTGCGCCACCTCCACCGCCAGCGAGGCGCTGCTGGCGATGCGGTAGTGCTCCAGCAGGGTGATGACGCTGCTGTCTTCTTCGCTCGCGTCCGTCATCGGGACGACGCGGCCGTTCAGCTCCACGATCCGGCGCTGCGCCGGGTCGTAGGCAAGTTCGATGTGGCCGGCATACTGACCGAACTTGCCGGCCGCACCAATATAAGTGCCGCTGATCAGCAGCGGCTCTTCAAGTAAATGATGCGTGTGACCGCCAAGGATGAGATCGATGCCGTCCAGCTCCTCAGCCATCCGTTGATCCGTTCTCAGACCCAAATGCGACATGACGATTAGAATGTCCACCTTGGGGCGTAATAGGCTCACATGGGCGCTTACAGCCTTCATAGGATCACTTACATGCCAACCGAGCAACTCATAGTAAGCTTGATAAGCAGCCGTAACCCCAATCAAACCAATACGAAGACCGGATTTCTCAAGTGTCAGTGAAGACAGCATCCAATCAGGAGTTTCATTCGTTTTGATTTCTGTAATGTTACTGCCAATAATCGGGAACTGCGCGTGTTCCAACACAACCGATCGCAGCCAATCCGGCGTGAAGGTTAGCCCTTCATTATTTCCCAGAACCATTGCCTCATAGCCTGTGGCATTCATGATCTCTAAATTAGCGATCGCATTCGTTCCTTCTGTCTCTGGAAACATCCGATCCATATGATCGCCAATGTCAAGTGTCAGTACTTGATCTGGCGGCCAGAGACGGCGGATACGATCAAAATAAGCGCTTATCTTGGGCATCTGTTCGAAATGGCTATGAATATCATTCGTATGCAATATGACTAGCCGTTGCAAGGGGGACGTCATCCCGTTCACCTCTCTTCATGGGCAAGTAGTTCCTAGCATGTCTCTATATTATGCAAGTATCCTCTTCCTCATTTCTTGAATTTGAGCTCACCCGGGGTAACTTTGTTCTTAAACCCATAAGTTGCTTCTTCACCTAAACCTGGATCGTTCAGAAACCATACCTTAACAATACTTTTTACATTCAGACATTCACTGCTTCCATCAGGTACATATAGTCGAATAGGGTATCCTTTCTTCAATGCTTGTCCCTCTTGTGCATATAGGAATAGTGCTTGATCCGCTTGCCCCCAAGGTATCAACGCTTGGAACTCATCTACCGCTTCCACCTTCACATGAGTAGGCTCTTCATCAGTACGATGCTGCCCCTTATTGTTCCAGTTACGGTACCACGATTTGAGATCAAATGCCTCCCCCTCTACAGACGGAACGCGATCTTGAATGTTCAACCGCAGCTCCGCTAATGTCACCATTTCATCAACAGTAAAGGTTTCCTTGCGCTTATGTAAGTCAGACACTTCTATGTGTGAATTGGATTGCATGCTTAGATCTCCTCCATTAATTCAAAATTCCATGCCCTGCCAAAGGATCACTCCATTATACCATTTTCAGGGCAAAATATGATATGCTGTAAGGGATTCTAACATCTATCGCAAGGAGAAACAAATTGAACTTACACATCCAACTCTTCGCAGGTCTTGTAGACCTATTCGGTACTGCGGTTCTAACGATTTCAGTCGATCAAGATTCCATTACCATTGCACAATTGAAGGATAAAATCGTCACCGATTATCCTGCTGCCTCAGGGCAGCTTCCTATATGTTTTTTCGCTAAAAATCAAGCTTATGCCGGTGATCAGGAAACGGTTTCCGCCTCCGACGAGCTCGCACTCATACCACCTGTTTCAGGTGGGCAGCCTTCGCTCTATGAGATCACCGATTCAACGATTGATGTCGTCTCCGTGACCTCTAAGGTGAATCATCCCAACCATGGCGCTTCACTCGCCTTCATCGGCACGACGCGAGAAATGACGTATGGACAGCGAACAGTCCTATTGGAGTATGAGGCTTATGTCCCTATGGCATTGAAAACGATGGCAAGCATCGGCGAAGAAATCAATGCGAAGTGGCCTGGCACGCTGTGTGCCATTACACATCGATTGGGTAAGGTCGCGATTGCTGAGGCCAGTGTCGTGATCGCTGTATCCTCGCCTCACCGCGCTGATTGCTATGACGCTAGTAGATATGCTATTGAGCGTTTGAAACAAATCGTGCCCATTTGGAAAAAAGAAATATGGGAGGATGGGTCCGAATGGAAAGGCAATCAAACAGGACCCTGGAACCCGCTTCAAGCACCGCAGGCTGATAACTGATTTGAACGGAGATGACTTTACTTGGACCCGCATTTACATACAGAAAATGCAACAGGAATTGACCCACGTTATTCGAGACAAATTCTTTTCCCCCCCATTGGCATCGAAGGTCAACGCAAACTTGGCCTTGGTCGTGTTGCTATTGTTGGTATGGGTGCTTTAGGCACCGTTCTTGCCAATCATATGGTGCGAGCAGGCGTTGGATATGTTCGGATCATTGACCGTGATTTTGTTGATAAAAGCAATCTGCAAAGACAAATGCTGTACGATGAAGAGGACGCTGCTGCCACGATTCCCAAAGCAATTGCCGCTGCGAAACGTCTTCAGCTCGTGAATTCCAATGTCGTCATTGATCCTCATGTCTGTGATCTTAACGCTACAAATGCCGAAGAATTGCTTCATGATGTCGATGTGATTCTCGATGGGACCGATAACTTTGCCGTTCGTTTCCTGCTCAACGATGTCAGCATGAAATTAGGGATACCTTGGATCTATGGCGGTGCTGTAGCTTCACGAGGCGTTTCGCTGACGATTATCCCTGAACGAACACCTTGTTTGCGCTGCCTCTTCCCACAAGCACCTGCTGCGGGTACCACGGATACTTGTGACACTGCAGGTGTCATTGGAGGAATCATCCATGTTGTCGCTTCTTTCCAAGCCACAGAGGCTCTTAAGTTGCTCGTAGGTGCGACGGATCAGCTCAATCTCAGCATGCAGCAATGGGACTTATGGTTCAATCAGAACTCCGCAATACGGGTCTCTGGAGCTAAGAAGTCGGATTGTCCCGCTTGTGCGCAGAAGCAATACGAGTACTTAGATGCCCATCTTGAAAGTGATACCATTCAATCCTTATGCGGGCGCAACTCGGTTCAAATTCATCCGGTTATTCCCAGCACGCAACCACTGGAATACTGGGAGGAACGACTTCAACCGCTTGGTCTGGTTGAGAAAAATCGTTTTCTTTTAAAGTTTCACGCATCTGAGGATATTCAAATTATTCTATTCCCTGGTGGTCGTGTTCTCATTCAAGGGACTGAGGATTTAATTCAAGCCAAAAGTCTTTACAGTCGTTATATTGGGATGTAGTATTACAATATACCTACCAGATACTAGGACTTGGAGAGGAGCTTCTATGCGTGTACATGTGCTTCAACTTATTGTTGGTGACAAATTAATTTCCGATTCCTACAATGCAGTAGGCCTTCATCTTCTATCCTCGGGCACCGTTCTCGATGCTGGAGACATTTCGATGCTCAATCGCCACAGTGTGGATTATGTTGATATAGCTCCAAGAAGCAGTGAAATCGAGAATGTCGTAGAGGAAGCGCCAACTAGACAAGCTAATATCTTACAGGTTACCTCTTTTAACAACGCAACTCAGGGTATTAAAGAAATGTTTGAAGCTTTGCAAGACGGTGGATCTCTTCGCAATGAAACTGTAGAATCCGCTTTCAATCCACTGATAAACAGCATACAAGAGGAGAAGGATGTAGTTTCGTTACTTCTATCTTTGCATAGTAAAGATGACTATACCCTACAGCATAGTGTTCAAGTTGGGATACTGTCTTATTATATTGCCAAATGGATGAATAAATCCGAGAAGGATGCTATCGTCATCGGAAAAGCAGGCTATTTGCACGATATCGGGAAATGTCGAATACATCCAGATATTCTGAATAAGCCAGGTAAGCTGACAAAGGAAGAATTCGAGGAAGTTCAGAAGCATACCATTCATGGGTACGATATCATTCGCAAATCATTAAAGGATGAAACGCTCGCTCTTGTTGCTCTTCAACATCACGAGCGTATGGATGGTACAGGTTATCCTCTACGGAAAAGCGGTACGGACATCCATTCCTACTCCAAGATTGTCGCGATCGCAGATGTCTACAGCGCCATGATATCCAGCAGAGTGTATCAACAACGACGTGATCTTTTGCATGTGCTTAAAGAGCTTCATCGCATGAGCTTCGGCGAGCTGGATCCCAAGATCACCCAAGTGTTCATACGCAACATGATTCCTAACTTTATAGGTAAAAAAGTGTCTTTGAGCGATGGACGTGAAGGTACGATCATCATGACGAACCCTACTGATTTCTTCCGACCGCTCATCAGCATCGACAATCAATTCTTGGATTTATCGCAGCAAGCAAATGTAGAAATTACGAAAATTGCGATCTAATACATAGATAGTTAAATAATTAGACTGCTTACCGAAATCGCAATTCCGATATATACCGCAGCAAGAAGGGTACCTACAGCCACATTCCCTCCTTTTAGCTGGTCTGATAGCTTCATGCCTGGGGTTAGCCAATCGAACACCCAATATGAAGCTATTAAGCATGCGTACCCTACTGCAAACCATAAGCTCATATGCCAAATGGAGGCGTTCGTATAGGCAGCAATGCCTAGAATGATGGCCGTAGCTACGAACTTGCCTCCCATGGTAATCCCCACAGCCACGTTGCCGTTATTTATTTCTTCCATATCCCGATAGGGTGTCATTAAACTAAAGATGTACATCCCTGCAAACTGTAACAAGACAATGACGAATAAACTTATAATAAGATTCACAACGATCACTCTGCCCACCCCCGAAATTTAGCCATCGATTGATCAAAATCTGTATAATCATGTACTTCCTCTAGGACTACGCTTACTTCTTTTTTATCCTTGAACGCTTTGTATCTCTCTTCTGGAATCGGCTGCTTAACCTTCTGCCCAGTTGGCAATTCTACTACCGCAAAGTACCTGAATTGGCTATCCAGATCTGTTTTATAAACACCGATCAATTTCACATCCGTCTTTATTTCCACTTTCAGCTCCACGAGATCTTTGTCGGCTTCTTCTTTTGTTTTGAAGGACTTAATTGGTTTCCATTGTGACAAAGTAACATCGTTCTTTCCTTGACTGTCCGCTTTCATCGTGGCTTGCATGAAACTCAGTACCCAGATACTATCACCTGTCGCAAAATTCTGATCGTTGGACATTCGGTCATTGTTCGGCAACAGCACCATATCACCATCAATGAGATCACCGACCTTAACTTGCTGGACTTGATAATCCCATGGCACGTCACCAGGAGCATAACTGGATGTTGTCGATACGTTGCCTGTTGTTGATTGGCTTAGGACGGATGGTTTCTTATCGAATATCATGCTGAACAGCCATATGATAACGATAATTCCGATAAGTCCTATGGCCAATAGTATAAATCTTCCTTGTTTCAAGGCGCTTTCACTCCAATCGCCACAAATTGACTTGCATTTCCTGTTATGATGCCGCCTGCCCTACCTAAAAGCCCACATGGCGTTCCATTCAATACGAATAGACCCGTTAATAAATGTCCTTGACCATGCTGGAAAGTTAGCCGCGGCAGGTCTGCCCTTTCTTGATACACACGTTTAAAAAACACACTCGTGTCAAAGCCCGCTTCATCCTTAAATTCCAGCTCTCCATTTTCGTTATATAGCTCAACAGAGCCGCCTTCGCGGCCAAACATCGATTTGGACACATAGTTACCTTCAAGGATAGGATGCGTATAGGTTGGCAACATGTAAGTCTTGATGATCTCATGTTCCTCTTGCGTAAATAATGCTGATTGCTTTATATGAAGATCCCAGATCAATGCTTGCAAGCCTTTGGATTGTAAAATCACAGCATGCAAGGGATTGAACAAATGAACGAATTGCTCCTCAATTGCATACGACAGCGCTTCTCCCCCGTCGTCAACCCCCATCCACTCCTTCGGATATAAGGCAAACATACGCTGAATGGTCTGATCAGCACCAACCTTTACGACGCCCTCGTCGATCCATAAATTCAAACAGTCCACGCATGTCACTTTTCTTCCGCTATGAGCAACGAGTGCATCTATCGTTCCTGTGTCTTCCGCATGTACACCGTAGGCTATACAAGCTGCGTAATCTGGTGCCTCGATCTCCCAGGCTGCCTTGAGAAGCTCCTTCATCCTGCCATTCGGTGATTCCAAACCATATTGTACACAAAGCCATGGAGTCGCGATAGAGGCTTCTACATAACCCGTAGGTGTATCTGCGTTTAATTCTAGTAATTTAATGTTACCTGCCTGATCGACTGTAAAATCAAATCTCGCATAGCGGCTTATAAATCCCTCGCCATTCGGCTCAAGTCGATCCAGCCCATCCCAAAGCATTTCCGGTATCGATAAGTCTGCATAAAGCTCCCTTTTGCCGAAAACGTAACGAGCAGCTTTATCAAACACCTGCCAAAGTCCTGCAGCAGCATGAATAAGGTCCTCATATACCTCATTCGGCATAACGACAAGTTGATCAATCCAGTACTCTTCGTTCTCCAAATTAGCCCACGTAAATCCAAGCTCAGCTAGTTGCCGTACGCGAGAATTTCTGTCAAGGGCTGGTGTCCCAATCACTTCAAATACCATGCAATTAACCCCCAGAGCTTGAGCTGGAGGAGGAGCTAAAACCGCTTGATTTACCACCTATGCTGCCTGATGAGGTCGAGGTTGACTTGGAGCCGCTAACTGAGGAACCTGTTGTACCTGATTTGGTGGTCGTTGACGATTTATTCGAATTCGATGTAAAGGTGCCACTACCGCTTGAAGTTGTTGGAGCTTTCGTTGTCGAACGATTCGTAAAAGAGCTTGGTTGATACGTTTTATTGACATAGGGTGTATTGGATCGATAATAATACGAGCGATGATTATTCCCCCAGCTGCTAGATGAATAAGGGCTTACGGTATTGAAAATCAGATGATAAAGCAGCAGATCATCCCATAGAGCCTGTATTGGGACTTGGTGTCTCCGCAGCCTGTGCTGTTCCTAGCAGCATGTGGCCTAACAAGATCAAACTCAGTGAAGTTGATAGTACTTTAAGCGGTCGTTTCACTCCTTGCTCCCTCCCCCCTCTGCGCCGGCTTTAACGAGCAGCAACTCAAACACATGGAGATCCAAATTCAAACGGCCCTCAATCATTTCGTATTCCTTCCCGCCAACGAGAATAAAATTAGCCACATTCAAGGCTTGAATAAGTTGTTCATCCCAGGCACGTTCACCAAGTTTGAGCAGTTGCCCCTCGGGCAACTTTTCATAAAGCACGATTGTCATAAGGCTAGCCTCCTCCACAAAAAGCTTTCTACACATTTAAACGCACGAGGGATTCAATTGTTTCAAAATAGACAAAAATAAAAAGCCTATCCATCGGATAGACTTTTCCCATTACTCCTATTAATAGGCAACTCTCTTTGCCTTTAGAAATGTTTTTTTCCAATAAGCTTTATCAATATTGCTGATTTGTACCCCATTCTTCGGCGCCGGGGAGGCATGCAGCATCTTCATGTTTCCAATGTAAATCCCTACATGACCAACGGTTTTGTTCGATTTGAAACGACCTGGCACGTAGAAAAACATCAAATCCCCTTTGCGTAACGACTTGCGAGAAACCAAATTACCTTTAGTAGCTTGTTGCCGAGCTACCCGCGGCAGTTTAATATTATATTTCCCATAAATATATTGTGTAAATGTCGAGCAATCAAATCGTCCTGTTTGGGGATATGGGCCCGTACCAAATTTATACTTTACACCCATATAATTTTCCCCTTTACTAATCAATGCATTAATATCGATATTCTTCAAAACCGGCATAACGTCATTTTGATCATTTGGCGACCATACTTGTAGATCCTGCTGGGTCTGAATAGGCATCCCTGCAGGATTTGCACCTGCCCCGTTGCCTTTGAATGGGTCTGTAGGATCATCCCCGAAACTCAACTCTGGTGAGTTATCATTCGCACTTGCAGGGTCATCTTCATGCTCAATGATCGCAACGGGAGAAGCATGAATAATGACGTCCCCTTTTCTAACTTCGTACGACATATCATCTTGAAATAAGTCAGCTAAGTCCGAGACAGGTAAATAAGCCGTTCCGCCCTCTTTCACTACCGGTTGGCTTAATTGAATATCCGCCCCATCCTTCATGGCTTTATTCGAGTTCATGATCAACTCAAAGTTAGCATCATTGTCCCCTAAAATCAGCTTGCCTTCAGAATCTTCCCATTCAGACTGGAATTTAAGTGTTTTGATTAAATCTTGAGCAGAAACATAATTAACGTTCCCAATTTGTTTCATCGGTAGGACTGCATCATTGCTTGCTAGCGCAATGATATCTTTCCCAGCTTGTGACATACTCTTCGTAACCGAATTGCCGGAGCCAGTTAAACCTGTCGGGCTTTGCGACGGTGCTACACTTGGTGGGCTCGCATTCTCCTTCCCACAAGCCGTCGAAATCGCCAGCATGACAATCACGCTTCCTATTGCCGGTATCTTTAGCTTATTCCACATGAAATTCTCTCTCCTTAAGGGACACATTATTGTCCTTTATAGAGTGAGACAAGTGGCATGCAAATATGCAATCCGTTCGTTCAAATGGGCTTGGCGTTTGTTGGAAGTAATRGAATCTGTGAGGGAGTACGCCGTATAAATGTAGAATTGATACATATATTTGTTCAAGGAGGAGTGATGATAGTGGGTATTTTTATCACAGACGAGCGCATTATCCTGATTGATCATCAAGGTGTCACTGGCAAGAAAACGAAAGTCTCCACGATTGATCTAGATGCCATCTATGAGGTATCGATGGAATCTGGCGGTACTGGGTTTGATGATAGCGAGCTCATTATTCATTACATAACCTCACCATATTACAAAGCGAATAACATTACGACGGCGGCTTATCGTTTTGAATTCAAGAAAAAGTTCAATATCCAGTCTTTATATGTAGCCCTCCAATCGGCAGCGACACAGAACCGTAAGCGAATTAACGGATAATATACGAAAAAGCGTGCCAGAGAAAACTCTCTGGCACGCTTTTTTATTAGGAGATTAACCGATCGACCCTTCCATCTCGAACTTGATGAGACGGTTCATTTCCACGGCATATTCCATCGGAAGTTCTTTGGTGAATGGCTCGATGAAGCCCATAACGATCATTTGCGTTGCTTCTGCTTCTGTAAGACCACGGCTCATGAGGTAGAACAATTGATCCTCAGATACCTTGGATACGGTCGCTTCATGCTCAAGCGTAATGTTATCGTTCAAGATTTCATTGTACGGAATTGTATCCGAAGTGGATTCGTTATCCAAGATCAACGTATCGCACTTGATGTTAGCTTTGGAACCTTGGGAGTTACGTCCGAAGGAAGCCAGACCACGGTACGTTACTTTACCGCCATGCTTGGAGATCGACTTGGAAACAATCGTTGATGTTGTATCTGGTGCCAAATGCGTCATTTTCGCGCCCGCATCTTGATGTTGTCCTTTGCCTGCAACAGCGATGGAAAGAACCATCCCTTTAGCGCCGCGGCCTTTAAGAACAACTGCTGGGTACTTCATTGTCAGCTTGGAACCGATATTACCATCAACCCACTCCATTGTAGCTCCTTCTTCTGCAACCGCCCGTTTCGTAACGAGGTTGTAGATGTTAGGTGCCCAGTTTTGGATGGTTGTGTAACGAGCGCGGGAGTTCTTCAAACAAACGATTTCTACTACAGCACTATGAAGCGAGTTCGTGCTATAGATTGGAGCTGTACAGCCCTCAACGTAATGTACGAAGCTATCTTCGTCCGTAATAATCAACGTACGCTCGAATTGCCCCATGTTCTCGGAGTTAATACGGAAGTAAGCCTGTAGAGGCACTTCACATTTCACGCCTTTTGGTACGTAGATGAAGGATCCGCCGGACCAAACTGCGCTGTTCAATGCAGCAAATTTGTTGTCAGCTGGCGGAATGATCGTTCCGAAATATTGTCTGAACAACTCTGGATATTCACGAAGAGCTGTGTCTGTATCTGTGAAGATAACACCTTGATCTTCAAGCTCTTTTTGCATGCTGTGGTAAACAACCTCAGACTCATACTGTGCAGATACACCAGCAAGGAACTTTTGCTCTGCTTCAGGGATACCAAGTTTGTCGAACGTTTCTTTAATTTCTGTAGGAACTTCTTCCCACGTTTTACCTTGCTTTTCGGATGGACGAACATAGTATTGGATATCATCGAAATCCAAATCATCCATGTTTCCGCCCCAACGCGGCATAGGCATTTTGAAGAATTGCTCAAGGGATTTCAGACGGAATTCCAACATCCATTCTGGTTCGCCTTTAATTCTTGAGATTTCTTCAACGATTTCACGAGTTAAGCCTTTACCGGATTGAAAAATGGATTTGTGCTCATCTCTAAAACCATATTTGTAATCTTCTAAATCTGGCATTTGTTTCGCCATGGTTGATTCCTCCTTAACGTTCTCTTATTTCCATATAGTTAACCTATTCCACCCGCAAATGCGTTAGTTATCGGTCTTATGAGAATGTTCAATCCCTTTGCGTAGTGCGTTCCACGCTAGAGTTGCGCATTTAATCCTCGCTGGGAATTTATTAACGCCCGACAGTGCCTCAATGTCTTCATATTCAAATTCTACAGATTCGCCCTTCATCAAGCCAGAGAAATCATCAGCCATCTTCAGTGCTTCTTCGATTGTTTTGCCTTTGACAGCATCCGTCATCATGGATGCAGAGGATAAACTAATCGAGCAGCCTTCACCTGTGAATTTCGCCATCTTAACGATTCCCTCTTCAACTTGCATCTGCAGGGAAATTTTATCTCCACAGGTTGGGTTGTTAAGGTCAATCGTAACGGACTCGCCGGACTCAAATTTCCCACGGTTGCGAGGAGTTTTATAGTGATCCATAATTACTCTACGGTATAAATCATCCAATTGCATCGCCGAAGTACTCCTTTGTTTTCAGTAAAGCCGTCACAAGACGGTCTACATCTTCTTCCGTATTATATAGATAAAAGCTTGCACGCGCTGTGCTGCTTTGTTCTAACCATCTCATAAGTGGCTGGCAGCAGTGGTGACCAGCACGAACTGCAATACCCATGGAATCCAATACGGTTGCTACGTCATGAGGATGAACATCCCCAAGGTTGAACGTTACCAGTCCTGCACGATTCGTTGTAGGCCCATATACAGCTAAGTCTGGAATCTGCATCATACGATCCAATGCGTAGTTCGTGAGCTCCACATCATGTTTAAATATATTATCCATCCCAACTTCGGTTAAGAAGTCGATGGCCGCTCCAAGCCCAACTGCTCCTGCTATCATAGGTGTTCCGCCTTCGAATTTCCACGGAAGTTCCTTCCAAGTCGACTCATACAGATCGACATGATCGATCATTTCTCCGCCAAACTCAACAGGCTCCATGTTATTCAATAAAGACTTCTTCCCATACAATGCCCCGATTCCGGTAGGGCCACACATCTTATGCCCGGATAATGCATAAAAGTCGCAATCCAAATCTTGCACATCCACTTTCATATGAGGCGTGCTTTGCGCACCATCGACCATGATTTTGGCACCATGCTTGTGGGCAATAGCGGCAATTTCCTTGATCGGGTTGATAACGCCGAGCACATTGGACACATACACAATCGAAACAATCTTAGTACGATCGGTAATGGTGTTCTCTACATCTGCAAGGGAGATAGATCCGTCTGGCTGCAGCGGAATATATTTTAAAGTGGCGCCTGATTTCTTAGCAGCTTGCTGCCAAGGGATCAGGTTACTGTGATGCTCCATCGGTGTAAGGACGATTTCATCGCCTTCACGAAGTACCGATTCAGCAAAGCTAGCTGCCACAATATTGATTGCGGTTGTTGTGCCTCTAGTGAAAATAATTTCCTGCTCACTGGCTGCGCCGATGAACTTAGCCACTTTGGCTCTAGCTCCTTCATACGCATCTGTTGCTCGGGAACCTAGGGTATGAACCCCGCGATGAACGTTCGCATTATCCCACTCGTAGTAATGCTTCAGTGCCTCAATCACCTGAATAGGCTTCTGGGAAGTAGCAGCACTATCCAAGTAAACCAGAGGATGACCGTTCACTTCTTGCTTCAGAATGGGAAAAAGTTCACGTATCTCGGCAGATATCATTGTCCTAGCTTCCTCTCCACTAAGCTTTGCAGCTGTTCTTCAACGCTCTTAACTGGAATTACGGAAACAACTGGTGCCAAGAATCCGTAAATGATTAAGCGTTGAGCTTCTTCTTTGGTAATCCCACGGGACATTAGGTAGTGAACTTGTTCTGCATTCACTTGCCCAACACTTGCAGCATGACCTGCTTTAACATCATCTTCGTCAATTAGAAGAATCGGGTTCGCGTCTCCGCGAGCTTTCGGGCTAAGCATCAGGACTTTCTCGGTTTGTTGACCGTTACAGCCTTGTGCGCCTTTTTCGATCTTCGTGATTCCGTTGATAATCGCTGTAGAGCTATCGCGCATAACTGCACGTGTAATCATATCGCTTGTAGACGCTTTGCCCCAATGAACAGCGCGAGTCGTCAAGTTTAATTTCTGTTCGTGCGTACCCACACAGATTACTTTCGCATCGGAGTCGGAGCCTTTCCCTTTGAGAATAGATGTCGTATCGGACATCGAATTCCCATAGTTCAACTCACCAATAACCCATCCAATACGGGAGTCATCTTCAAGAATCGCACGACGATACGTGAGATCTGTTACGGATGCTTCCAAGCTATGAATGGAGGAATAACTAACACGTGAACCTGGTTTTGCAAACACTTCAACGATCCCGTTCTGTACAAGATCTGCGCCCCCAACGGAAGACACGAAGTTGTCTACATACGTAACGGAACTGAATTGTTCAGCAACGATGAGAACGTGTGGTGCAAACGTAGCTTCTGCATCATCTGCAACAAACAATGCTTGAAGTGGGATATCTACAACAACGTTTTTGGGCACGTAGATGAAAATACCGCCATTCCACAACGCTGCATGCAAAGCTGTAAGTTGATTTTCATTCGCATGAACAGCTTTCATGAAGTATGGCTTAACCAAATCTCCATGCTCACGAACAGCCGTTTCAAGATCTGTGAAAATAACGCCTTGCTGTTTCAAAGCTTCGGAAACTTGATTGTACACGATACCGGAGTTCCGTTGTACAATCAGGTTTTCGTTATTCGTTAAGCCTTTGGTCACTTCTGGCAATTCATCCAGTGAACTCAAAGCTGCTTGTGATTTATAGGAACCGTAGGCGGAAATGCTCCAACGGTCGATTCTTGTTTTTTCTAGTATAGGTAATTCCAACGAATTCGCTAATGCTACCCCTTCAGTACGAAGGGCTGTCATCCACTCCGGCTCTTGCTTGCTGCGGGAGAGCTCAGTAACAGCATTAGTATCGATGGAAAGTGTTGTTTTAGTGCTCATGATTTCCTCCATTTATAAGTATCTTTGACCCTAAGATCAAAGTCTCTCATCTCCTAGTACTTCGGCCCTGGTGTGTTCATTGGAACTTTGAATTCTTCCTCGTCTTGACCAACAGTTTCATCTACAATGCCAAGTTCTTCTTTGATCCAATCGTAACCTTCCGCTTCCAAACGCTCAGCGAGTTCAGGGCCACCGGATTTCACGATGCGACCTTGCATCATAACATGTACAAAATCAGGTTTAACGTAGTTCAACAAACGTTGGTAATGCGTAATGATTAAGAATCCACGCTCTTCACTGCGCATCGCATTAACACCTTCAGCAACAATACGCAAAGCATCGATATCTAGACCGGAGTCGATTTCATCAAGGATAACGAATTTAGGCTCAAGCAAAAGCATTTGAAGAATTTCATTACGCTTTTTCTCACCGCCGGAGAAGCCTTCGTTCAAGTAACGGTGCATGAACTCAGGGTTCATTTCCAGTTGCTTCATTTTCGCTTCCATTTGACGAATAAATTTGATCAAAGAAATTTCGTTACCTTCACCGCGGCGAACATTCATTGCACTGCGCAAGAAGTCAGCATTCGTTACACCAGTGATTTCGCTTGGGTATTGCATAGCCAAGAACAAGCCAGCGCGAGCTCTTTCGTCAACAGCCATCTCAAGTACATCTTCGCCATCTAATGTAACAGAGCCCTCTGTTACTTCATATTTCGGGTGACCCATTAACGCGGATGCCAATGTACTTTTACCAGTACCGTTCGGCCCCATGATCGCGTGAATTTCGCCGCCTTTAATTTCTAKGCTAAGACCTTTCAAAATTTCCTTTCCTTCGATGGTCGCTTTCAGACCCTCTATTGTAAATGTTGATGAATTTGCCATTTTCTTTAAGCCTCCATAATGTTTGAGTGTACTAGATAGATGACAATCAAATGTAATGATTATCACTGATTCTCATTAGAATAATTCTATTATAACTTACTGTAACAAATCAAGAAAGGGCAATTCCATGAAAAAGGCGAGCTTTTTGTGAAATGCTATGTGAATTTTACGCCAAAGTACGTTTTATTTCAGCAACTTGCGCGGTAAATTCTTCCTCATTCAACACAGGGGTCATTTCGGAATCATCCGGTACCAATGCCTGCAGTTGTATCCATGATTTGCAGCCAATATAGGCCTGTTCGATCTCAATTTGGATCGGTTGGTTCAACGTATAGACCCTTAAAATCATTATATGCAGCGGGTTTTTACGTTTCCACTTCAATCGCTCTTCTGTGAAATTTTCTGTCCAAATATGAAAAGGGAATAGCTGATTCAGCTTTTCTTGGTCGCTGACTTCGATATCTTCCACCATTCGGGCAAATGTATTGATTGTTACGTGTGTATCCTGCGCGCTCCAGTTGACCAACGTTTCATCGATAATCCCGCGATACCGCTCTTTCAGCAGTTCTTTTCTCTGATGCTCATATGTTGGATAGAGAAAGAAATCATTCGATTCTACCTGGAAATCTCTTGTTTCTTCAACAATACCTCCTTTTCTCATAATAAAAATTTGCGAGCCTGCTTCTAACGCTTTTACCGCAGAGGCCCACTCCTTCAATGCTTTCCCATTCCCCATCTCGCCAACCCCTCGTTCTCCTCATTAATCTATCTATTATAAATAAACTTTGTAAGCAAAACAAATGAAGATTGACATTTTTCAGGAAAAATAAAAAGGAACAGCCCTAATAATCGGCCATTCCTTTATTTCTTTACATCCTTTTCATACGTAACCTGCATTCGGTTAAACTGATCAAGATTATGTTTCATTGGATTCGGATCATGGGTGCTGTCGGGAACATCTGCCTGATACGCAAGGAGTAGGAAAATGGTGCACACAGCAATGGCGAATATGACATTCAGAATTTTCATCCATTTCACATCCTTTGAAATCGTCTGTCTCTAGGATAATGGAGTTTCATATCGTGAATGTTTGTTCGAATTAAAGATTGTGTAAATTTCTCATCCCAGGAATGATTGCAGCATCCAGCGATGCTTTTCCAAAGAAGTTTGGATCGCCAAAAGCATATCTGATGTGGTATCGTCACTCGCTTCCTCACAAATCTGCATGCCCGCCTTCAACTCTTGCGTAAGGATCGTGAAATCTTCTATAATCGCTTCAACCATTTTCGTAGCAGTTTCTGTTCCGGATGCTTCCTTTAGCGAAGAAATCTCTAAGTAGGCTTTCATCGTAGCGGCAGGTTGACCGCCAATCGCCAGTAATCGTTCAGCCAACTCATCCACATGCAGCGCAGCTTCATTGTAGAGTTCTTCAAATTTTACATGAAGCGTAAAAAATTGATTCCCTTTTACATACCAATGAAAATTATGAAGCTTAACGAACAGTAAATTCCAGTTAGAAATTTGCTTATTAAGAACAGTTTGAATGGATTGCGTTGAAACTAATGTTGCGCTCGTCATTTAAATCCTCCTTCTTTTTGCCTAAAATCGTCCTTGTACACGCTAATTTACGTTAATCTCGCGGATTTTATGTAAAATAAACGACATTTCTGAAAAGTGTATTTCATGCGGAAACAATTTGTCTTATACTAGGTAAAGACAATTAATACTCAGTAAATTAGTTGGAATTAATTCCAATCACTTTAGAKGACGCTTACGAAGTCAGTTTTCTGACGAAAACATTTAGGAGGTTCATCCATGTCCACTTATCATCCGTTATCGGAAGTGCAAGCCATCGAATACGCACGCCTTATTCCGCAATTATTTCAACCAGGTTCTGATCTAGTCAGCCAAGAAATCGGGGATGGGAATTTAAACCTCGTATTTCGTATAACAGAAGCTGCTACAGGAAAAAGTATTATTTTGAAACAAGCTCTACCTTACGCCAAAGTTGTAGGGGAATCCTGGCCGCTGACGCTCGATCGTGCGCGTATTGAAAGCGAAGCATTGATCATTGAAGAAGGGCTCGTGCCAGACCTAGTCCCCCATGTGTACGCCTATGATGCAGACCTAGCGCTAACTGTGATGGAAGACTTAAGTGATCACGTGATTATGCGCAGAGGGTTGATTGAAGGTAACCAATACCCGCTTTTTGCTGAACATATTGGGCGCTTTCTAGCTAATACGTTATTCTTCACTTCAGATTTAGGCAAAAATCAACAAGAGAAAAAGATTCAACTTGGACGCTTCATCAACCCTGAACTTTGCAAAATCACGGAAGATTTGATCTTCGATGATCCATACCGTGATGCGGAAACAAATAATTTTGAAGCAGCTATCCGTGATGCAACGGAACAACTTTGGGCAGATAATGAGCTTCACTTCGAAGTTGCGATTCTGCGCAACAAATTTTTAACTGAGGCGCAAGCCCTGCTTCATGGCGATTTGCATACAGGGAGCATTTTCATCAAACCCGATTCTACGAAAGTGATTGACCCTGAATTCGCTTATTATGGCCCTATGGGTTTCGATATCGGAGCCGTTCTCGCCAACCTCTTGCTTAACTTTGCTGCGCAAGAAGGTTGGAGTAAGGATGAAGAAAGCCGTTCCGCTTTCCGTGCTTATTTAACACAAACCATTAAGGACGTATGGACGCACTTTGAAGAAAACTTCCGCGCCCTATGGAATGAGCACGGCGTTGACCGCGTATTTACCGCTCCGGGTTTTCAAGATTATTACATGATAAACTTGCTGCGTGATACKGTCGGATTCGCAGGAGCCAAAATGGTCCGCCGCGTAGTGGGTCTTGCCCACGTCGCCGATATCGATAAAATCGAAGATGCTGCTGCAAGAGAACGCGCTCAGCGTATGGCGTTAATGATCGGCACGGCCAGCATTCGAGCTAACCGTCAGGTAACGACGATTGATGAACTAATAGCAATCGCAACACGAGCAGCAGAAAGAGGTTTTGTACTATGACGACTACGAATGATGTAAAAGATGAAGTGCAAGGTGCTTTGCAATCCTTGCGCTGGAATGGCCAGCAGCTGGATTTGCTGGATCAACGACTGCTGCCAGAGGAGATTGTTTATTTGCCGCTGGAGACACCAATTGAGGTGTGGGAAGCGATTCGGCACTTGAAGGTTCGCGGCGCACCTGCGATTGGGATCGCCGCCGCGTACGGGGTATATCTTGGCATCCGCGGCGTGGATGCTGCGGTTGATGGGCTTCTGGAAGAAGTCCAGAAGCAAGCGGATTACCTGGCGACGTCACGTCCGACAGCGGTGAACTTGTTCTGGGCGCTCGATCGCATGCGTGCGAGAGCGGGAGCTTTGGCATCCGAGGGCGTGAGCCCGGATGCGTTCAAGGCTGCGCTTCTGACAGAAGCGCAAGTGATTCAGGCGGAGGACGAAGACACCAACCGCCGTATTGGCGAACATGCGCTCACGCTGTTCGAGGATGGGTTCGGCGTGCTGACGCACTGCAACGCCGGCGGTTTGGCTACCGCCAAGTACGGCACGGCGCTAGCGCCGTTCTACTTGGCGAAGGAGCAAGGGCTGAACATCAAAGTGTTCGCCGATGAAACACGGCCCGTGCTGCAAGGCGCGCGGCTCACGGCTTTTGAACTGCAGCAGGCAGGCGTAGACGTCACGCTGATCTGTGACAACATGGCCGGCGCGGTCATGGCGAAGGGCTGGATTCAAGCGGTCATCGTCGGAACGGACCGTGTTGCGGCGAACGGCGATGTAGCCAACAAAATCGGCACCTACAGCGTAGCTGTGCTGGCGAAGGCGCATGGCATCCCGTTCTATGTGGCAAGTCCATTGTCGACGATCGACTTGAACACGCCGACTGGCGGCGATATCCCGATCGAGGAGCGCCATGAGGACGAGATCACGCAAGGATTTGGCAAACGCACAGCACCTGTTGGCGTGAAAGTGTTCAATCCGGCGTTTGATGTGACGCCAAACGAGTATGTAACCGCGATTATCACGGAAAAAGGTATCGTTCAGGCACCTTATGGTGAAAACCTGCGTAAGCTTTTCGAATAGATCCTCGTTGGATGAACTTTAGATGGAAAAAGTCCATTTAAATTCATCAACTTCAGCTTAGATATAAGTTTAGATGGAAAAACTCCAGTTAAATTCCGGCTATCTGCTTCTTTTGCGGAGAAAGCCGAAAAATAGCTGGAGTTTTTCCAGTTATTTGGCTTAAAGTGCGAAATCGGAGCGAAATAGCTGTATGTTTTCCAGTTAGTAGGGTGCTAGCGTATGGCGGCTAGTTGGTGGGTTGCGGAGGCTGATTTGTGTGGTGATTGGAGTAGCTAGAGGGTTCAGATGTGATTGAGATGCTAGAAATAAGTTTGCTGATGTGCTAACTGCTGTTTTGAGGTGGTTGGAGTAGCTAGAGGGTCGTTGAGAATGAGGTACTGGATGTGCTAGATTGCTAATGTGCAGGAGTGCATGACTAAATTACCAAACAGAGCTGTCCAGAAGTAGATTCTCTACTTTACGGACAGCTCTGTTTGGGTTACATCGTGCTCGCGTGTTGAAGCATTGTATTCTCGCGGTAGGCATTAGGCGTTGTGCCGTGCGCCTTCTTAAATACATAGTGCAAGTAATTGCTGGACGTGAAGCCGCTGCGCTCGGCAATTTTCTCCAGCGTCAGCGTGGTTTGCAGCAGCTCGCTGCATACGAATTTAAGGCGAATCTGCTCCAAGTATTCGCTGAAGGAAACATTAGCCTTCTCCTTGAAAATCCGTTGAAGCTGCCTAGAACTAATCTGCACGCGTTCTGCAACTCCCTCCAAGGTCAGAGGACGACGGAAGTTGTCCGTAATGAATTGAACCGCCATCTGATAGCGATAGTTCTTCATATCACGGGCTGGCAGATTAACACCCTGCTGTTCCGGTTTATATGCACTAACGGTTCTTAATAGCATCTGGATGATGGACTGTTTAATAACGGTGTACTGACCTAACTGGTTGTTCCGCCAAGCTTCATAAGCGACAAGGAAGCATTTCATCGCTTCATGGCGATCCACTGCAGGCGTATGGGGCAGCTCGCTAAGCTGTCCGATACACGCTTCAGCTTCTGCCATCTCCCATTCCTCTCCCCAACCAGAGGAGGACATCGCGGAGGTTCCTGCTTCTTCCTGATCCGATAGTTTCACAATATCCACGTGGAGACATAGTTCGCCCATCGCTTCATGCTCATCCGCTTCTTGCCGATGAATGACACCAGGTGCCGTGACGTAGAGCAGTCCTTCATGGAGTGGATGTGTAATCCMATCTAGAATTACTCTCCCTTTGCCGCAAGGGATATAGTGAATCTCATATTCGGAATGTTGATGATAATTTACGATGGCTCCAGCTGGAAAGGAAGTCAGATGACAACGCAATACTCGAATTCCGTAAGCTCCCCAACGGAAGCTTAATTCCAGACGATCTAACGCCATCGGATTTTCTAGCATAGGTTCGAAGTAAAAGGGTTGACTCATAGGGGAAACACCGCTTCCTTTCCAGATGGTGAGGATTAGTTCGCCAGAGAATCCAATCGAACTTGGCTTTTGCTAGCCACGGATAGATTGGAAGCTTCCATTAGCTTCGTTAAGTCTATAGCCAATTCGATATTTTCGGTGGCTTTGGTACCATTTTGAATATGTGCTACCCATTGATCAAACGCTGTTGGCTTTGCCTCCGGTATAGATTCGTAAGCCACCCATTGTCCAGTCGCTTCTTCCAGCTTGTTCGTGCGCAGCATGACACGGCCATCTTGCTCTGAGTATAGTACGCTTCCTGCCGTGCCATGTACTTCAATAACGAAAGGCGAGAAAGCATTCACAAAGCCTGCTTCAACGATACCCAACGCACCATTCTCATATTGGAGCAATGATACGGCATTATCTTCAACTTCTCTTCCCGTCACATAGCCATAAGAAGCGCTTACAGCGACTGGTAGACCTAGCAATAGACGATTGAGATACATCGGATGACAGCCAAGATCGATGAGTGCTCCGCCACCACATTGCTCGGCATTATAGAAATGCTGCGGAAGCCAGCCATTCGGATTCGCTGTAGTCGAAATTCCGCCATTATGAGAGAGTCGTGTACGCACAAGCGTGATTTGACCTAATAACTCTTTAGCAACGATATCTTGAATAGCGAGTGTTGATGGTGAATTCAAACGCGGTAAGGAGACCGTTAAGGTCACGCCTGCTTCCTCAACTGCTGCGAGGATCTCGTTCACTTCGTGTAGCGTAGGAGCAATGACTTTCTCTGTAAAAATATGTTTACCTGCCCGTGCAGCAGCGATGATGACATCTCGGTGAAGGTTGGTTGGCGTATCTACAACAACGGCTTCGATTTCTGGATTGGCCAGTAACTCTTCAAGACTTGCGTAGAAGGCCACACCTCGTGTTTCAGCTTCTTGCTGTCCTCTTTCTGCAATCTCGTCCCAAATCGCAACGATCTCTGTATCCGGGTGCTCGTTTACCTGTTTCGCATAATCCTTTGCATGTACATGCCAGAAACTCAACATTGCTACTTTCATCCTAAATGACCTCCAAATAAGTGACTTGGGTTCATTGTATCACGGGCATGAAAGCGGATAAATTTCGAATTCGTGACAGATGAAGGTGCAAAATTACGACATGCATAGTTTTATTATCTTACACGAAGATTAGGATAGAATGTCTAGTACGTCAAGCTTTTTTAATGAAAAAAACTTCTATCGAAGTCCTTCAAGGATGAGCGACCGCGTTTCAAAGGTTGTTTTTATCGCCAATAAGAATTTGTTTTTCCATGTACCGGAAACCAATAAATTCTTATGTGGTCAGAAACTTAAAGTTGATAATTCCAACTGGAATAGTATACAATTAAATAATTATTTCTATCCTTGTAAGGAGTTGATTATGCATGTTATTTACACCCTACACCATTGCCGGCATAACCTTGAAGAACCGTATCGTCATGTCACCTATGTGTATGTATGCATCGGATGAATCCGGTGAAATCAAGGATTGGCATCATATTCATTACGCCTCACGGGCCGTTGGCCAAGTGGGACTACTTATATTTGAAGCTACAGCAGTCACTGCACAAGGACGGATTTCAACGCGGGATTTAGGAATCTGGGAGGACGCTCATATTGATGGCTTGAAGCGTGTTGTCACGTCCATCCATCATCATGGCTCTCATGCAGGCATTCAGCTTGCCCACGCAGGCAGAAAAGCCGTCCTGGATACGGCCATTATAGCCCCATCTGCCATCCCTTTCTCAGATACGTTCAAAACACCTGAGGAAGCAACACTCACGGACATTCAGGATACGATCAAAGCATTCGCTGATGCAGCTGATCGTGCCAAGCAAGCGGGTTTTGACGTTATTGAAATACATGCGGCGCATGGCTATCTCATTAATGAATTCCTATCCCCCTATTCGAATCATCGTCAAGATGTGTACGGTGGTGATCAAGAGGGACGATTCCGCTTCTTGCGTGAAACGGTTCAGGCTATTCAAACCCGGTGGGATGGTCCCCTATTTGTCCGTATCTCGGCCCATGAGTATGTAGAAGGCGGACTTACACCTCAGGATCATGTCTATTTCGCGACTCAACTCAAAGAACTTGGCGTCCATCTGATTGATGTCAGCTCCGGCGGCAATGCACCGATCGTTCCGCACTTTTTCCCAGGCTACCAAGTGCCTTTCGCCGAAGAAATTCGTACCAAAGCTGAGATTCCTGTTGGTGCCGTCGGGCTTATCACGGAACCACAGCAAGCGGAAGAGATTCTTCAGAATCACCGTGCCGATCTTATTTTTCTAGGTAGAGTGCTGTTACGAGATCCTTACTGGGCAAGATCAGCCGCCMGTGACTTACGTGTCGAGCTTGCTCCACCAGGACCTTATCAACGAGGATGGTAAAACCAAAGCCAAAACCCCACTTGGACTACAAAAGTCCAGGTGGGGTTTTGAGCCTACATTTATTTGGAAACTGGAACGGTATGGTAATATTCTTCCATCGTCAAGTTCTTCGACTGGATTTCATTTGCAATGTCTGCTCCCACATATCGCAAATGCCATGGCTCATATTGATAGCCTGTAATTGCTGCTTTTCCCTGTGGGTAGCGGATAATAAAACCATACTCACCCGCGTGCTTCTCTAACCAAATTGCTTCTTTCGTTCCACCAAAGCAATCCGCAGCTGCACATTTCCCATTGCTGCCGGTAACATCGATGGCAAGCCCTGTTTCATGCTCACTAGTTCCAGGTACCGCGCTGTAGGTTTTGGCTTTTTCTTCGCCATCCTTTTTGACGTAACTATCAAATAGGGCTTTCTGTGTGGCATACGAACGGTACGCAGAAACACCTGCTAACGGAACACCATCTTTTGCCGCTCCAGCGAATAGCTTCTCTATAGCAGTTGCTGCGACTTGGCGCATTTTCCGCTTATCAATTTTTTCGCTAAATGTAAATGCAATGTTCGGATAGACAAGATCTGTCGGCTCATAGCTGGAAGGCAACGCGTTCTGCTTATTGACCAGAGCTGTAATACTTTCCGGTTTAGCAATTACCTGAACCGCGCCATTCTTAGGTGGTGTATGACTTGCCGCGGGTGAAGCCGCTGGACTAGACGATGGTTTCGCAGTAGCAGTAGCTGCAACCGTTGACGAAGCCGTCGGTGTTGTCGTCGGTGTCGCTCCAACACTTGGTGAAACCGTTGGTTCTGTCGTTGCACCACCTGTTATTGTTGTTGGCAAAGGCGAAACCGTAGATATGACATCACTTTTATTGCCGCAACCTGCCACAATAGTTAATGCCATTAGGATGGCGATCGATATGTTCATTTTAGTTTTCGTTTTGTTAACCATGTTGTCTTTCCATTTCCC
Organism: Paenibacillus sp. 2RAB27; assembly: GCF_052115445.1. NCBI lineage: Bacteria > Bacillati > Bacillota > Bacilli > Caryophanales > Paenibacillaceae > Paenibacillus > Paenibacillus sp. 2RAB27. The sequence continues at coordinate 132,892 of NZ_JBFRGR010000013.1, forward strand.
TTTCATTTCTTGTCTTCATGCCTCCTAGAAGTTCTATATGCTTTTCAAAGTAATAGACAGCTATTTAATTAAAAAAGTTTCATACCTGACGATCATTCATTCAACTTAAAAAGGCTGCATTTAGGTTGAGCTCCTAAATCGCAGCCTTCTCATATTTTATGCGGAACGGGTTAACGTTTCAAGTTTACTTTTGACTAGCATTGATCGCTTGTTCCAAATCATAAATAATATCTTCAATCGCTTCTGTTCCAACGGATAGACGAATAAGTCCAGGAGATACACCAGCTGATGCTTGTTCCTGCTCATTTAATTGCGAATGTGTCGTGCTTGCAGGATGAATAATTAAGGATTTGGAATCTCCCACATTGGCCAAATGAGAGAATAGCTCTACAGCATGTATCAGCTTTTTGCCCGCTTCGATGCCGCCTTTAATACCAAAGCTCAATATTGCGCCTTGACCCTTCGGTAAGTATTTCTTAGCCAGTGAATACGACGGGTGGCTTTCTAAACCAGCATAGCTTACCCACTCCACGGACTCATGTGCTTCTAAATATTGAGCTACCTTCAACGCATTGGAGCTGTGACGCTCAAGACGAAGATGCAGCGTTTCTAAGCCTTGTAATAATAAGAATGAACTATTCGGGGATAGGGATGCTCCCAAATCTCGTAATAATTGCACGCGTGCCTTGATAATATAGGCAATCGGACCGACCGCTTCCGTATATACAACACCATTATAACTCGGGTCTGGTGTCGTCAAACCTGGGAATTTGCCGCTTGCTGCCCAATCGAACTTCCCTCCGTCAACAATAACCCCACCGATCGTCGTACCGTGACCTCCGATAAACTTGGTCGCAGAGTGCACCACAATATCGGCGCCATGCTCAATCGGTCTAAGCAGGTACGGACTTGGGAACGTATTATCTACGATAAGCGGAATACCATTTTCATGTGCAATCGCCGCTACAGCTTCAATGTCCAAGACATCCCCTTTGGGATTGCCAATGGATTCGGCATAGATGGCTTTCGTTTTCTCCGTAATCGCAGCTCGGAAATTATCAGGATTACTAGCATCAACGAACTTCACTTTAATCCCTAATTTAGGCAATGTATTGGCAAATAAATTATAAGTCCCGCCATATAAAGCCGAAGCAGATACGATTTCATCACCAACTTCAGCAATGTTCAGAATCGAAAATGTGATGGCTGCTTGACCGGACGCCACCGCAAGCGCGGCAGGTGCACCTTCTAGTGCAGCAATACGTTGTTCAAATACATCTGTCGTTGGATTCATAATCCGTGTATAGATATTGCCAAATTCCTTCAGTGCAAATAAATTCGCAGCATGCTCGGTGTCGTTGAACACATAGGACGTCGTTTGATAGATAGGAACCGCTCGTGAATTAGTCGTGGGGTCAACCTTTTGACCTGCGTGAATCGCTAGTGTTTCTGGTAAATGTTTACGTTCCGAATTTGACATGAACATGCCTCCTAGGATAATGAGTGATTCAATGTGGGATCCACCAAAGAAATAATACTATAATAATTCCTACTAAAATAGTATGATATAAGTTTAAAGGAATAATCTACCTAAAGTCAACACAAGAATTTCCAATAGGGAAAAGCCCGCAATCGAAACGAATTTCGATTACGGGCTTTTCCTCACGTTTTGTCCTGAGGGAGTAGTATAATGCGTCCATTTTCCATTTCTACACGCATTTTATTCGTCCCCGCAGCACCAATGGATTCCAGATAATTGGCCGGAATTTGCAATCTGCCCGCTTTGTCGACGACTGCATATTCAACATGGGAATCTTCTTCCGACGAAATAATCCCCTGCTCCAGCTCCAGCAATTCTTCCTGATACGATTTGCGTCGAAGTATCTCAGAGGAAGTTTTGCCATCACGAATCGCAACGACACGGTCTACCTTCTTCGCCAGATGAGGATCGTGCGTAACGATCACGACGGTCAGACCGAAGTTGCGATTCAGCTCTCGAAACAGATCAAGGATCTGATTCGCCATCTTCGTATCGACAGATCCGGTCGGTTCGTCCGCCAGCAAAAGCCTAGGCTGATTGGCCAGTGCAATCGCGATCGCGACGCGTTGCTGCTCACCACCAGACAGCTCATTAAGTTTGTTATTTCTACGATGGCTCAAGCCTACAGCATCCAATAAATCCAGCGCACGATAGCGTTTGCGTCGCCCCTGCAGCAGAATGGGCAATTCTACATTCTCCAATGCCGTCAAATAGGGAATCAGGTTACGGGCATTATTTTGCCATACGAAGCCAACAGTTTCGCGCTTATATTTGACCAAATCGGACTCTTTAAACTTCAATAAATCTTTCCCATCCACACTCAGATTGCCAGCCGAAGGTCGATCCAGCCCTCCCAGCATGTTGAGCAGCGTTGATTTCCCACTGCCGCTATTGCCGATAATGGCCATCAACTCCCCTTCTTGAATATGAAGGTCAAGGCCTTGCAGCGCAACAACTTCAAGATCTGCTGCCTTATAAATTTTAACTAAATTCTCACAATGAATCATACCTAATCCTCCCCAAGCTTAACAGCTTGATGAATCTTAATTCTGGAGAGCATCGTGCCGAGCAGCAGCAATCCAAGCCCAATCATGATCGTAACGATCAAATATAAGTGAAGCTGATCTTTCGGTTCAAAGCTGACTTGAAAAGGTGGCACTTGGCTTGACGAATCGAACGTTAACTGGAATAAAGGAACGAATAAGCGGCTAGCCACGTTCCCTGTAATCATACCAATCAGCACGCCTGCCCCCGACGTTAGAAGCTGCTCGGCGACTAGCATTCCGATCAATTGTCTATAGGAAATTCCCATAGCACGAAGCACACCAAATTGTAAGATCTGGCCATACAACGAGAGTACCCAGTACAAAAGAAATCCAATGAAGCTGATGCCAATTGCGATCAGGAATCCAAGCGTCATAACACCATTCACTGCCAGTTGGAAGGGATCGTTCTTCGACCGAATCACCATCATATTCGTATCCACTAGCCGTGTGACTGAGATGCGCTTCTGCTCCAATGCTTCATATAAGGCTTGACTTGTCATTCCCGGCTTCAACTTTAACCACACATCATAAGGCTCTACAGCTAAATTATTTTGGATAAAAGAAAGATGGCCAATGACGAGTTTCGGTGCATTTGTTTTGCTTCCTGAACTCGATGAGGCCGTTAAGATCGGATTCGGATTCCAGCTAGGCCAATAATCAATGATGCCATAGATCACCGATGTGGCGCCTTCCACATCATTCCAGCCGATTCGAATGACATCTCCTACTTTGGCTCCCGTTTCCTCAGCGATGGACCTAGAGATCAGCACTGCTTTGGAATCCGTGGCCAAGACGTTCAGGTAGTCATAGAAATGGTGATCTAACAAATGATCACGGAACCAGGCTGTATGGCCGAAATCATCGGTATCAATCCCCATGAGTGCCGTTTTTTTCGTATCTTTGCCAATGGAAATATAGGCATCTTCTTTCTTAAATACCCTTGCCGCTGACTCTACACCGGTCAATTGTGTGAACGGCATGAACGGAGGTTCTACGTATTGGACGCGTTTCTTCCCCCCGCCTTCGCTCCCTTGCGGTTTCACTTCACTCTCGATTCCTTGCGGACCAGACTGTGGAGGTGGCGCATCATTATCCCATGCGGTTTGCAGGACGATGTCCGATCCATTCTTATACTGAATTTTCTCTTCCACATTCTTATTCATCGTTCTCGCTGCGCTCGCACTAAAAATACCCGTAGCCAATGTCATAATAATAAATAACATGATGAATTGATACTGGGTGGTTGATCTCCCCACTTGCAACAACGTTGAATATAAGTAGGGCGGCCACCATTTTCGACCGACTGCATAGATCAGCTTAATGACCCAAGGATAGATCCTGAGCAGGAAAAGCCCCATAGCGAATATGAAAAAGGCGGGGACGACGAATAAAAGTGGATCAACCTTCATGTCCAGAGAATCTAACCCTAGAGCTACCAAATCATCCATCCGTCGCTTAAAGCTTTGCAAGAGATACATGGAAACAGCCAATAAGACGACGTCTAGATATATTTTATGGACAAATGAAAGCTTATTCTTCCTCGCGAGTGTTTGTTTATGACCCACTATGCTCACTCGTGTAGCGAGTACGGCGGGAATGAGCACCATACCAACCGATGCAATTACTGCAATTAACCCGTATTGGTACGCCTCTTGACCTAGCTTTACTTCAATGGCTGCACGTTGGACGAACGACAGAAAGCCATTCGAAGCCCCCAAGACTTTCGTTAATTGCAGCCCTACAAAAGGACCGATTAACAGAGCAACTCCACCTAGTAGTATACCTTCGATCACATACCCAATCATGATCTGAGCTCGGCTTGCACCTCGGCTTCGCAGCACGGCGATTTCTGTTTTCTGCCGATCGGTAATCAAATTCGCAACCATAAATAAATAGAAAGCAAGTAAAATACAAACGGGCACATTCAATGACCATAACAGGATACGGAGCTTCTTCTCTTTCTCTCCATAGGATTGCAAAGTGAGTACCGTTGTATTACTGGATGTATACGTTTCTAAATTTCGACTAAAATAGTCATCCATTTCCTTCTGAGTCGCGATAAAGGTGTTAATTCCCTCTAACTTCAATTGATGATAATCCAAGACGATACTCCACTGTGAAAACTGATCCATAAAAGTATTGCTTTTCGTAAAATCTTGTTCAAATAAGGTAGATGGAATGAAAAATCTTGAATCCAAATCCTTCAACGTATTCGACCAATATATATCTGTGAAATCTGCTCGATCAATCACGGCAACCGGCTTAATTCGAATACTTTGCTTCGAATCATTGTCCACGATGGTGACTTCATTGCCTAATACGATTTTCTGCTTCGTCAACAACTCTGAAAATACCCAGGCCTCATAAACGCCGTTCACGAGCTTTGTGGAAGGCATAACGCCATCAACAAAACGAATATGTTTTTCCAAATCAGTCATGGCAGCGATTTCGCCATACCTGTCTACTTTGGGATCTAATTTACTTGGATCGCTAGGTGTAAGTTTAAACGTCTTCGTGGCCCGGATTATCGTAGAAAGCAGAATGGGCAAATCAAAGCGTTGACTCATATCGGTCATGAGCGCATCGGTCTCTGATAATCGTTTATCGCCTTCTTTGGATTTGGCAAAGTAAGCTTGGTTAGCTACAAGTCCTGGATACTTCTGTGTATTCGTTTGTTGAACTTCCAAGTCTTTGATCAACATACGTTGCAAAATGGCATGCGTATAAATCGGCATGGAGCTCGCAAGGGCGACAGAAATAATTAACCCTAGTAATAAACTAAGCTCTAACCAACGGTTCTTTGCCATTTTGCGGAGAATCATCAGTAATAAAGCCATTGTAATCCTCCTAAAAGTTTTGCTTTAGCAAAACTAGCATCGTGAGCATTTATCCTTCAAGTGTACTAATTATTTAAAATGACGTTCTGGCCCTCCGTTAGCCCTGTTCGGATTTCTACTTCCGTAGCGGAGACAAGCCCCTTCTCAACATCGACTTCTTTGCGGCTCTCGCCATTCAGCACTTGCACATAATCTCGACCTAGATAGGAACGGAGACCTGTTCTTGGAATAATAAGGATGTTATCACGTTTCTCTACGATGATCGTCATATCTCCAGATGCCCCGATCTCTGCGCCAGCTGTGCCTTCTGGAATTCCTACTATGATCGTTTTGGCATTTCTATCAGCTATCTGCTTATTATCGCTCCGTGGAGCACTTGAAGGGGTCTGAAGCACTTTACCTGGCACCACACTTCCATTAGATCCGAACTTCACTTCCACGTTCATCCCCACTTCAATTCCTGTAAGCGTTCCACTGTCCGGTGCTTCATAAAATAACTGCAGCTTACTCGGATCTGACACAACGACTAGCGTGCTGTAAGCATCCACCATATTTCCTTGTTGAGCTTCCGTCACGTAGGTAACGATGCCTCCGGCTTCAGCTATTAGTTTTGTTTTCGCCAATTCAGTTTGTAGATTGGTTAGCTGCAGCTGCGCTGCTTCCACATCGATAGCCTTAAGACGAATAGACCACTCTTGGTCAGACGAAGTCGAGGACATCTTAACTTGTGTATAAGCGATCTGAGCCTTCTCCAGATTTAACTTCTGCAAGGCAATTTTCGTTTCTAAATCACCCTGCTCTAGTTCTGCAAGCACATCCCCCTGCTTCACGATATCCCCTGATTTGACACGTAATCCAGCAAGTCGGTGACCCGATTCTTTAAAAAAATAATTAGTCGTTCTGCTCGATCTTAGTGTCGCCATCGCACTGACTTTCCTCGTAATGGAGCCTTTCTTCACTTCATACAGCTCAAAGTTTTCTTTGACTGGCTTTACCAGAGGCGGCTTCAACGCTTCTTCTTCTTTGGGCAGCAACGAGCAGCCAGCAAGTATGAGAAGAGCACCTGATAGCAGCACAAGCCTTGATGCGATTTTATTAACCTTCATCGACAATGGAACCATCCTCCAATGCATAAACTTCATCTACAATTTCCATAATCGCCAAATCATGCGTAGTCAAAATTATGGTCATCCCTTCCTTCACTAAATCCTTGAATAGTTTGAGAATCTGAAGCCCCATTCGACTATCTAACTCCGCCGTAGGCTCATCTGCCAGAATCAGCTTAGGCTTATGAGCAATCGCTCTTGCTATGGCAACTCGCTGTTGTTCTCCGCCAGATAGTTCATAGGGTCGATGTTTCATTCTCGCCTTTAACCCCACGAATTGCAGTGCCTCTTCAGCAAGCGTCCTGTATTGACTGGGAGGTACACCCGATATACGCAGACCAAACTCAACATTTTCGTAAGCGGACATATACGGCACTAAGGCAAACGATTGGAAAATAAGCCCGATTTGCTTCCGTCTAAGTTCATTTCGCTTGGATTCAGAGAGTGTGCTGATCTCCATCCCTTCCAAGTAAACGGCACCTTCGGACGGATGATCCAATGCGCCTATGATGTTAAGTAACGTTGTTTTCCCTGAACCGGATCTTCCACGCAAGGCTACGAGTCTGCCTCTGGGAATCGAGAGATTCGCTCCGCGCAAGGCATGAACCGAACCGGACCCCTTTCCAAATACACGTGTTACACCAATGGCTTGCACCATAGGAACCTGATTGTCCTGCATAGTCAAAGTGAACACCCCATCTTTACGCTAATCCTGCATCTTCTCTATAAATGTAAACCTTTACATAACAAATAAACAGACTGCCTTTGTTGGAAAAGGTGTCTGTTTGTTCGTTTTTGTGAGACCATACTAACTAAGTGGACATTTCGTAACGGTTTAATTCGGCTTCTCGAACTCTTTCGGTGAACAACCGACAACACGCTTGAACGTTTTGGCAAATGTTTTGGCATCAGGAAAGCCTACGGCGTCCGCTACTTCATATACTTTCATTTCGCCCGCACGCAGCCTCCGCTTCGCTTCCTCCATTCGAATTCGAGTCAGCGTTTCACTCAGAGATTCTCCGATTTCCTTACTATATAAATCACTTAAATAGCTGCGGCTAAGCCTGACATGATCAGCCATATCCGATGTACTGATCGGTGAGGCATAATTCTCTCGCATATACGTGAGTACCTTCCGGATAAACGGATTGGCGGAGCGATGCTTCTGATCGTTCCCAAGCGCCATTTGATGCTCGCTGAGCGTGCTCATCGCTTGCAGAAGAAACAGCTGCACCTGTTCAAAGCTGGCGAATTGCTGAAGTGCTTTGTTATGTACAAACAACTCTTCATAGCGATCTATCTCCGCATAGCCGCGTTCACGAGCATAACCCGCGGCTAGCGCAAGCAGCTCTTGGATAAAAGGCAGCACCCGCTCCTTCTCAGGGCGCTGCTCCCTCAGTCTCGCGCAGAGAACGTCCGCGTGATGCAGATACCCTTCGCTGTTATCGTGCACGATACAGCGCAGCAGGTCGCTGCGTATGTCATACGGCAGCGCTGCAGTTGGCTTGCTTGCGGCCTCCGGCGCAAGCACAATTCGGCGATTCCGGCTCATGCCGTAGAATCGCTCGTGCAGCTGCTGCGCATGAAGCGCCGCAGCAGGCTGCACATCTTGGAGCCGGCGGAGGACGACGCCGGCTCCAATGAACCAGTCCGGCGCGTCTGCTAGCCGGACCTGCGCAGCGCGCTCGAGCGCTGCGGCAGCGGCGAGAGCGCCGCCGTCTGTGGCTGCTGCTGCCGGCATGAGCAGCAGCACGCTGTCCGCGGCCAGCGGCAGCGCCGCGAGGCAGCCGGTCCAGCGCCAGCCCGTGGCAGCGGCGCTGGCACCGGTGTGCAGCAGCAGGCTGACTAGGCTGCTAGCTGCATCTGCCCTTGAACTGCCTGCTGCTGCGCCGAACAGTTCAGCCTGCAGCTCTGCTTCGCCCACTCCCGACTGCAGATAGGCCTGCAGTCGGGTCGATAGCTGCATCTGCAGGGTGGAGGCAAGCTCCAGCTCTCGCAGCCCCTGCTCCCTTCGCTCATTTCGCTGTATTTCCAGATCGCGCTTAACGCCAACCAAGATGTCCATTAACGACTCGGGCTCCATCGTTGGTTTCAGAATATAGTCTTTGGCTCCCAGCTTCATCGCTTCTTTGACATAAGTGAAGTCATCCATACAGCTCAGGACAACGCTGCTGATCGGTCTTGAACATTCTTTGAGCTTTCGTATTAAAGCTAAGCCATCCATTCGAGGCATAATGAGATCAGTTATGACGATATCGATATGTAAGGCATCAATAAGCTCATATGCTTCCATGCCATCCTCTGCATCACCCGCATAAGTAAAGCCAAAATGTTCCCAATCTACCAACTCTCGCAAACCTTGCCGAATGATAGGTTCATCATCCACCACAAGCACATTCATGTACGCTTCACTCCTCACCTTGATGAATGGGAAGAAACATGCGAACCGTGGTTCCTTCTCCGGGTTTACTGCTAATATGCATTTTGTACTCGGGTCCATAGATCAGCTTTATTTTCTCTCGAATATGTGAAATCCCCACACCGCTCATGCGCTCCTTCAACATACGATCAGCCTGCGCACCTCCAGTTCCAGTTGCAGCCATCGCATTCCACGCTGAGCCGCCCTCTTCGACCTGCATACCTACCCCATTATCTTCCACTTGGCAAAATAATAGATCACGATCTAACCATGTCCGAATCGTAATCATGCCTTCACGCTTGGTTGGACCAATGCCGTGAATGATCGCGTTCTCCACCAACGGTTGTAAGAGCATCCTGGGAACTAAACAACCTAATGTGATGTCATCTACTTGCATATCCATCTGAATGCGATCCCCATAACGAAATCGTTGAATTTCCATGTAATCATGCGTTAAACCAATTTCATCACGTAAGGTGATAAAGTCCCCTTTTTTACCTAAGCTAGCTTGCAAAAGTCGAACTAACGCGCTAACTACCTCTGAGATCTGAGGTGTCTTATGGATTTTGGCCACCCATTTGATCGTATTCAATGTATTGTATAGAAAGTGGGGATTCAATTGATAATGGAGTGCTTCCATTTCCGCTTCTTTCTTCAGGGATTCCTCCCGCTTCACCTGCTTAATTAAATCTTCCAATCGATTCAACATCTGATTGTAGCTCTCGCCCACTTGCGTCCAGTCATCCGAACTTTTGAACGTCCAATAAGCCCTCAGATCGCCTCGCTCTGCACGATTCATTAATGCTTTCAGAACATAAAGCGGCTTCGTCACAGCGTTGATAAAGAGAAGCAACCCACCTAGGCTAAGTGCGATTACGAAAGTGATGAGGGCGATGAGCCAAGTACGGTAATTAGGAAATACATCTAGAAGGCCTACTGGCATAGGAGCTTCATAATACGATAACCACGGAATATTTCCGGTTACCTCCATTTGTTTCACTGAATGAATCATCTTCCCATCCCTATACACGCTGTCAACTGGTGTGTCTGCTCCTTGCAGCAAATCCCCAGTGTAAACACCTTCTCGATACAGCACCCGTTGATCTGGATCCATCAATACATAGGTATGTGTTGGACTCTTTACTGTGAACTCCTTCCAAACCTTGTTCATATTCATCCAAACTGTAAGCTTACCAAGTTCTTGCGTACTTGAACTGTCTATAATTGACTCCGAATAGGTCATTAGATAGGCGTTATTACGACTTGATTCTTCTCCTAACGGCTCAAAACGTTTGTTCGTACGTTTCACTTGTGCAACGAATGCTCCATCCGTTTCCCCAGTATGCGCACATAACGTTCTATTGGTTGACTGAACGGTCAGACATGCCTGCTCGATATAACGTGTATGCATCGTTTGCTCGGATAACAAGTTATTCACATAGGTACTCAGTTCTTTGGCAGTCTGTGAAGAAGTATCGTTGAGTTTCGTATAAGAAATTAGGCCGTAGTCCGCTGCGTGTCGATGTGCCATCTCCGCTGTATAGCGTAATTCTTGCTGTAATCCTGTGATGATTTGATCATGTTGTACATCCACGGCATGCATGACCGTTTTGTCCATGTAAGCTGTGAACTGCTGATAGCCCACATACAGCACAAGTCCTAGTGGCAAGGAAACCGCCAGAAATACATAGAGAAACACACGAAGTTGGAATCGATTCGTGAGGTGAGAGAACAACGATGGCATATGTCACCTTTCATTTGCGAATGGATAGTTATCTGAATGAACTTATTTTCTATCATAGCATATTGGAAATTTTTGTAGCTTCATTTTTTTTGTTTAAAATGCGGGGAAATCCCCCTATTTTCTTGCTTATTTAGAGCATTCAGTCTACAATACTTCCATCAATTGAAATCGTTATCATTCAACTTAAGGATTGGGTACGTAATGGGCAAACTAAGAGCTTTCAAAAATAGCATTTTCGGACGGTTATTCCTTACATTCATCCTGCTTAGTATCATACCCATGAGTGCAATTGGCTTGGTGTCCTTCAAGGTATCCGAGAGGCTTCTTGATGCCCAAGTTAGTCGGTCCAATACGGATACACTGGAACAAATGGATAAAAACATCAACGTCCTGCTTGACCAAGTTACAGCTATCGTTAACATTTACAATATGAATAATGAGCTTGAAGCTAATCTTACGAAAACGTATACCAATATTTACGAGCAGCTGCTAGATCAAGCCAAAGTAGAAAATAGCATGCTGCGGTATTCCTTCGCCTTCGATTGGCTCAATTTCCAATCCTTTTTGATCGGTCAAAATGGCTTAATCTATACCCAGAATTATCAGAATAACATTGTCGATCCAACTAGATTACTCAGTTACAATTGGAAGGAATTATTAGCTGCATCGCCTGACCGTATAACCTGGTTAAGCACTCATAAAAGCTTCTTAAAAAACAATGAAGATAGCAATGTGTTCACAGCTGCCAAATTACTTCAAACGGATAACACTAATAAATCGTATGGTGTATTCGTGCTTAGCGTCAAAGAGACTAGCTTATACAACATTTATAAGGGATTATTAAGTGAAGGCAAAGACATCTTTATCGTTGATGAGAACATGAATATTATTTCCAATAGCACTCGTGGCCTAGTTGGCAGCAAGCTTGCGGATGATCCCAATTTGGAGAAGTTGACTGCAAATAAGGAAAATTACAATGTCTCCATGATCAATAACCAGAAATACCTTACGCTTTACAAAAAAGTAAACCGAATGAATTGGTATATTGTTGAACGAATTCCTATGACTTTAATTTATAAAGATATTGATGTGCTGAAATCCAAAATATTTTACATCGCATTTATCTGCATTCTGCTGTCCCTCATTGCCGCTGTATTAATCTCACGCACATTTTCCTTGCCGCTGCGCAAGTTGTCTAGGCGGATACAAAGCTATGTGCTCAAAGGCAATGTGCAAACGGTCAAAGTAAATGCTCCAGTGAATGAGATGAATCTATTAGCAACGGAATATGATAAGATGATTCACAAACTAGAGAGCACCATTAGCGAATTAGTCAAAAATCAAGAAGAGAAACGTGTGGCGGAGCTCCAAGCTCTGCAGATGCAAATTAATCCGCATTTTTTATACAATACACTCAATTCTATTAAATGCCTTGTCTGGGTACAGAAAACACATCTCATTGAACCGACGATCAATGCGCTCGTCAATCTGCTAGAGCACACCATCAATCGCAGTCATGAGTACATTAGCATCAAAGATGAAGTCGAGAATATGGACCATTACATCTATATCCAGCAAATTAGAACGTCTAATCCGATTACGATGCATTACCATATTGATGAAGAGCTTTTGTCGTATAAACTGCCTAAGCTGCTCTTACAACCTATCATTGAAAATGCGATTTTCCATGGGCTTGAACCTAATTCGTCCGAGGGAACGATCTCGGTCTATGGCTCTCGCTATCGGGATGGTATACGTATTGAAATTATCGATAACGGCGTAGGCATGACAGAACAAGAAATCGAATCCATTTGGGATGATTCAGGTGAACGAGCTCATTCACGTTTCAGTGGTATTGGCGTTCGGAATGTGGATGAGCGTTTGAAATTAAATTTTGGCAGACTATACGGTTTAACGATCACTAGTCAACCTGGTAAGGGCACCTCAGTAGCCCTGACACTTCCTATCGTACTCTAATGTAATGAGGTGCAAGACATGTATAAAGTCATCATTGTTGACGACGAAAAGCTTCTGCGTCAGGGATTTATTCATATGACAGATTGGACCCGAAGTGGATTTGAAATTGTTGGCGATGCTGCCAACGGCGTTGAAGCATTGGGCCTCGTGGAACGTCTTCAACCTGACATCGTCGTCACGGATATTCGCATGCCCGTCATGGATGGCATAGAGCTTACCCGCATCCTCAAGCACTCGTACCCACATATTCAAGTGATCATTCTGAGTTCTTACAATGATTTTGATTACGTTAAAGATACGCTACAGCTGGGAGCGCTTGATTATATATTGAAGCCTAAGATGCAATATACGGACCTCGTCAATGCGATGGAAAAAGCGAAACTGACCCATCTGCAGCAAGCAAGTTCAATTCGCCCTGATAAACCAAGCAGCTTTTCCAGGCTCAGTTACTTGAAAAGTCTCTTGTCACCTAGCACGGATACGGGTGAAGTCATTCTAAATAAGCTGTCTGATTTCGATATTTCGCTGCAATCCAGCCAGTTACGCCTAATTCTGGTACAGCTTGAATATGAAGAGGGAGATTCCTTTCTTGTCGAACCCGACCAAGTGATCTCTCAAGTCATCGTCGATGAGATACAGAGTAAACTCAGTGAGTGGAAGAATGGCTGCTGCTTTGCGGTGAATCCGGAGCAAATCCTCATTCTCCAGAATGATTCAGATTCTAACGATCTAGGATGGTTGACAACAAGTCTCGCCCCTTATGATGTGCAGTACTGGCTTTGTGTTAATGAAATCCTCTCAGGCTTGGAGGACATTCATTATGTATATCAACAGCTGCTTGCGATATCAAGCTTTCGATTCTATCAACCGTCCGGCACCGTATTACAAGGAGCTGACTATCGTGAACGCAGCAGTCGTTTGGAATTACAATTCAAGTTGCTGAACGACTTCATTGATAAGCAAAACTTCCAAGGACTTTATGGGCATGTCGACGCCATTGTCCAAGAGAGTCTACGCCATCAACATTATGTTGATCCCTATGCTATGCGAAATGGGTTCATCGAAGTATTATATTATGTGATCCACCGGCTTGATGAAAAAGCATTTGATATTGAAGTGTTGAATACGCAGAAACTTACTTTTTTCAAGGATATCGAGAACTCCCGTCATCTGGACGAATGCTTAGCTATGTTTCAGCACATTCTCATGGAGATCGAACACCAATTGAAGCACAAACGAAATGCTCAGATGAGCCCGACCATCCAAGCCATTCTCGATTATATCCATCAACATTTTAGTGAAGACATTTCGCTTCAGTCAATTGCTCAGCAATTCCATCTGAATAAAAGTTATCTCAGCCAGCTTTTTAAAGTTCAAACAGGAGAAAATTTCAATAACTACTTAGCTCATCTGCGGATTAATGAAGCCAAGGCGATGCTGAGAGAATCCAACCCCAATATTTATAACGTCTGCCAAGCCATTGGCTATCCGAATCCGAGTTATTTCGGTCAGGTTTTCAAGAAAATTGTTGGGATGAAACCATCAGATTACAGCAAACTGTATCATAAATAAAAAGCTGTTCCCAAAGTAAACAACTCTGGGGACAGCTTTTTTCTTTTCGAATCGGATTATTTCACAGCTGCAGCCAGCATACGAAGGACGGCCACGACAACTTCGGCTCTTGTCGCTTTCTCATTCGGTGCGAAGGTATTGCCCTCACGACCGTTTACGATCCCATTTGCCGCGGCTTGGGCAACGAAACTTCTCGCCCACCCAGGGATGCTCGCATCATCAGCGAAGCTCGTTGTTGCTGAACCATTCTCAACCAACTTCATCGCACGTCCCAGAATTGAAACAATTTCAGCACGCGTAATGAGTTGATTAGGACGAATGGTATTGTCTTCATAGCCAGTCAACCAACCCGCGTTGACCGCGCTATTCATATCGGCTAATGCCCAGGCTGGAATTTGGCTAGCATCTGAGAAGCCTGCATTCGTTGTATTTCCTTGTACATGTAAGGCTCTCGCCATTATGGCTACGAATTCTGCACGTGAAATCGCACGATTAGGCAAATAAGAACCGTCTTCATACCCATTGATGATCCCTTGTGTCACACCTTCCTGCAGCTGCTTCTCTGCCCAGTGTCCTGTAATATCTTTCCACTTGGAATCAATTTTAAAGGCTGTCAACGAATGAGCTGGGAACGTGTACGTAAAGTGATCGCCGTTGATGTTCATCTTCGCGGTATCAATCTTCACCGTATTCGGTTTCGCATCCGTGTTGATGGAGTCCAGCTTGTCCCCATTCAAGGTCCAAGCCTCTGCTGTCCCCGCTGTGTAATCCTTCAACTGCACATCGGAGCTAACGGCATCCGTTGCATCCTGGTTAAGAACGATGACATACAGATCGTTTCCCGTTGCTGAAGCCACCGTCATCAATTTATTGATGTTACGCTCTTCTTTATTGTAGGTAATTGCACGCACCGGATTGTTGGCAATGACAGATGCTACTTGGTTCTCGCCACTCATAGCTGTAAAC
Organism: Paenibacillus sp. 2RAB27; assembly: GCF_052115445.1. Lineage (NCBI taxonomy): Bacteria > Bacillati > Bacillota > Bacilli > Caryophanales > Paenibacillaceae > Paenibacillus > Paenibacillus sp. 2RAB27. The sequence goes on from NZ_JBFRGR010000013.1 coordinate 148,099, forward strand.
ATCTTGTACATATGGGCAGACGCAGAAGGCAAGAAGGAATACGTATCGAAGAGTGCCATCGGAACCGCTGATTTATTTTCGAACCATCTGTCAATTAAAGAATGTCTTAACGCATACTCGATGTCCATATCCATGAACTGCATCAGCATATTGGCTGTTTGCAGCGTTGCACCTAAAGATCCCTCATACAAGAGTGCGGATTTGGTAACGCCATTCTCGTCTTTGTACATCTTCATCTCAGAATCATGAAGACCGAATTCCGTGACAATCGCTTTCAGATCACGCCCAGAATACTTCGTAGATAACTCTTCCACTTCTTTCACTTCTTTGATTTTATCCTCCGAAGCAGCGATAAAATAATTGTTGTACGTAGCTATATCATTCGGATTGTAGGCGATTTGACCTGTCATATCGAACGTATACGGATGTACAACAACGCCGTCATAAGGGACTTTGCTGCCGAAGGTTTTAATCGCATACTCTTTATCCATCGCACTATAGATCTTAATCGAAGGATCAACAGCTTTCATTTTCGTATAAAATTCACCAAAACCTGCATGTGTTGTCTGATAGCTGATTCGGACTTCTTTCCCATCTGCCAGAATATTCCCATTGCTGCCACCGCTGCCAAAAGTAATAGCGCCTGACTTTTCATCCAGCGTATAGACATTTTTATCGCCTGCACCAACCAAATTAGTCACGCGAGTCCACGTTTCACCAACCCAATCCGATTTCCCAGTTGCTGTGTTATACACATTGTTTCCAACCGATACCGCTACAGGTGTACCTACATCAATCGGTGCGTAGTACGCATACTTCACTTGATTAGGCTTGCCATTGCTTTTGGACGCATCCGTCGGATCTGCCTTATTCGTTCCATCCCGCCAATCATCTATACCGCCAGTCTTCTGTAGTGTAAACTTCACTGTTCCGCCATTCGCATAGAGATAGGCTATGCGATCATTTCTGTCCATGGCTAGGAGCGTCGGGTCGGTAGATACCAATTGCCCTTCCATCCAATACGTTTGGGAGTTGAAGAAATTTACTTCATTTCCCATTTCAAACGTTTTGATGTTATACGGCGCTGGGTGCCCATTCTCAGCTCGCTTCATCGCCCATGGATGCGCAACATCTGCTGGGGCATTCAGGTACTCAACCAAGTCAGCAGCATCCTGTGGATTCCCGTTCCCGATGTTATACACGTACGGTGTGACATAGCCATGTTTTTCAGAGAACTGCATCGCTTCATCTAAGCCGAAATTCGGTTTCTCAGGTCCATTTCCTAAGTAGGGATTGATTTGATTCATCCTTTGTTCCGTTGGTCCAATTGAACGCTTCCACCAAAATAGATTCGAAGTCGTCCCTCCTGGATAGCGAACAGCTTTCAGTCCAATATCCTTCACGACTTTATCAAACTCAGGGAACACACGCTTTTCCTTCGCATCCCACATGCCCACACCATCAACGAAATAGCGGTGATTTACACCGAATAGACCAGGTTGAATTGGATGCTTTACATCACTTGGGTTTACGGTAATTTGTGTCGTCGTTGCCTCCGCAGCAGCTGCGCTCAGAGGTGCGATTGTACCCCCGACTAGCATCGAAGTACCCAGAACAAGACTCGTGAATCCGCTTACATTTTTCTTTAATTTAACCATCGTAACCTCCCTGAAGCTGTTTTTGTTATAGTAAACGAAAGGAAGGTCCTAGTAGCAGGATTAATTTGGACCTTCCTGACGATGTTACTCTAAACCAAGACGTACATATTGCTCATCTGGTGAATCGTGATCAGCTAATGCTTTGCGCAGGAGCTCCATCATGTGTTGCTCTATCACTTCATCCTGGATAGGATGATGCTGTCCATAATCTTCACTGTTATCGTAAAGCAGACTCTCCCGAATAAGCGCACCATTGATATGAAAAGCTTGCGTTTGGTCCTTCATCTGTACATTACTTCCAGCGATTTTATAAACAGGGAAGTCCGTCCACTTGAGGAAGGGTCCCATTTCAATTTGACTTTTGTCCACAATTTGCTCCGCGCCATAGTAATGACCAATGGTAGTTAACATGGAGCCATAGAAGTATATGGGAGAATTATTCGCAAGTGGTGAAGCTCGGAAATACGTATACTTCCCATCCGTAATGTTCACATTTTTACCGAAGTAGCCGTAAATGGCGCTATCTCGAATCGACTCGGACTCTCCGCTCAGCAGCGGTATCCACGATTTTCCATGCAGCTTGTTCCGGCATGTATTTGGATCCACTCCGAAGTGTTCTAAAAGCGTAGGAAATACATCGATATTTTGTGTTAAAGCATCAATCCGCTTCCCCGCACAATCGCTCCCTGGCACATGCACCATCAGTGGAATATGGCAAATTTCGTTGTACGCTGGCATGACATTTTTGGCCATAAAATTGTGCTCGCCTAGCAGATAGCCGTGGTCAGATGTAAAGATCAGCATCGTATCATCCCACATGCCATTGGCATCCATCTTATCTAGCAACTTTCCTACCCAGCGATCCGTCATTGTCAAAAGTGCGGCATATCGTTTGCGAATGTGCTGAACCGCATCTTCCGGTACGTTTACTTGTCCATACTCTGGCCAATAGTAGGAGGGACCCTCATAATCATCCCCGTAATTCGTCAGCTCTTGCTCTGGCAAGTCGAATGGTTCATGCGGATCGAAAGCCTCCACCCATAAAAGGAAGTTATCTTCATCCTTGTTGTTATTTAACCAATCAATTGCTGACTTAATGGTCTTGGGTGAAGAATAGTCCTCTTCCGTTTGGAATTGTGTACGATTCAACGCGTACTGTGGCAAATATTTGCCAATTTGCTCTGGCTTCTCCGGCGGCGTCACCTTCGATACCCAAGTATCCAACTCTTGTCCTCGAATGAAATCATACGTATTGAACTGTTGGCAGTAGTTCTCCCCGCCTACGCGGAAATAATGGTAATGATCTGTTGATATGTGTGAAAAGATACCGTTATCCCGTAATACTTCCGGCAGGGATTGATCAAATGGCTCCAAGGGGCCCCAATTTCGTTCTAGAAAACCAAGCCGCCCAGTCATCATATCGCGGCGTGCCGGCATGCAGGGGAGCGAGCCTGCCCAATGGTTCGTGAACACAGCCGACTTCTCGGCAATTCTGTCGATATTCGGTGTCTCCACACCTTCTGCACCATAGGCACTGAGATAGTGCCTATTGACGGAGTCCATTAGCAAAACAATTGCTTTCATCCTGAATTCCCCTTCTTTCTCTACGCTTGTAAATTAGCCTTTGATACCCGATGTAACAATACCTTCAACGAAGTATTTCTGTGTAAATAAGAAGAGAATGAGCAATGGTAAAATAATAAGTGTGGTTGCAGACATCAACAGATTCCACTGCACTTGTGTCTCATCCCGGAACATCGTGAGCGCAAGTTGAACGGTTTTCATCGAATCCGCGTTCGTCACGATCAGCGGCCATGTGTATTCATTCCACGACTGCGTAGCCTTTAGTGCAATCAAAGTAGCAAAGATTGGCTTACTTACTGGGACATAGATATGCATGAATGTTTGGAAGCGTGTTAAGCCATCAATTTTCGCAGCATCATCCAGTTCTTTCGGAAAGCCGAGATAGAACTGTCTGAACAAAAACACTCCGAAGGAACCAGCTACATAAGGCGCAATCAAGCCCATATAGGAGTTAATCCACCCTAAGCCGCCTTGCCCTAAGAAATCATTTCCACCCGCGAACGGGACATGTCTCAGAATTAAGAACACGGGAATCATGGTCACTTGTGGAGGAATCATAAGTCCAATCAAAGAGATTAAGAAGAGCAAATCTCGTCCTTTGAAATTCAATCTAGCAAAGCTGTAACCCGCAATGGAGTTTAGTAACAAACTGACTACAACCGTGATCATGGTAACAAAGAGCGAATTGAAAAAGTAGCGACTCCAGTTCCCACGCGACATGGCTTCCACGTAGTTATGCCAGACGAATGTTTTGGGGAAGAAGATAAAGCTTGGTGACATGATGTCTCCCATTGTTTTGAGCGATGTCAGTACCATGAGTAGAAAAGGAAAAATCATGAGAAGCGAAAAAATCAGAACAATAATGGAGAGCGCAATTTTGGGTTTGGTTTGTTCCATTTTTCATCAACCACCTTATTTAATCGATGTCATTACCTTGGCCATATTTGAAATTGACGATGGTAATAACCGCAATAATTCCAAGTAAAACCGTTGCCATTGCTGAAGAGTATCCTAGCTGGAATTCCCCGAAAGCTCGGTTATATATTTGATGAACAATTGTAGTCGTCGAATTCATCGGACCGCCGTTTGTTAAAATTTTGATCTGTTCGAATACATTGAAATTATTAATAAGTCCCGTAATTAGAAGGAAGAAGGTAATCGGCTTAAGCATTGGAACCGTAATTCGGAAAAACTTCTGAAGCGTACTAGCCCCGTCTACGGAAGCTGCTTCGTATAAATCCCGCGGTACACCTTGAAGACCTGCTAAATAAATCACCATGTTGTAGCCTACGAATTTCCAAATCCCCATAATAATAAGGGCAACCATCGCCCAGTTCGGGTCATACAACCATTGCTTGCCTGCGATATGGAAAAATCCGAGTACACTGTTCGCAATGCCGCGAGATGGTTCATAAATCCACAACCAAATCATCGATACAGCAACCATGGATGTCACATGCGGTGTGAAAAATCCTGTTCGGAAAAACGAAAGCCCGATTAATTTATTGTTCAATAAGCTGGCGAAAATTAAGCCGAGTCCTAGTGTAAAGATGAGCGTAAAGAATGTGTATATGAACGTATTTTTGAGCGAGATCCAAAAAAACTTATCTCCCCACAAAATTTTGTAATTTTTGAACCCGATAAAATCCATGCTGTTCATGTCATAGTTCGTGAAGCTGAGATAAATGTTCATGAGAATCGGAACTAACACAAAAATAAGCAAGAAGAAATAAAATGGCGCGATAAGTACATATCCGATGGGATCGCTATCAAGCTGTCCCTTCTTCACTTTTGGAACAGTTGAAGCTTCACGAGGTGCTAGGCTTGCATTCATGGTGACTCTCCTTCCAGCCTGTTAACGGAGTAAGATGAGCGGGCAGACAGCTCCGATGAATCACTGTCTGAAAGCCCGCTTGCTTCTTCCTGATTTAACGAAATTTATTTAGCTATATTTTTGAGTTCATTTTGAAGATTTTCTTGTGCATCTTTGAGTGCTTGTTCAGGTGTTTTCTTCTTGCTGATCGCTTCTTCATAGGATTGGATGATGTATTTGTTATACAAAGCCAACCAAGGCACAACTGGCTTACCTTTTCCATTGTTTACATAATCGAGCAATACGCTGTTGAATGCTGGATCTTCATCTGTAAATTGTTTGCCAAGTGACTTCTTGACCACAGGGATTTTCAAATCTTTATAACGCTTCCAAACTTGCTCGTTGGACATCATGAATTTAATAAATTCGAAGGACTCATCTTTATGCTTACTTGCGTTTCCAATTGTGAATAGACGGTAGCCATTGAAGCCTACTTTTGTTTCTTTTTGAAGTACTGGAGCGAAACCTAACTTGTCTTTCAAGTCTGGATTGTTTTTGATCAGGTTGCTGATTCCACTTGTTTGCAGGAACGACATCGCCGATTTACCGCTTACAAAAGGAATTTCATCTTTCTTCTGATAATTGTAAGGAATGCTTACTTTCTTGTTGTTCAACTCCACTAAGTATTTCAGACCATCAACGGCTTTCGCATCATTCAGATCAGGTACGCTTTGCGCCTCGTCGATGAGCTTTGCACCATTCTGGCGAAGGAACGGTTCAACGAATACGTCTGCGGACGTAAGTGGAATATCAAAGCCTGCACGCGTTACATTTCCATTTGCGTCCCTCTTAGTAAGCTTCTCCGCGTAGCTTGCAAGCTCGTCCCAGTTCGCTGGTGGTTTGTTCGGATCAAGGCCTGCTTCTTGGAAATAGTCTTTACGATATGTCAGAATTTCAGGTGCTGGGAAGAATCCTAAGCCTAATGTTTTGTTCTGATATTTACCTGCGTTCAAAGCACTATCCATGATATCTGCTTTTTGATCCCACTTATCGATGTATGCATCTAATGGAGCAAAGTCGCCTTTCGCCCCTCTTGTTCCCATGAAAGCAAGGTAGGCAGAAAAAATATCTGGCATTGTGCCACTTAGCTTCGCAGAGTTCAGCTTGGTATCAATATCCTCAGCTGCAGATGGAAGCACGGTTGTTTCGATCGTGACATTCGGGTGAAGCTTTTCGAATTCTCTAGCGGCGTTGTTGAAATATTCATCATTGGCCTTATCTGCGCCCGGGAACCAGAACGTTAGTTTAACAGGATCTTTGCTCGCTGCAGCAGGAGTCCCCGTTGCTGTTTTCGCTGTTTCGGTTGCTGCTGGCTTGTCTGTCGAGCTACATCCAGCTAATAGTCCTCCTGCAATGACCGTACTTAGAGATAAAGCGGTTACTTTTTTGATATTCATTTTATACAACTCCCCTATTGTGCTTTTGTGTAGTATTTGAATCTCATTGGCCTACTTCATTATTATAGATAGCGCTTTCTTTTGCGTGAAGAAATGAAAATTAGATCATTTGTTTAGTTTTTCAGTAGTTTTTCCCATTAGATTCCCAATTACTTGAATCGCATCTCCAAACTAATAAAATATTTTGGTAACTCCTCGATATATTTAGATTGGCTACTTCAACAGGAAACAAAAAAAGCCCGCGCATGGCGCGAGCCTCCTCCTATATATCCCTATAGCACTTTGGACAAAAACGATTTCGTACGTTCCTGAGTCGGTGCCTCAAAAATTTGTTTCGGGTTGCCTTCCTCGACAATAACTCCTTGCTCCATGAACATGACGCGATCGCCAACTTCACGCGCGAAGCCCATTTCATGCGTCACGACAACCATTGTCATACCTTCTTTGGCCAATTGTTTCATAACCGCAAGCACTTCGCCTACCATCTCTGGATCAAGCGCGGAAGTGGGTTCATCGAACAACATGATCTTCGGCTCCATCGCAAGTGCACGTGCAATCGCAACACGCTGAGCTTGACCACCGGATAAAGAATCCGGAAGTGCGTTTGCTTTGTCTGCAAGTCCAACTTTGGCCAAAAGCTCCAAGGCTTTCTTCCGTGCTTTATCCTCCGGCCATTTCCGTACCTGGATTGGCGCAAGCATAATATTATCAATAACCTTCATATGAGGGAATAAGTGAAACCGCTGAAAAACCATACCTAATTCCATGCGGATCTCGTTAATTTTGTTCGCAGGGTCCATGAGATTGCGACCCTCAATCGTGATCGTTCCACCATTGGGCTGCTCCAGCAGATTCAAGCAACGTAAGAAAGTAGATTTCCCGGATCCGGAAGGACCAATTACAACCAGCACTTCTTGGTGCCGAATTTCCGTACTAATGTCACGAAGAACAACGTTATCTCCGAACGCTTTTTTCAAGTTCTTAACTTCTATTAAAGCCGTCATATTATACTCTCCTTTCGATATAGCCAAGAAGCTTGCTAAGAGAGTAAGTAAGAATGAAATAAATAAGTGCAGCTGTCAAATATGGCTCCCATACTTTGAAATATTGGCTGCGCATCGCGTTCGACCAATACATCAACTCAGGCGCTGCGATAATGGCGAATAACGAGGAATCCTTGATAAGTACGATGAATTCATTCCCGAAAGGCGGAATCATCCGTTTGATCGCTTGCGGTAAAATAACCGATTTCATCGTTTGGAAATGCGTCATGCCTAGAGAATGCGCGGCTTCCGTCTGGCCTTTATCAATCGATTGAATACCTGCACGGAAAATCTCCGCCATATACCCCGCCGAATTCAAGGACAATGCCACGATGGAAGCAATGATGGGGTTTGTTGACCCTAAAAACAAAGGAACAACCCCAAAGTGAACAAGCAATATTTGAACCAGCAACGGAGTGCCGCGGAAGAAGTTAACATATATACTTGTCGGCCATCTCAAATAGCCGCGGTGTGACATTTTACCTAAACCAACTGCCAGACCCAAAACAGAGCCGAAACAGATGGAGAGAATGGAAATACCAATCGTCCATAGCGTACCTTTCAGCAGCAAGGGGACATAATCAAGAATAATATCAAACCGAAAATCCATTCCACACTTCCTTTCCATGTATTATTCTGCTACTCACAGAAGAAAAGCATGCGTAAGGTTGAGTCACGCATGCTTTTGAACTTTTATTTTTGATCGAGCAATTTCTTCATATCTGGCTCTTGACCGAACCATTTTTTGTACACTGTTGCATAAGTGCCGTTCTCAATTACTTTTTTGATCGCAGGATCCAGCTTCGCTTTCAGGTCGCTGCCTTTAGGAAGCAAGATGCCATAGTACTCGGATTCGAAGTTTTTGCTGTCAGATATCGAAACGATTTTTTTGTTTGGATTGTTTTTAACATACTCACGAATAATAGCAATATCCGCAACAACCGCGTCAACACCGTTACTCTCAAGTTCCATCAAGGCAAGCGTATTATTATCCATACGTTTGAGGGACTTATTATCTCCACCCATAATTTTCGTCATAAGTGTATCAGCCGTAGTAGAGATTTGAACCGCTACTTTCTTATCCTTCAAATCAACTGCAGTTTTGATCGGGCTGCCTTCTTTAACAAGAATCATATTCGTTGACTCGAAATAAGGAGCTGTATAATCATACGTTTGTTTACGCTCATCCGTAATGGATACACTGGAAATACCTGCTTGATACTCTTTACCTTGTTGAACACTCGTCAACATCGTATCCCAACCCGTGTTCGTAATGCTATAAGCTAGACCTGCTTCTTTCATCACTTCAGCAAGGAAGTCGATATCAAAGCCAGCTACCTTGTCTTTATCCATATATTCCATCGGTGCATAAGCTGCATCTGTTGCAAATTTAACTTTCGTACCACCACTATCTTTGGAGCCACAACCTGCCATTGTTATAACTAAAGCTGCTGCTACCAAAGAAATCATTAATTTTTTCATCATTTTTCCCCCGCTCTATGTAATGGACGAATCATATATTAACACTTGGTCAATAAAATAACAACACTTTTATGTGTAAAAAAAGCAAGGAAATTGCAGGAAGTATGAATTTAAATGCATTTTCAGATTCATGCACAGATGGCACACACAGCTTTGTCATCATGCATGATGCAAAAAAACGCTTAGGTCTTAGAGACCCAAGCGCTCGAGCTTGCCGTTACATGATTTACATCATTTTAAGTATCGCTTCTCTTCCAGTCATCCCTGCTACAATACCTAAGTCTTCCGCCGTATAGGTTACTGATTCAAGCGGTGCTTCCAAAAGCTCCTCGATCGTTCGAACCCCGGTAGCTCGCGCCGCTACAATATTCCTGTCACTTAAACGCTCATTGAGCAGCGCCACATCGAGGGCGCCACACATAATATATCCTTTATCCGTCGTCACCACTAACAAGGTCGTCTTCGGCAATTTGACCTCTATCGCGATTGCTGTATGTCCTTCAAGAAGAATGGGTTCTACGCGCATCATGCTCTGCACAGCTCCTCTTCGCAGTCTTACGGTAGTATATGCGCCTGCGGCTAGTACGGTGTGAGGTCACTGTAAAGATTCTGTGTGTTTTTTCATAACCTCATTAGCGCTCTCCRCTCAGCTTGAGGTCTACATACTGGACAAACGCCAACAACTCTTCCTTGTTCGTCTGAATAGAAACTCAGCTTCTTTTCCTTTTTACGACAAAACGAACACATTTGCTTATTCACTTTGGATACTCGCTTCCCATGAAGTGACATCTGTATAATCTTCGTCGTCTCAACTTTATCTCTAATTCTAAAAGTTAGTCTATAAATCAAAAGAAGCACACTCAATAGGATGATAACAAGTACGATCCATTTCATAGCGCAACCTTCCTTCATGCCATATTCTTTCAGGTTTACTGGAGATGCAAATCTGTTGTTGCCTTAATCATGCGAATTTTTTCTTTCTGTTCTTTAATAACGTCTTCATACACTTTTAATTGCTTTACAAATAAAGCATATTCCTCTTCTGCTTCTTTGAGAATGGCTTCTGCCTCCATCAATTTTAATCTCAAATCTTCTCTCGCCGTATAATCATCCAATGTAGTACCTCCGTAAAAATGATTTATTTTCTCTACTCGAATTTACTCGAAATTACTCAGGGGAAGAGCCATTTATGAAAACGAGGCTACATTTGAATATGATATCATGATATAGTTAAGATGAGTGCGATTTTCGTGCAGTTAGGAGGCTATGATGAACCAACGGGATTCAAACACAAGTCCGAAGAATGGACATTTATTCACCGTAGAGATTTTAATTGAAGATCAGACCAATGGCCTAGCAATGGAAAAGCTCCTTCATTTGTTAAATGCAGACGCGATCAAAGATTATCAAATCCTTAAAGGCATCCAGCTCGGTCAACTTATTGAATTGAATACGAAACAAGGAAGTCCCGCTTCCTTACATACAAATAAAAAAACTGGCGCTCCTACGCCAACCTCAACTGGCAGAACGAACCCCACTGAAGCCGCGAAACACATTGTTGAGCAGTTAGAGAGTTTCAAGACGAACAATACCTTGATTCGTTTGACGGTGATCAAAGCGCAAGGAATTAAACTAAACCTCCCTTGTCGAATCCTCAATTTTGACGCGAGCAGCCAGAATGTGACTGTCTATCATGTTGATGAGAAAAAGGTATATCTATTCAAGTTAAATGAAATTGATGACTACGTAGCAACAAATTGAATAAAAGGTACCCTTGCTAACGATCTGCATGGGTACCTTTTTCTATTCACCTGACGCAGCTGCAACTGAAATGCCATGCTTTAGCATATGCTCCAGCTCTAAACGATCAACAGGAGGACTAAACCAATATCCTTGAACCTCATTGCATCGATTTTGATATAAGAATTTCAATTGATCTTCGGTCTCTACACCTTCTGCGATAACTTTCAGATTCAAATGGTGCGTCATGGCTATAATGGTCGCAACAATGGCCGCGTCATTCGGATCTACCATGATATCGCGGACGAAGGAGCGGTCAATCTTCAGCTTATCAATCGGAAATTTCTTCAAATAATAAAGCGAACTATAACCTGTACCGAAGTCGTCGATACTCACATTCACACCAAGTTCTTTCAATTCAAGCAGTGATTGAATGGCATGATCCACATCCATCGTCATACTTTCAGTAATTTCCAACTCCAAATATTGCGGATCCAGCTCGGTCTGCTCAAGAACATGCCTTATTTTCCCTTTCAGATTATGCTGGAAAAACTGTCGCATCGATAAATTCACTGAGATCGGAATAGGGGCATACCCTTCAGACTGCCATGTTTTGTTTTGCTTACAAGCCGCGCGGAGCACCCACTCGCCAATCGGTACGATCAATCCACTTTCTTCCGCTAATGGGATAAAATGATTAGGCATAACCATCCCCTTGTCCGGGTGATTCCACCGAATTAAAGCTTCTACACCAACAATTCGCCCCGATCCTATATCCACCTGAGGCTGGTAGTACAGTACGAATTCTTCATTAACTAACGCTCTGCGCAGCTCATTCTCCAGCCTCAAACGATTGATCGAAACAGATTTCATATCCGAATTGAATATCTGAAAATCGTTTCGCCCTTTCTCTTTGGCCCGGGCTAATGCAATATCCGCATATTTCATCAATTCATCAGCTTCACCTGTATCTTCCGAAGAAATGGCGACACCTATACTTGCCGTGACATGCAGCTCATATTGTTCAAGGAGGAATGGCTTCTCCAAGACACGATTGATTTCAGCAATAACGGTCATCACATCATTCACATCTTCTACATTGGAATAGAAAAAGGCAAATTCGTCACCTTCCGTACGCGCCAAGAAATCCTCAGCGGTCAAACAGCGAGTGAACCGTTCTGCAAGTTGAAGTAGCAGCATGTTGCCATAGTCATGCCCAAAGCTATCATTTACAAGTTTGAAGCGATCAATATCCAAATAAAACACCGCGACCTTATGTCCTTCTTCTTTACAAAGACGCAGTCGTTCGTCCAAATGATCTTTAAATAACCGTCGATTCGGAAGCCCCGTCATATCATCGTAATAGGCCATGAAACGGACTTGCTCATCGCCACGTTTACGTTCCGTAATGTCCTGACAAATCAGAATATTACCTTTGGCATGATGATGGATATCGACAGGAACAGCTGTTACGTGCAAATCGACACGATAACCGCGCTGATGCAGTACCGACGTATCAAAGGTATATGGAATTCCGTTGCGACTTTGCTGCAATTGCCACTCGGTTGTCTCCAACTGTTCTTCCGTTACAATGCCTGTAAAAGGTTGATGCATTAGATCTGTAACCGAGTATCCCAGAATCGATTCTACTGCTTGATTCATACGAATAAAATTACCTTCATCATTAAAAATCCCGATCGCATTGGGATTATGTTCAAATAGCGAATCCAGTACACTTAGATACGCATGATCTCTCGGGAGTTCCTTGGGCATCGGCGGTTGTCGCAGCGAGTTCTTAGCACGCAATACGTAAAGTAGTGCGAGTGCGCCCGAGAGACAAATCCATGGGGCGTACGGCTTTACGAAAATGCTAACGCATATGGCTACGACGACATATACGCCAATATAGAGCCGATTGTTCACGAATTCGCCTCCTTCTATAGTTCTATGTTCAATAGGGTGGCCTTTCGTAGATGTCCGATCCAAGCTCCCAAATGATGTAAAATAATCTCGCGCACATTACCAATCAGTGTTTACTTTCTACAAAGGTTGCGCCATTTCCTGCTAACTTGCCATGAAATGCGAAAAAGAGCCAGATTTCTCCGGCTCTTTCGACTAATTTAATTTAAACGCTGCAATGGCTAACAGGGTCCAACCGACAAGGAAGCTTAATCCGCCTAGCGGAGTTATAGGTCCAAAGGCTTTAATACCTGTCAAGCTTAATCCATACAAACTGCCAGAGAACAAGATAATTCCGATGAAGATAGCCCACCCTGAGGCATTCACCAAGGAAGTATTTCCTAGCTTGTCCGAGAGCAGCGCGATCACGAGTAAAGCAATCGCGTGTATCATGTGATAATGAACGCCTGTTTGAAACACGTCGATCTTATCAGGAATTTTCGTTTTCAAATAGTGGGCGCCAAACGCACCTAATGCAACAGATAGGAAAGCATTCAAGCTTCCTAAAATCATAAACAATTTCATCATAAGACTTTATTTCCTTTCACTGCTGTAATGAACTACTCGACTTCACCAATATCATGTTGGCCTACAATTAAACGAACAGGCTCCAAGAAAACACGCGTAACGGTTGGCTGCTCGATTAAATTAACTTCAATATCTTCGATCTTATAACGAATCGTCTTTCCCTCACGCTTGTCATAGACAACGTCGAACTGCTTCAAACCTAGTTGATGAATCAAAACGGAAGAACCAATCGAGACTGCATTCGACTCGAATTCTCCGTGTTCAAATATCACCTCGGACATAATCTCATCATTCATATCGACAATCGTGACGTACTGGCAAAATTGGTATCTCATCGTAAAAAATCCCCCTCGAATTGGATGTATTTAGGTAGATATACCCATTCGCCGAAAATTGTCGATATTCCTGCTAGTTTCATGATTCCCCACAATGTTCAAATAAAATCCAACAAATAGATGACAATTGGTATCGTAAACATACTAAATAATGTCGAAGTAAAGACCGCCTGTGAAGAAAACTCAGCCTCATTCTCATACTCAATGGCAAGGAGCACACTACTTAATGATGTAGGAACTGCGCAGGACAGAATCAACGCCTTCGCGGTTAAACCTTCAATTCCCAGCATCCACACAACCAAAAACCCTAATAGCGGACCTATCGCCAAGCGCAGCATATTTGACAACAAGACATTCGAGAACTGAAATGTCCATTTCATGGCGCCAAGCTGTACGCCTAACGTCAACAGCGCTGTGGCCATAAAGGCATTTGCGATGTAGTTCAACGGGATGTTGATCGAGGATGGCACCGGCACATGGTAATAACGTAACAAGAGTGCTATTGGAATGGCATAAATGACAGGTAACGAGAGAATCGTTTTCATCGTCGCCTTCCAAGAAGCCTTATGTGCATTTAAGGTGTAAATTCCATAGGTATTAGGGATGAGCGTCTGCATAATCATAATAACGATCTGGATAGCTAGTGTATAGGCGTTGCCGCCGAATACGGTTTGATTGAGTGGCAGTGCATAATTAGCGCTATTGTAGAAAATAACACTATTTCGCATGGCGATCCGCATGCCGCGCTTCAGCTTCTGTATGCGGATGATCACTTCAATGATCGCAAATAGAAGGCTGAAGAAAATGACAAAAAATAAGAGCACCTGCATGAGGATGGAGAGACTCATTTCGGATTCATACAGCTTTACAAAAACAAGTGCTGGCGAAAATACATAGAAATTCAGCTTCGAGAGTGTACGAATGTCAATTTGAAAGGCGCGATACATGGTCACGCCAACCGCGATCATGATACAAATCGGAACAATATTATTGATTAGAATATACACAAAATAATTCATTGCATAGCCTCAATTCATCGAGAATCCCCATGATGCTCCTTACATGGAGGCATTAACGCTTGTGATAATTCGTTTCAACTGCGCGTTGAAATTCGTAATTTCTTCCGGTGATAAACCACTCGAAGCGAACAGTGTCTGCGGAATGCATAGTGCCTGATCGTAGAGAGCTAGTCCGGCTTCTGTGATGCGAATGAGGACTACTCGCTCATCTTCCTGTGAGCGATTCCGAACGAGCAATTTCTGCGCTTCCATTCTTTTGAGCATCGGGGTCAGTGTTCCTGAGTCCAGATCTAGCTTCTCACTAAGCTCTTTCACCGTGCTCTCCTTCTGCTCCCAGAGCACAAGCAGAACCAAGTATTGCGGATACGTGATACCAAGCTCCTCGAGAAAAGGGCGATACATCCGAGTGATCGCTCTGGAGCTTGCATATAGGCTGAAACAAAGCTGATTCTCCAGCTTCAAAAATTCACTGCTACTCATAGTTGTTTCCTTTCCTCCGTCATATTGTGAACAATCGATTTGCTTCCAATTTAAACAAAAAGTCACCGACTGTCAATACAAAACGCGGATGAGCGCCCATCTATCAGGCACACATCCGCGTTTTTCAAGATTATTTATTTAATATTTTGACTTTTCACATACTCCAACCATTGTTTCTTGTATTCGGCTTGGATTTTATCAAGCCCGGCTACTTTGGCTTTTTCCATAAATGTTTTCAATCCGCCTTCAACATCCGCAACCAGACCTGCTTCAAGTGGATACAGATATTGTTTCTCCACTTGCTCTAATGCCGCTCTTTCTGCTTGATAGCTCGTGTAGTCTTCTGCAAATCCTGTGTATTTATCAGGTGTTGCAATTTTATCCAGATCAGCGAAGATTTTTTTCACGCCATCGTAGCCTTTATCGAATAACATAAACTCAGGATTTCTCCATGCCCAGCCCTGCATAGCTTCTCTAGGGAAACCATTGCTGTTCGTGTCACCGATCATGGTGTAGTAACCATTATCAACCGTGTAGTTTTTGCCTAAGATACCGTACTCAGTCAATTGATTGTACGTTTTGTCTGTTACCATTTTTTCGTAGAAAGCAAGTGCACGCTCGGCGTTTTTACTACTTTTCGGAATTGCGAAGCCATTGTGGATCGGGTGAACTGGCTCTGCATGCCCTTTAATCATTGGCGCTGGGTAGTACTCAAGCTTCCAGTCTGGGTGAGTAGAAGCAATTTTCAGCTTTTGATCATTGAAGCGGCTAGGGTTATCTCCAAGATTCGCTGCTGCTTTACCGCTTGTAATCAAATCGGTCATCGCATCCTTCGTGTTCAGGACGTTCTTCGTAATGTAGCCGGCATCCTGCCATTTCTTCATCGCTTTCAGCTCATTCAAGTGCTCCGCAGAACCCCAGTACAAGCTAACATCAGATGGCGTTTTATAGCCAATGTTCAACCCATAAGGAACGGCTCCAATTGGATCGATTGTTAAGTTTTTGTATTGATCAGAAAGACTGCCTTTCACATCACTATTCGCTGCTAGTGGTACCATATCAGGTACATTTTTCTTAATGCCAGCTAGATATACTTCGAAATTAGCAAGGGAATCCGGTTTCGGCAAATTGAACTTCTCTCTGAGATCTTCACGCCAGATAAAGCCTGTCGTTACGTACTCTTTATAAGTGGCAGGAACGGTGTAGATTTTGCCATCAATTTTGACAGCTTCCCACATGTCTTTCGGTACGAAGCTATTCAATTTAGGCGCTGCTTTCGGAAGCAACTCATCCAGTGCTAGGAAAGCTCCTTTTTTGGCATAGGATTGGTATTGTGTCCACTCTGCTGTGAAGATCAAATCAACCGCTTGGCCGGAAGATAATAATAACTTATATTTCTGATCCCAATCCGTCCACGTTGTGAAATTGAATTTAACTGTCGCGTTCAGATCCTTCAAGGCCAGCTTGTTAATCTCTTCTTCAATAACTGGAAGATCTTTCGGTGCAGGTCCTAACATATAGAATTGCAATTCTACTTTCTTCGATGTGTCTATTCCTGCTGGCTTAGCTGTAGCCGCCGCTGCTGTAGCTTCTGGTGCTTTCGTTGCTGGGGCTGTGGAAGGACTTGGCGAACTTGTGGATGTGGAACTGCTACACCCTGCAACAACGGAACCCGCAAGCACTAATGCCATTGACACACTGTACATCTTTTTCGCATTACTTTTCATGTAAATCCTCCCTTTATTTGTGCATAATTTAAATAAGTCAATAATCTATGTTAGCTGACGGAATAACTCCGTTACAGTTCTAACCTTTCACAGCGCCTATGGTTAGGCCTTTAACGAAAAATCGTTGAACGAATGGATACAGGAATAAAATCGGCCCAGTTACAATAATAGCCATTGCTAGTTTGGTAGATTCCGATGGAATGTCCTGGCTCATCGTCACTCCCGTACTAACACCAAGCTGTGAAACCGCTGCTGCTGTGTTAATGATGTTATACAAGAAATACTGCAACTCGTATTTGTTCTGATCATTAATAAAGAGCGATGTCGAGAACCAGCTGTTCCAATAATGTAAAGCCAGAAATAGTCCAACTGTGGCAATCCCAGGCATCGCCAGTGGAAGAACTACACGGTAATAAATCGTGAAGTCATTCGCTCCGTCAATCTTCGAAGACTCTGTTAACTCTTCTGGAATAGATGACTTAATGAAGCTGCGCATTAATATAATAAGAAAGGGAGACATGAGTCCTGGGAAAATCAGTGCTGCATACGTATCTGTTAACTGTAGATATTTCGTCATCATGATGTACCAAGGGACAAGGCCACCACCGAAAAGCGTCGTAAAGTAAATATAGAAGGAAAGCTTATTCCGATACTTAAAATCTTTCCTTTGCAGCACGTAACCGGCCATCGTCATCATGAACAACCCTAGTGCCGTCCCGACTACCGTCACAAAGATCGTAACCCCGTAGGCTGTTAATACTTTTTCTGGGAATGTTAGAACCGCCTTGTAGGCTGTCAATGAAAAGACATTCGGTATGAGGTGATATCCATCTCGTATAATGGATTCATTATCCGTTAGTGAACCCGAAATGATGAGAAGGAAGGGAAACAAACAGATCACAGAAAACGCGATAATGACAAGATAGGCAATCATGTTGAATGTAACGGAATCAATTCCTCTGGTACGCAAGTGCAGTCACCTCCTAGAAAAGTGCATATTCATCATTTGATTTTTTAATCAGATAGTTCACAGTCATAATAAGTACAAAGCCGAAGATCGACTGGAACAATCCAGCTGAGGTCGCCATCCCGATGTCAAACGTAACCTTCAAAGAGCGGAAAACGTAAGTATCCAAGATGTCCGTTGCATTGTATAAGATCCCGTTATTCCCAATTAATTGGTAGAAGAGATCGAATTGACCTTTCATGATGCTGCCCAGTGCGAATAACAGCAATATAATGAAGGTTGGCTTCAGCATCGGAATCGTTATGTACCAAATCCGTTGGAAAATGTTCGCTCCATCAATCGTTGCCGCTTCGTAGTACTCATCACTAATGCCAGTTATCGTGGCGAGATAGATCACCATGGTGTAGCCCACATTCTTCCATACATAGAACATAATCAACAGAAAAACCCATGAAGAAGGTGTGTTATAAATGTCCACCGGGTTAGATCCCCACGATTTAAGCGTGGTATTCACAAAACCAGTATCATAATTAAACATGTTGTAAGCGATTGCATTCAGAAGAACAAATGAAATAAAATAAGGTAAGAACATCACGGATTGCGTAAGTTTCTTGAAGAACTTCCCTGTCATTTCACTTAATAAGATGGCGCAAAAGATGGCTGCCGCATTTAAAAACACGATGAATGCCAAATTGTAGGCCACCGTATTCCGCGTAAGCGTCCACAGCACGCCTGATTTCCATAAAAATTCGAAATTCTCCAAGCCTACAAATGGACTTCCGAAAAGTCCCCCATTAAAATCAAACCGAGTAAATGCGAAGTAGATCCCAACCATCGGTACGTACGAATTAATAAAGAAGAAGATCAACGTTGGCGCTATCATGAGAAACAACAATTTATTTTTGTTTAACTCATAGAAAAATCCTTTCTTTCGGATCATGCTGGTAAACCTCCMTGCGTTAATTGTCCTGTTCATCTTGTCGGTTGCCATACTCGAATTATAGACAGAATCGTTCCATCAAGGATACTGAAGATCTGCTAACATTTATGAACGAACCCACCCAAAATCGTCTAAACGGCATATGCACAATGTAAACTTTCATGGAGAATTCGGCGTTTATAGCGCTTTTTCAGCCCTTGAGCTCTCCGATTCCATTGCAAGCCGAATAAAGTTGGGATATACTTTTTTTACCAAAGGGGGGGGACGGATAGCATGATACTTCGAAATCAAGAGAGCAAATTTATGTATCGCAACATACTTCTCAGTATTGTTTTATCCATTGTCATTACCTTGCTTGTCTCCTCTACAATTCTTTATGTCAACTTCGACAATATTGCACTGAAACAAGTGTATGAATCCGACTCCAACTCCCTGCTCCAAACGAGTCAAGAAATTCGAACCATAACAGAAACTGCTACCTCCCTGTCATTTCAAATTTATCGTGATTTCGTCATCAGTAAATTGCTGTTTTACGATAAACCAGATATTTATGATGTCCAAGGCAGCATGGCGCAATTGAATTTATATCGGCTAGCGATGCCATTTATCGATTCCATTTATGTGTATAACGGAACCTCAGAGCTTTTCTACGTCAGCTCGAACAACTTTCAGAGCGGCATCCAAACAAAAGCCAACCTTGGCGATCCTGGCATGGTCGATATCCTTGATCATTTTCAGGATTACATTCCTTTCTTGCCGATTCCAAGAACCTTCAAGTCAACCAACGTCAGTACACTTCAAACAACAACTGTCGGGATCTATTCCTATTTGTGCTATGATGCCATCAATTTGAATAATTCCTTGAATTCAGCCGTTGTCGTCAATATCTCAGAATCATTCTTCAATAAATCATTGAAGAAAATTGCTAACAATCGGGCAAGCAACGAATTTATTATTAATAAAGAAGGAATTCTGATCTCCACCGATGGTTCTAATCCTGTCCTCTCCAATTATGCAGATAAAAGCTACATCCAGAAAATTATCGCCAATGCTTCTTCACCGGGTTATTTGGTCGATAAGGTCAATGAGAATCTGTCATTGATTTCGTATACAGCGCCTGATTCCCTAGGATGGCGTTACGTCCGTACAACCCCTTACACCATTATCACAAAAGAGATCAGAGACATGCGTCTCAAAACGATTTACATCTCCCTTAGCATTCTTCTACTTGGGCTGCTCATTTCGTTCTTCATGTCCAAACGATTATTCGGTCCCATTGATAAGGTCATTCGAAGCTTAAAAACGTTAGAAATCGAAAAGCGCGATAACTTGCAAATTTTACGACAAAATTTCCTGAGAAATATTATGCTGGGCAGAGACGCCTACCACCCTCAAGTCTTGAAATCGAAATTAACTTATTTCGGCTCCAAAATCACCATTGATCACCCTTCACTACTTCTCATGGTTAAAATTGATAAATATGAAGAAAACATTCGGACTTATAAAGATCAACTTACCTTGTTACGCTATGCCATCATGAATATCGGTACCGAAATCAGCGCCTCCACCTTTCACGCGGAAGGCATCGATATGGGAGATGATCATATTCTGTTGCTTCTCTCTGCGAAAGAAGCAGATTTCAAATGGGAACCTGTTGATTACACAGAGTTGCTCCAGAATATGCAAGCCTCCATCTCTTCCTTCATTAAATTATCCGTTTCGATTACAGTAAGCCCGCTGCAGGACGAAGCGATAACGTGCTTCCAACTTTATAAGCAGCTGCTGGAGGCTTCTTATCATCGTTTATTTAGAGGACATGGCTGTATCATATGGTCGGATGAAATTATTGCTTACCGTACCAAGGAGTACAAATTCCCATCGCAGAAGGAAAAACAGCTTGTCGATTGCCTCATGACAGGCGATTCGGAAGAGGCTGAACTGCTTTATACCGACATTGTGAATGAAACATCCCTATATCCTTACACGGTCGTCCATTTGGCCATTTCCCACCTGACCTTAACCGTTAATAACGTCCTAACGACAATCAACAAGAATAATGCGCTAGCCTTCCCCCTCTACTTGGATGCTGCTGTCGCTTCACTGACCCACGTCGAGACCATTGAAGAAATTAACGCGCAGTTCATTGACGTATTCAAGCAGCTTCAGAAAAAGCTAGATGAGAAAAGAAGCTCTAAGCATGTGGAGCTGATCAAGAAAATGAACGACATCATTGATCGGGATTATGCGAATCAGAACTTGTCACTGAACTCGATTGCCGATGAACTCGCGATGTCTTCCATTTATATTAGCCGCTTGTACAAACAGCACACGATGGCTGCCATTACCGATGTGATTCAAGATGTGCGGATGAACAAATCCAAAGATCTACTTTTAAACTCATCGCTGTCCGTTGCTGAAATCGCAGAGAAGACAGGCTTCACGAGCGACTCTTATTTCTATCGCTTATTTAAAAAGTATAACGGAATCACACCGAACGATTTCCGTAAACAACTCAAATATGAAAATACGCTCCAACAGAAAGGAATTGAAGAACGATGAATTGGCTAAATGATCACAAGAATCAATTAAATCTTATTTTTGCAGAAGCAAAGGAAACTGTACGCCAATTTCCCTCTCCATTGGACCAGTTAGGACTTGCCTATTTAGCTAAGTTTGACCCCACTCACGAAGGTAGCAGCAAGAATTATATTTGTTATCTTCTTCCGTTTTGGATGAAAGACTTCTGCAAGCTGCCTGCGGAGTCGTTTAACAAGCTTTCCCTTGCAAATGTCTTCGTCATGCTGTACTACTTCATACAAGATGATATTATGGACGCTAGCAAAGGTGAACACGCAAGCAAGCTGCCACTCGCCAACTTATTCCATGTCCAATTCCTCTCGATTTATCTAGAGCTATTCCCTTCAGATTCCCCCTTCTGGGACTATTACGAATCCTACATCCTAGAATGGTCGAAAAGTGTCACAAATGAACGACAATCCGATTATTTCCACGAGGACAAATTTCAAATTGCCAAGAAAGCTAGTCCTGTTAAAAATGCCAGCACAGGAGCACTACTGCTTGCCAACCAAGATGATCTCATCCCTGTAGTTACCAATGCCGTTGAACAAACCCTTGTAACACTACAAATGTTGGATGACTGGTCAGACTGGGAAGAGGATCTAGCCGATGGATCGTATAATTGCTTAATAGCATCGATCCGCAAGCAATTGCAGCTTTCGACAATAGATACGCTATCACCTGAAATGATTAAGCAGCAACTCTATGTCCATGACTTCTTCGTCGATTACGGAAAGACTGCTGACTCTCACCACGAGCATCTACTAACCTTGTCAGTAGGCATGGAGCAACTGCTTGCTTTCCATGATTCTCTCGTGCAAAACATCCATCGGGAAGCCCAAGAAATTAAAGAACGAAGAGCGACTTTAGTCTCTGGTGGGTTCTACTATTTTTTGTCTAATTCTGATAGATTTTGATAGATTAATAGAAATGTTCGTGGTATAATTTTTCTTGTAGGAAAAATTACCCAAATGACTAGGAGTGATTACAAATGTCCACAAATGATAGCGTAAAAGCCCAAATTATTCAAAAAGCTTGGGAAGATGAAGCCTTTAAACAACAACTTCTAGCCAACCCGAGAGCAGCGCTTAAACAAGCATTTAACATTACACTTCCTGAAGACATCAAGGTTAAAGCTGTTGAAGAAACATCGACAGAATTTGTTCTAGTAATCCCTACAAATCCAGCTAAGATCTTAGTAGCATCTAATGCCGTAGAAGTAGTTTGGTAAAATAATAAAGGTGTCCCGCTCAATTAGCGGAACACCTTTTCTTAATTTACCGTCATATTGGGGAAACGTATAATCACTTCTGTACCTAAGAATCTTTGGCTTTTAAACTCGATATGCCCCTTCATAATCTCGATCAACCGAAACGTCACCATTAAGCCTAGTCCCGTTCCCTTCGTCTTCGTGGAATAGTAAGGCTCACCTAATTTCCTTAGTTGTATTGGCTCAATTCCCTCACCATTATCCTTAATATGTATGAAAACCTCTTCATCTTTTTCGTAAGCCCATATATGAATTTGCCCATCGACTTGGAAAGCCTCGATACTATTCTTGATAATGTTGATCAAGATTTGCTTAAGCTTTGATGAATTCCCGCAAATGTGTAAATCAGGAGGAACATTGACTATTATTCTCCCGCCATTCAGCGTTGCTAAGGGGACAATAATACCTTCAATCTGACTAATTTCTTTGCTCACATTCAATTCTACTAATTCGTCGAGCTGCGGCTTCGCAAATGTCAAAAAGTCTGTAATAATGACCGAAGCCCGATCTAATTCTTCGATGGCAATCGTCATATATTCCTTGTTCTTATCATCGGTTCTAGCGGCAACTAGCTGTAGAAACCCTCTGGTAACCTGTAATGGATTTCTAACTTCATGGGCGACCGAAGCCGCTAAGGAGCTAATCATCTCCATTTTCTCGGAAAGCTGCAGCTGATGATTATAAAATTCCAGTTCCTTTGAATAATTCGACATCTGCTCCTGATTGATTGCGAAACGTCTGCCCAAGATCACAATGAGAGCGATAATAAATCCAACCACACCAAATTTCCATAGGAAGAACTGATACTTTTGATTATTCGTGTAGTAAAGTATGAGATCGAATATCCCCATTAAGGCAAATATAGCGAAGCCCGAAGAGAAAATGACAGCCTCTCTGTTGCCTCGAATGACATAAACGATGGACAAACCAATAATTAATATAAATTGGAAAATCATAATCACACTTAACAGGGTGAGTGAGAAAAAGATATATATTCCTATGAATTTATAGTGATTTAGCTGATTAAATACCATAAAAATAAGGCAGAAAGCTGAATACCCTATCTGAAATTTCCGAAAAATACGGATCCATTTAAATTTGCCATTATCGAATATTTTCTCAAAAAAATAAGTAAGTGAGGCTAATAATACGGCTAAAGAAACATCAAAAGTGTTCAAGATTAAAGCACCGAAAGGTGTGAAATTTGCATAAAGAAAAGGCGAGTAGGTAAGAAAGATCGTACCTAATGTAAGAATGATGAGACTAAGTGAAATCCAGCTTGCACGTTGTTTCTGTTTGAGAAAGAAGGAACAAATTAGCATAATGACAGAAATGAATAGAAAAGCAAACCCGAGAATGATATTCTGCAAATCGCGAAATATGATTGTATGTGTCAGGGAAGTATAATGATCCAATCGGATATCGGAATGTATGCCCAATCGGTCCATGCTAGTCTGAAGTTTTAAATAGACACTTCCCCCTCCGTCCTCTGTGCTTATAGGCAGCAAGCTCCGCTGCTCATCGTAAAGAAAGTCAAATGTCACCTGATTAAGTAATCTATCACCTATGTAAACCGATACCTGTTGTGCATATATACCGTCAATATATATGCCGTAGTCCTTCGGAAGCTGATCTGGCAAATGGATACGAACCCAAGCAGTAGAAACATCTTTTGGTTTGTCCGGCATTTCCGCTCCGCTCTTGATCGTCATCCATTGATCTTTATCTGACGAAGTTATGATATCTTGAATCTTATCATCGGGCCCCCCCCACTTCATCTCCCAGTTTGGAATCGTTTTCACACCATTGGGCTGCTCCGCGAAACCATGATTTGCCATAAATAATAAGCCAAATATGATAATTAACCCTATTTTCCACCGCAAATGATGTTTTTGAAGCCATTGTTGCATGCATTCACCTTCYCCCCAAATGACTGTAAGTAATTTACATTAAATGAATTCGACGGGGTTATGTGCTTTCCTTCTTAACAAAGTAAACATTCTACAAACAAAATGAAACGCTCGCCTCATTCCAACAGGCGAGCGCTTCTTAATTATCAGTGAACCAAAACGTTTTGGCTGGTAATGTTTCGGTAATGAGTTGACCCTGGCTAACGACATTACGGCACGGAGACTGCCCGCGAATAAGATCCATTGCCGTCTCGCCAGGAAGCATAATGAAACTAGCAGGTAGACCTAATCCAATACCGTAATCCTTAATCTGTAACGTCCGGGCGGCTCGCAGGGTAATCATCCGAACGAGCTCAGCTAGTTCTTCGCACCCCGTCATATGAGCAAGATGTGCAGCCATATGAGCCGCTTGCAGCATATTTCCCGTTCCTAAAGGATAGAATGGCGTCCGAATATCATCATGAGCAATGCTTACATTGATACCGGCTTGCCACATCTCCTTGATGCGAGCAATACCACGACCTTTAGGATTGCTATCGAATCGCCCTTGCATCGCGCTATTGATCAGCGGGCAGCATACGATATGAATGCCTGATCTAGCCACGAGGCCTAATATTTTCTGAAAGTAAGCTTCGCTATAGTAGGCTGTCGCATTCACATGTGCGGCAGTTACTCGTTCTCTTAAGCCTGAACGAAGGGCTAAATGAGCAACATTTTCTATGAATGTGGAATGTGGATCATCCATTTCATCACAGAATACATGAACGAAGCATCCATGCTTTTCCGCAATCCGGAAGCAGATTTCCAAGGATGCTTCTCCTTCTGATCGCGTAGGCTCCAGATGAGGGACTGCACTTATGCCGTCGGCACCAAGCTCCAAGGCTATCTCGAGCCGTCGTTCATTATCTGGACAGGCACGAATCCCCTCCTGCGGAAAGGCGATAACCTGCACATCCATATAAGGCTTCACACGCTCACGAAGTGCTAGTATTGCTCTTAATGCAGTTAGACTTGGATCTGATATATCCACCATCGATCGTACATGAAGGACTCCCGATGCGATTTGCATCCGAAGCACCTTCTCTGCGCGCACCATGACGTCCTCATACGTGAGTGTCCGCTTTCGTTTCTGCCAAAGATCAATCCCTTCGAACAGTGTACCACTCTCATTCCAAGCAGGCTCCCCCGCAGTTAAAACAGTATCTAGATGAATGTGCGACTCCACGAAAGGCGGCAGCAGCAAGTGCCCCGTCCCATCAACCTCTCGCTCGCCGTGATCGGCAACTTCACCCATCGCGACAATTTTACCGTTGGCCACACCGATATCTATAGGTCCTTGGAGCTCGTGATCACCGAGTAAACGCACTTGACGATAGACCATATCAAGCAAGTTAATCACCTCATATCTAGAGCTGCGCGATTAATTATCACGCTTCATTTCAGACTCGTGCCAGGAGCTTAGGAGCCATTTGGCAAAGGCATTCACCAATAGGAAGAAAACAATCCCAAGCGCAGAAGCGGATAGCCCGCATGCGAACAAGTATGGCGTCTTTAATCGCGCAGCCGCATACGTGATGGCATAGCCTAATCCGCCTTGCCCCCCGCCAATTCCGGCAATGTATTCACCCACAATGGCACCGACAACAGACAAGGTACAAGAAATTTTCAAACCCGCTACAATATAAGGAAGCGCGGCTGGAATACGAAGTTTCCACATCGTTTGAAAGCCATTGGCATTATACAAATAGAATAAATTACTCATATTTTGATCTGTCGAATTGAGTCCGATTAAGGTATTGGACAGCATCGGGAAGAACCCGATTAGGAACGTAATGATCACGATCGCATTCATGCCTGCATCGAACCAGATCACGATCAAAGGTGCGATCGCAACAATTGGAATCGTTTGTAGGATGATAGCGTAAGGATACACGCTTTTCTCAATCCATTTCGAGCTGGCAAGCAGAATTGCACCCGCTATGCCTAGGATAATACTGAGAATAAATCCAAGAACAGCTTCGAAAGTTGTCGTTCGCACGGATACCCAAAGACCGCTCCTATTCTCGATGGCGGCTTTCACAATATCCGAAGGTTTAGGAACGAGGTAGACTGGCGCATGCGTCAAGGCTGCGATCAGCTCCCATCCGCCAATAAAGACTACGAACGCAACGAAAGGCGGCAGCAGCTGTTTGAGCAGCATCAACAAACGGCGACTAAATGACACGCCCTCCTCCATGCGACTCATCCAAGCTGCACGTTCACGAGCGGGAAATATTTCATCAGGTAGTATTTGTAGGTACTTCGAATCGACAGCCATTGCACATATCCCCCTTCTTTATGACTTACAAATGATTTTGCCAGGATTGAGAAGCCCCTTCGGATCATTCTCCCGTTTCTTGCGTTCCATACTGCCCACTTCGCCTCGACCACCTTGGTCGAGCACCCAGGTATGGGGATCAAATATTTTGACACCAATAGATTCGAAAAAGTCGATGATTTCATATAAGCGTTCTTCCGTTGTAAACCTTACAACAGGGAGGGCTGTAGGCGTCACCGCTCCGCCACTGCGCACCCATTCGACATGCAGATAGACTTCGTCTCTGTACTTCGATTTGATTTGCATTATTTGTTCTAAGTAGCTATCCACTTTAAATCCTGCTTGCAGATACGTCATCGATGCGTCTGTCTTCATCGCCCACAAAGTCGTATGGTTCCATGTAAAGTCGGATACACCTATCGTTTTACGGTAGTTTTCGGCCTCGATCACATGACCAATATGTCCTCCAAATTGCTTCGCAAGCACATCTACTAAGCGCAGTGTTTCTTCCGCAAACTCCAACATAACAGCAGCCATTTCTGGCATAATTACTTTGCTAAAGGGTACAAAATAGGAAGGAATCGGCCATTCCATCGGTGCAATGAGACGTTTGGGAATCGCTTCTTCGCGGGCGAGAGCCTCACCAAACTGCATCGCCTGCTCAAAAGTAGGGAATTGCGCAATGGCTTGTGTCCACTCAGTCCGCGGAGAAAGTGGAATGGTAACCTCCGTCAAAATGCCCGTAGTCCCGTAATTATGGATATAGTTAAACAGTTCGGGACCTGTAACAACGAGGCGCTGTGGTGTTGCTTCCATCGTATAGATCACGGCCTCATGGACGTTGCCATCCCATAGATTGCCATGTGTGATTGAACCAATTCCACCTGAACCACCGCTCACGAAGCCTCCAACCGTCGCTTTTACATACGTACTAGGGTATATGCGAATTTCTTGCCCAACTTCACGTGCTTTCTTATCCATAACACCTAGACGAACACCGCATTGAAGGCGGGCAAAGCCAAGTCCAATCTCCAGGATTTCATCCATGCGGCTTAGATCTAGGACGATCCCTTTCTGTAAGGGAACGGCCTGACCGTAATTGCCAGTCCCAGCACCGCGTACCGTCACAGGAATGCCATGGCGATAGCCAAAAGCCAAAGCCTTGGACACTTCGTCTTCATTACGGGGCAGCACGACGACATCAGCCGATGCGATCCCCTCCAGCCTACGATTAAGTACAGGAGAGTACCAATAATAATCCTTGGAAAGCTTATCTCTTGTTTCTTGATCGATGGATACGATTTCTTTCCCTAACTGCTCTTCGATCTGATGAACCCAGGTAACTTCCGCTTCTGTGGACATACTGTCTTCACCCTCTCGTCTTAATGGTCCAAAGCGTCATTCACAATGCGCACTAAATCGCTGAATTGTGTTGTAGTTCGATACGTTTCATCCCTTGGAAAAGGAACTGGAATATCAATACGTGCTGAGATTTTACCAGGTCGAGGTGTCATAACAACGACACTTGTTGATAGGAACACCGATTCGAACACATTATGTGTCACGAACAGCACGGTCATCGATTTATCCTGCTGCCAAATATTGAGCAGCTCCATTTGCAAGGTTTGACGTGTAATTTCGTCCAACGCACCGAACGGTTCATCCATCAGCAGCAGCTTCGGCCTCGAAATTAGCGCACGCGCGATGGATACGCGCATTTTCATACCACCTGAAAGCTGCCTAGGCAGCACTTTCATGTAATCCTTCAACCCAACAAGTTCAAGCACTCGCTCCGCTTCTTGTTGTTGGGTCTTCTTGTTCACTCCGCGTAATTCCAGCGGAAGCTTTACATTCGCTTCAACCGTGGACCACGGTAAGAGCGTATGGTCTTGAAACACAAAAGCGATGTCACTTTGCTTGCGTGCTTCCTTCGGAGTCGTTCCAAAGACATCCAACGAGCCTTTGCTTGGTTTGGATAAGCCTGTAATGATTTTGAATATCGTCGATTTCCCGCACCCCGATGGACCTACAAAGCATAAGAATTCACCTTCTTGAATAGTCAGGTTAACATCCTGCAAGGCAATCGTTCCGTTCGGGTAGGTCTTGGAGAGATTCGTCATACTCACGAAAGTAGAACCTGCGGTTTGTCGGCTAGCTGTATCCATCAGAGAAGAATTTTTCGACATGGTTGTCATCCCCTATACGTGTTTATGGTTTATCCAATCTACTTGCTAATTTTGAGAGATTGCATATCGAAGTCTTGGAATGCCAGCAGCGCCTCTGCGATATAAGTCCCATACTTTTCCGTCATAGCCACACCTTTGGCTATTGTTGCTGCCGTGGCATCTCCGGATACGCCAGTATGAGAGAGATCATCCATCACCCAAGCGAAGGCGCGATTCCGAAGTGCCAAATAACGGGACTCCGGGTAATTCGGGTACTCCGTTGGCGCTACATCCATGTTCACCCAATGCGGCATTGCCGCCATGACGATGGATGTTTCCATATCACCGGCATGAATGCCCGCCTGCTTCTCCAACGGTGTTATCCATTCATCAGCACCGCCGAGCCCGCCTGGATCTAAGCGAAACACAGCTAAACCCGTTTCGATGCGAATTTCTCTGCCCATCATGTTCAACAGATCGGTATTCCCGCCATGCGAGTTAACGAGAACGAGCTTCTGAAAACCGCTTCGCCGCAGGCTTTTGGCAATATCCATCACAACAGCCATTAACGTTGTTGCCGATAAGGTGATGGTTCCTGCATGACCTAGATGCTCTGTGCTCTTCCCGTAGGGGATGGCTGGCAGCAACCATATGTTCGCTTCATCAGGAAGCTGCTCGAAAGCTTCTGTCAATAATACTTCCGAGATTAACGTGTCAGTAAACACCGGCATATGTGGACCGTGCTGCTCAACAGCTCCGACTGGCAGCACGATTAACGCATTTTCTTTGGGAATCCCAGCCACTTGAAGTTTACTAAGGCTTGGGAAGAAGCACTGATCCCAGGCTTTCCCTTGATAACGATTGAATGTCATGCTGAGTACCTCCTGTTAGATGGGTCATCTATTTGCTAAAAAAGAACCAAGCTCTTGAAAGAGGGGTTCTTTCTGCTTTCCAATTTTAAATGTTGCAGGAATGCCTTATACTTTCTTTTGAAACAGCTTGATGGCAGCCGCAATGTCCGCCACTCGCTCACCTAATCGCGCTGCCATCAGCAGCTCTCTAGGATCTGGCGAAAGTGAACTATCCGGCCCAGCTAAAGTGGAAGCCCCATAAGGCGAGCAGCCGATTGCATCAGCCGTTAAGTACTCCGGATTTTCCGAATAAGGCAATCCCACGAAAATCATACCAAAATGAAATAAGGGGACCATCGCGGTTAATATCGCTGCTTCATGTCCCGTATGGATGGACGCTGTACTGTTAAATATGCCGGTCGGCTTGCCTTCAAGGGCACCCTCGATGCAAAGCTCACCAGCCATCTCAAGGAACAATTTAACTTGCGCCGGCATCGAGCCGTAATACGTCGGGAAACCCCAAAGGATGCCATCAGCCCAACGCAAATCATCATTTGTCGCGATTGGGATTTCTTTTTGCAGCGCTAGCGTAGCTTCGTACTTCTGATAACGATCCGTTAGACGAAATTGCTTAGATAACGCAGAGGCGCTTGATGTCTTCTCCTGCATCGCAGGGCGTCTGTCTTTATCAGGTGTGATCACACGATTCACATCTGCAGCCATTTCGGGTATACGCACAATTCGTACAGGATGCGCACCTGATTGGCTGGCACCATCTGCAACGGCTTGCGCCATCTGATACACGTGGCCAAAGGCACTGTAATAAATGACCAACAGATTAGCCATCTTGACGGTTCACCCTTTCGCGAATTCGGGCTTTTGGAACGATACAGCTTCACTTGCCTTTTGCCAGAATTGAGTTAAGGTATTGTTGGTCCACGCAGCTTTCGTGCCAGGGGATCTGACGAAGCGTCCTTGGCTGTACACCCATCTGCGCTCAGGGAGCATGGTAAAGATTTCTTCGGTTGAACTGCCATCTACAATGACGAAATTGGCTGGATAACCTTCTGTAATCCCATAGGCAGAAAGTCCAAGAACCTTTGCGGGAGCTTCCGTGATCATCCGCAGCAATGTGCGTAGATCTGCGGGTCTGCCCATATGCGCAGCATAGGAAGAGATCAGTGCTATTTGAAGTAAATCCCCTCGCCCGAAAGGGTGGAAAGGATCATGAATATTGTCCGATGCAACTGCGATTGGAATGCCTCTCTCATGAATTTGCTTTAAGCGAGTGACACCTCTTCTCACAGGAAATGAATCATGTCTGCCTTGCAAATACAGGTTAACAGCAGGCAAGGAAACTGCCTTTAGCTTGGCCTCTGCCATCTTGTCAATGATGCCGCCTGCATCTTCATCGGTCATCGAGGCTAATGCACACAAGTGATCTACGGTCACTCTGCCCTCGTAGCCTGTTTCTTTCGTGCGCTCTGCTACATATTCAACAGTTCGCATCTGCGGATTATCTGTCTCATCACAATGGAGGTCGATCGGAACATCGTATTTCTCTGCCATTTTGAAAATAAAATCAATGTCTTCCTTCGGTGTTAACGATAAATGCGGTGCACCACCGATACCATCCACACCCATTCGTAAGGCTTCCTCAATGGCTTCATTATCCAGCGACATGAAATTGTAGGGACACATCGGGAAAAGCTGCAACGTCATGTAAGGTGCTAATGCCTCTTTGGCTTCCAATGCGGCTTCGATTGTGCGTAATGCGATGTCTCGTGAAAATCGAAGATTAAAATCCAGATGCGTGCGAATATGCGTAGTCCCAAATGATAGAGCCTGCAGTGCCGATCGCATCATTCTGGCTTTGATCTCGTCTTTCGAGAACGTTGGCGATGCGGCCGAGTAATTGCGAACCGCCTCTTCCAACGTACCGCTGATATTCTCCACGGTGGTTAAGGAAAACGCTTTGTCGAGATGCATATGCGAATCCACAAAGCCTGGAAGCAAGATTTTACCTTCAAGATCTAGCGTTATCATGCTGGACGTTTCTACATGTTGTTCAGGATTCCATGACTCGAGCGAGGTTGAAATGGGTGCAGCGGCATCTGCTTCTTGTATGCGAATATGTGTCCAATTCCCATCGCGAATCGAGAGACGATATAATTCCCCTTCATTTAATAATGGCAATCTGACGTTACATAGATCGATGTTGTTGTTAGAAGCCAATGCCGTCACCTCCCGAAGTTTTGTTTATTTTTTAGGCAAGAATTGTGTCGTGAACACTTTATCAATATTCTCAGCAGTCTTCAGTACGCCTACTTCAACTAATTGCTTCTGCACTTCTTCCCATCTCTCTTTGGTCATAATGCCTGTGCCTTTGGTCGCTGCATCGCCACCGAAAACAAAGTCCATTTCCTTCGCTGCGCTGTATTTCATCATGTCGAGGCCCATGTCCGGGTTCTTCGTTTGAATGCTTGGATTGATCTCATCGGAATGATCTTTGTAGTAATCCCAACCCTTCACCGTCGCTTCAACGAAGGCTTTGACTTGATCTGGATGCTCTGCGATCATCTTCTCTGTCGTGAAGTACACGCCTGCGTAAATTTTATAACCAGAATCGGCAACAAGCAGCGTACCGTATTCAACCTTTTGTTGATCCATCGTGAATGGCTCTGAGGTCACATAACCTTGCGTTAGCGCCGTTTTGTCACTCACAAAGTTCACTAATTGACCTGTATATTTCATTTCTTGTGCATTTGTTAATTTGTATTTGTTTTTGATAAATTGCCAGAAGCTCGCTGTGGATGCTACGTACACTTTATGAGTATTTAAATCACCGAAATCTTTTACACCGGAATCTTTATGATAAAACAGGGCTTGCGGACTCTTTTGCATCGAGGTTGCAATCGCCACTACTGGTATACCTTCTTGTCTGGCTACCAAAATATCATCACCGTTCGCCATCCCGAATTGTGCTTTACCAGAAGCTACAATCTGTGTAGCGGATACAGAAGGACCACCTGGCATCACTGTCATATCGAAACCTGCATCCTTGTAATAGCCTTTCGACAATGCTGCGAAATTCCCACCGTGCTCAGGCTCCGCGAACCAGTTCAACACCACCGTTGCTGGAACAATCGGTTTGGCGGCTGGTGACGCTGATGCTGCAGGAGAAGCAGCAGCCGCCGTAGTTGGTGCTGCTGTTGGCGCTGACGAGGAAACGGGAGTACTTGAACTTCCACATGCGGCTAACAAACTAGAAATCATCACTAAACTTAGGGATACAGCAGCAGGGCGTTTCGTTGCAAGTGCAAGAGTACGTTGAAATCGTTTCATAGTTAACTTCCCCTCCATATTTGGTTTTCTATGTCTACAAATCTTGTTTAACCTTGAGTCAAATATACGTTTCACGGCTTGTCTCCGTCAACGAATAGACTGACGTTTTGTATTTTCACACAATAAAAGTACGGCTTTTTATTACTTTTACAACTTTAATATTATTGTAAAGTGAATAATACCACTTAAAACCGAACATTATGTCCTAGAGCTAAACTGTCCCGACCACCACACCTAATTCTCTTAGCCAACGACGATATGCAATTGAGAAACGATCAACCTTATGATTCAACTCGACTTGCAGATCTAGAGGCAGCAACTCAGGTTTCTGGGTCTCAATGACTCTAGCATCCTGCTCAAACACGATGTCTTGGAATTTAATGAAATTCGCGTCATCCACGTCGTAGGCATAGTTACGTGAAACCATCATGAAGACAACACATTCTTCAGCAGCTACAGGCAGTACGGTGAGCATAATCCATAACGTTTGACCATTACTTGGATCCGCCTTCGATAGCCTAGCTGACAATGGCCGATACACTTCCTTCCTATAGACATAAGTAGTACCCTCACTTTTATCCGAACCCGAATGTGCAACAGGCTGGAAAATCGGAATATTTTCGATATAGATGCGATTCTCTTCCTTCACAACCTGGAAATCAGGAAGCTCAGCATAGTCTGGGTGACCCAGTAAATCTTGATGAACGAACATTAAGTGAGCGAAGTCTGTGAAATTTTCAATGACTCGCGTCCCTGCTGCAGCAACCTTATAAGGCCCGCACGGAAGTGGGTGATACTCGAGATTCGCAAACTCTTCAAAATGCGGGATCGGGGCTGCAGGTTCACCAATACATACCCAAATGAAGCCATATTTCTCTTCACAGGCGTACGTCACGGCTTTCGCGCGAAGCGGAATTTTCTCTCCTTTGGGTTGTGCAGGAATACAGACACACTGTCCTGAGGAGTCGTACTGCCAACCATGATACGGACAGACCAGCACATCATCCTTGACCCACCMTTTTGATAACATAGCCCCACGATGGACGCAAAGATCTTGCATGGCGTGAACGCCTCGGCTAGAGCGGTAGAGGGCTACTCTTTCTCCTAAAATGATGACACCAACTGGCTGATCTTTCAGCTCAGATGCAAGGTAGACCGCATGCCAATCCTTTTCAAGAACGGGATCATGTAGACGTTGTAATGCCATAGAATTCATCCTCCTCTTATTGAACCTATATTTGATTTGCGAAAATAGGATACTGCCCCGCTAACTTGCTCCTAAGTACGTCAACTCTGGCTTGTGCTCTTTTTAAAATTTCCTGCTCATCAATCCATGTGCTCTTCCCATGTTCCACAACGACTTGCCCGCCTACCATTACCAAATCGACGTCGTTGCCGTTCGCATTATAGACAAGTGCTGAAGAAGCGCGATGCACGGGACTTATATGGGCTTTCATCATATCAACTGTCACTAGATCTGCTTTCTTACCTGGTTCGAGGCTGCCTAGATCTTGGCTTCGGCCTACTGCCTTTGCCCCATTCACTGTTGCCATTCTCAGCACATCCATCGGGGGCAGCAATGTGGCATCCAACTCATTCACCTTGTGCAAGCACGCAGTAAACTTCAGCACTTCGAGATTATCTTGGCAGTTGTTGCTGCCAGGGCCATCTGTTCCTAGGGCAACATTGATGCCCATCCGTAGCATCTCAGGTACCCGAGCAACACCGGAGGCTAGGTACATATTGGAAACGGGACAATGGATGACGGATGCTTGCTTTTCTTTGATGAGGTCGAGCTCTCCGTCGTCCAGCCAAACACCATGAACAACCTGTGTTTGATCGCCGAGTAAGCCAACTTCATTTAACAGTTCCAAATTTCTAAGGCCGTATCGCGCCATTGTCGTGTCGATTTGTTCACTCGTTTCTGCGACATGTACATGAGAAATGAGCTTGCGATCTCGACTGAACACGGCTGCTTGTTCGAGATATTCCCGGGAGCAACCGTATAAATTGAGTGGTCCTAGTGCGATTCGGATGCGGCCATTTCCTGCACCTTCCCACTGATCAAGCAATTGATCTGTGGCGTTGAAAATCTGTTCACCTGTCTCTCGCAAACGTACTTCCCCTGCAAGGTCGGAGCCTCCTCGTGCCAAATGTCCACGAATCCCCGAATCCACCATCGCCCTCAGCACACTGGCATCATTCTCTGGATATGTGTGGATGTAATGATGATCCATCATATAGGTAGCGCCTGATTTCAGATTCTCAATACACCCGATCAATGCGGCTAAATAGAAATCCTCCGGTTCCATCGCAAGACTCATCGGCCAAATGATCTCTTTCAGCCACTGGGCTAATGGGGAGTGATCGGATATGCCTCGCATGAATGTTTGAAACAGATGCGTGTGGCCATTCACAATGCCAGGAATAACCACTTTCCCCTCTGCGTTGTAACGGTAAGAGGCCTCTGTGAGAAGATGATCTAAGCTGCCATCTGACTTCCATTCGCCAACTTCACAGATGACATCGTGTTCCATGTACACATAGCCTGGCTTGAACATTTGGTCCGTGGCATTCATCGTCAGGACGGTTCCGTTGTAGATGAGTTTTTTGGTCATGCAGCAGCTCCTTGTGTCACATTAAGTAACATTGTTTATTGGGTAATATTATTTATGTTATATTAATTAACATGATTATATGTACACTTTCGAAAATCGTCAACACCATATGTAAATGTATAATAGATAAATAATTACGTTTATCCATTTTTTATGTGATATTATGTTAACAATAGTTATTTTATAGGTGCATTTAGTTGAAAATTTCGGAAAACGCAAGGAAAACTGAGCAATTGTATATATTTTAAGATCATGAAGTGGAGTGATGTTCATGTTAGATTTGCACGATCTCGATCCTGTCGATCAAGAAATTATTAAGTTGCTGCACGAGAACAGCAGAATGTCCTATGCGAAAATCGGTGAGATTTTGAATCTATCGCGAGTCGCGATTCAAAAGCGTGTTGAAAACCTTATTGATAATGAAATTATCGAGAATTTTACGATTCGCTTGAATGCAACGAAGCTAGGGAAGGTAGTTAGTGCTTTCTTCGAAGTGGAAGTGGAGCCGCGCTACGCAGAGGAAGTTGGAAACACACTTTCGGCGGACCCGAATGTGGTGTCGATCTACCAAATGACGGGAACCAGTTCCTTACATATGCATGCCTTATTGAAGGATGATGCTGCGCTGGAGGAATTCCTCTATAAGAACATCTACAAGCTGAATGGCGTTGTACGCGTGAATACACAAATGGTGATCAAAAGATTCAAACAAGGGACCGGTTTAGAGCTTTGAATCGTGGGAGGGACTGCGGCACACCGCTGAGAACTAGCGTTGATGTGGCGTGGCTATTGGGCAATCCGTAAAGTATTGTCGATCGAGGATAATAGTTGACCATTGAGGGTTCGTCGAGGAGGAAAGATTGGCTACTCAATCGGCGCTTGTGGCTGAAGGTACTGTTGATGGGAGTGGGAATAAGGGAGTTGGTGAGGTGAAGGCTTGAGAATATTGCTGCTGAGTATGAGAGATGTGGCAGGCTTGGGTGTTAAGTAGTATTATTTAGCCCTCTCAGACCTCTAAGACGTCTCAAACCTCTCAAACCTCTCAAATTTCTCACCCCCCTCAGACCCCTCAGACCCAATTAACTGGAAAAACTCCAGCTATTTCGTCAGTTTTGAGTTTGATTTGGCGAATAAATGGAAAAAGTACATCTAATTCGCTCGATTCCGGTTCGGCCCCTTAATTATGGAGTCTATCTGCTGAATACTTGCTTTCTCGCAGTTTCTCATTTTTCGTATTCAACCTTTTTTAAAGGGTAATCTCCACTACCCCTAATTTATTTGCCTTCCAGGCCTCATGATATCGGCTTGGACT